>JANOQK010000102.1:0-33605 GCA_031414855.1 Bacteroidia bacterium | reverse complement strand
TGAGGATCGTGGAAGTTTTTCAAGTCTGCTTAAGGAAATGAATATTCCGTATCCAGAATTTGGGGTAGCTACTGATGCCGATGAAGC
Source organism: Bacteroidia bacterium (assembly GCA_031414855.1). Taxonomy (GTDB): domain Bacteria; phylum Bacteroidota; class Bacteroidia; order Cytophagales; family Cyclobacteriaceae; genus ELB16-189. The sequence continues at coordinate 33,518 of JANOQK010000102.1, read as the reverse complement.
GCTTGAAGTTTCAAAAACAATTGGATTCCCTCTATTAGTCAGGCCTTCATATGTATTGGGCGGCCAAAGCATGAAGATCGTGATCAACGAAAAAGAACTGGAGGATCATATTCTCGACATCTGGAAACACTTGCCAGAGAATAAAGTTTTATTGGATAATTTTCTGGACGGGGCAATAGAAGCAGAAGCTGATGCCATCTGCGATGGTGAAGATGTCTACATCATTGGCGTTATGCAACACATAGAGCCTGCCGGAATTCACTCTGGCGATTCATATGCTGTGCTTCCACCTTACAACCTGGGAGATTTTGTGATGAAGCAAATCGAAAGTTATACCAAACGAATTGCCTTGGCCCTTAAAACAGTTGGGTTGATTAACATTCAATTTGCCATCAAGCAGGATAAGGTGTACATCATTGAAGCAAATCCAAGAGCGTCACGTACAGTACCTTTCATCTGCAAAGCCTATGACGAGGCATATGTAAATGCCGCTACCAAGGTGATGTTGGGTGAGAAAAAAGTGAAAGACTTTAACTTCACACCGAAGAAACAAGGCTATGCGATAAAAGTGCCCGTGTTCTCCTTTAGTAAATTTCCTGAAGTTAATAAAGAACTTGGTCCCGAAATGAAATCCACAGGCGAAGCTATTTACTTCATCGATGATTTAATGGATGATTACTTCATGAATATTTACGCTGAGCGAAATCTATACCTCAGTCGATAAAGACAAATCGCCACAGATTCACTGATTAGCTTATGAAGAATTCTGAAAAAGAATATCCACTACAAAAAGAGAACTATCAGATTATTAGGATTTGTACGGAGTATATTTAATTATCAAATTTGATGAAAATTCTCTGACCACAAAGAGAGTACCTTATAATCTGTGAATCTGTGGCTATCTAAACGCTCTTTGATTTATGTTGAACAGACGCACACTTCGGATCAAAATCATGCAAACCTTGTTTGCGTTTGAACAATGTAAACAAGCTGACCACCTCCTCTCTCAGGATTACATTGATGAACACTTCCAGCCCGACCTCAATTCAATGGAGGTACAGGACAAGGAACTTATAACCAGTCAGCGCAAAGCAGCCCGTCAGCTTTTTGAAAAGAAATTCAAGAATCCTCATACAAGCGGCAGCGAAGAACTCATTGAAAAAAAGGCCGAAGAAGCTCTTGTCCTTTACAACAAAAATGTAAAGCGCGATTTTACTCACCTGCAGAAAAATATGTTACTGGAAGTAGAAGGTTTAAATGCCCTCTATCATTCAGTACTGGGGTTGCTCGTTGCCTTTGGCGAAGTAGCCGAAAGCGATAAAAAAGTTAATCACAAAAATTTCATTGAAAACGCATGGATCAAAGCACTTTCTGCAAATGCTGAGCTTACAAAAGAATTACTAAAAGCTGGTGGGTGGAGCGGTAAAATGGAAAAAGTTCGTGGTTGGTTTAAGGATGTGATAAAGACCGATAGTCTATTTCAAAAATTCAATGAAGAAAAATCTCCCGACCTGGAATCTCAAAAAGCCATCATTAAACACATTGTCAGAAAACTGATCCTGGGTAAAAGCCCGATTCACGATCAATATGAAGAAGACGTAATGCGGTGGGCGGAAGACAAAGACATCATAAAAAGTTTAGTGGATAAGACCATTAAATCGTTTGACGAGGCAACTAAAAAAATTGACCTTCAAAAATTGACACTTGATTGGGAGGACGACAAAGATTTTATGGAGAAACTATTCGAAGCAGCCGTTCAACTTGACCCAGAGCACAAGAAATTAATCGCTAAGAATACCCGCAACTGGGAGGTTGATCGATTGCCCTTAACTGATTTAATAATTATTGAAATGGCCATGGCGGAATTGATTACTTTTCCGGGCATTCCAGTAAAAGTTAGTATCAATGAATACATTGAATTAGCTAAGGAATATAGCACACCAAAAAGTCGTCAGTTCATCAACGGTATTCTGGACGTAATTTCTAAAGAATTAAAATCTTCTGGTGTCCTTAAGAAAAGTGGTAGAGGACTGATTGACAATAAGTAGTTTTGCGGACAGAAATTGAGTAGTTATCTTTGTCTCCCTTTTAAAATAACCTGTACTATGAGTAAAAAAGGTAATACACTAATTGCGTTTTTAGCCGGTGCCGCTGCAGGTGCAATCCTCGGCATATTATATGCGCCAGATAAGGGCTCTAATACTCGCGAAAAGCTCTCTTTCAAGCTGGATAAGTACAAAAAAACATTGGAAGACTTCGTGAACGATCTGGTGTCGGGCAAAGAAACACCGTTAACTACACAAGCTAAATCGCAAGGCAATAAAGTAGCCTCGGAAGCAAAAAATAAAGCAGAACGCCTTCTGGAAGACGTGGATGAACTATTGGCTCAGATTCGCGGTTCCAAAAACAGTTAAAGAATTGTTAATAGGTTAAAGGGTATTGATTTTTGAATACCTCCACCATAATTTTGAATTTGATTATCTAGAAAAAAACGTAACACATATGAAAAATGTAATTCGCCTTACAATGGTTTTTGCACTCGTAGCTTTATTCGTGAGCTGCAAAGACAAAGCTGCTGAGAAAAGAATAGCTGAACTTGAAAGCAGATTATCCCAAATTGAGGGAAACAAAAGTTCGACAACTGCTGCCGCTGCCCCTGCAACTGCCACTCCTGTAGCAGATGAGAAACCTGAAGGTCCATTGCCTGTAATTGAATTCGAAAAAGTGGATCACGACTTTGGCACAATTAAAGAAGGCGCCAAAGTTCAGTACACCTATAAGTTCAAGAACACAGGTCAGGCTCCTCTAATTATACAAGGAGCCCAAGGCTCATGCGGTTGTACAACTCCAGATTGGTCAAAAGAGCCAATCCCGGTTGGGGGAACAGGCTTCGTGAAGGCTGAGTTTGATTCCAATGGAAAACCTAATATTCAAAATAAGACTGTTACGGTTACCTCTAATACCTGGCCCAAAGTAAATACATTGCGATTCAAGGCGATGGTTACGCCTAAAGCAGACGGTGCAAACGGGCCTGTGAAATAGATAAAGATTAAAGTTCATAATTGAATAACATCCCAGACCATGGCGGTTTGGGATGTTTCTTTTTATAAGATAACTTGCGCGCCTAAAATTTAAATTATGCAGTCTATATTAGCTCAAGCAAATGGGGTATCATCCCTTATACAGTATCTGCCCTTGATTGGTGTGGTGGTGGTTTTCTATTTCTTTATGATTCGCCCACAGCAGAAAAAGGCAAAAGATCAGAAGAAATTTACCGAAGAAATCAAAAAAGGGGATTACGTAGTCACTATTGGAGGAATGCACGGCCGCGTAGCCGAAATGGAAGGGGATACCTTCATCCTTGAAGTAGAGCGTGGTGGCAGAATTAAATTTTCAAAGTCAGCCATTTCAATGGAATCAACCAAAGCTGCGGCAGGAAAGAACTAGTTCTTAATCCTATTTCTTTTACTCAGGGTTATGCCCTGGATTAATGGTTCAATCTTAATGGATTTATCCTTGAGATTGAACCTTCTTTTTTTAGCCCTGTTGTAACGAATTTTTTAGGACTAGCCATCAACTTGCCTACCTTCGTATTGCTTTTCTAGCCATGAGCGTACTTCAAGTCATCAGCAATCTATTTCGATTTAACCGAGCCAACTGGAAAGCAGTGGCACTCTGTTTTTTAACAGCTATTATTTTCTGGTTGTTCAGCGCTTTGAATAAAAATCATACTACCAATATCACTTTTCCATTGCAATTTGAATTTGATAATAGCAGATACTTGCCTATCGCAATACCAAAGTCTGCACGCATGAACGTTACCGGAAATGGCTGGGACTTGCTTCGCAAAAGCCTGGGCGTGAGGTTACCTACTTTGCTTGTACCATTAGATAGACCCGTAGAAGTAAAAAAAATGCCCGGGAATACATTACTTTCTTTAGTATCGGGTCAATTGGGTTCTTTAAAGATCAACTATGTCGTGGGTGACACACTTGACCTCAAAATTGACCTTAGATATTTACGTAAGTACAAGCTGGTGGCGGATCTCACCAATTTCTCTTATAAAAGAGGTTATGGTAGATTAAGCCCGGTTGTTATTCTCCCAGACTCAATTGAAATCGAGGGACCAAAAGGCATTCTTACTAATTTTCCAGATTCCATCACCATCTCAATAAGTGAAAATAAAGTAAATGAAGATTTTCGGGAAGAAAAGGAAGTTGTCGTTCCAAATGTTGAATTGGTCAAACGAAATCCTCCTGTTGCAGAAATCCGTTTTGAAGTTGGAGAGGTTGAAGAATTGATTTGGAAATTAAAGCTTGATCTATTGAATAAGCCAGCTCAATTTACTGTTGCGAGTGGGCAAGACAGCGTAACCTGCCATTTGATCGTTCCACGAAGTCAGGGCAGGAACATTCTATCACAGGCACACGTAGCCAGGGCAACAGTTGACTTAGCCGGATTACAGAAAGGTGAATGGATTCTTCTTCCTAAAGCAGAGGGGCTCTCAGCTAACGTACAGATTTTACAAGTTGATTCTGTGCGTTTGAAATTATACTAAAATAAAATTCAGATTGATTGTGCCCTGAAATCTGATTTCAGATTGCTAGTGTAGTTGTTAACGATGTGTTAAAATGTTTCGCTGTACACCAAATTGTCGATAAGATTTTCGGATTGGTCGAATTGTGTTGTTTTACGGGAGCTGAAAATGATTCTTTTACGTTCTCAAAAACAAAAAGCCATAAGGCAGAATCCAAAACTAAAAACTATGAACCTAAAAAAAATTCTTATGACGGCTGCCACTGCGTCAATCATCATGTCATTCACAGCAAAAGATGATCAGTATAAGGTGGATGCCGAAAAAAGCAAGTTGGTCTGGATCGGAAAGAAAGTAACAGGGTCGCACACGGGAGCAATTACTATTGCCGAGGGTAGCCTAAATGTGAAGTCTAAGAAAGTAACGGGCGGCTCATTTGTTCTTGATATGACCTCCATAACTGATATTGACAAGAACGAGCGACTGGTTGGCCACTTGAAGTCCGATGATTTCTTCTCTACTGAAAAGCACCCCAAGGCAACGTTTGTAATTACCACAATCACACCTACTGAGAAGGATCAATACACCATCAAAGGAAATCTTACGATCAAAGGAATTACGAATGAAGTTGCGTTTCCGGCCACTATTCAAAACCTTGGAAAGCAAATAACCGCTAAAGCAAAAATTTTAGTAGATAGAACCAAGTTTGATATCAAATTCCGGTCAGGAAACTTTTTTGAAAATCTGGGAGACAAAGCAATTGAAGATAATTTTGAGTTGAATGTGGAATTGGTAGCTGCCCAAGGAGTTTAGTAGACAATCGATAATTCAGTTGAAAAAACCATTACAAATTGGAATTACAGGAGGTATAGGATCCGGCAAAAGTCTGGTTTGCCGGATATTCCTTTCCCTTGGAGTACCCATTTACGATGCTGATAGCCACGCGAAAAATTTAATGACCACTGACGGAATACTAGTCGATCAAATCAAAAAAGAATTCGGATCATTGTCATACGATGAAAAGGGTGATCTTAATAGAAAGTATTTAAGTGATTCGGTTTTTAATAATGAGACCAAGCTTCAGAAATTAAATTCGCTTGTACATCCAAGGGTTGCTTTAGATTATGATCGCTGGCTAAAAAATCATACAGAAAGGGCTTACATAATCAAAGAAGCTGCTTTGCTGTTTGAAGCTGGATCGTCAGTAGTGATGGATAAAATCATAGTGATCACAGCACCGGAAAAGATGCGCATTGCCAGAGTGTTGAAACGTGATACCCAACGAAACGAGGGGGACGTGTTGAAAATCATCCGCAATCAAATGGCGGAGGAAGAAAAAATAAAAAGAACTGACTTCACCATTCAAAATAATGAGACCGAGTTAGTAATACCTCAGGTTTTGAAATTGCATGAGCTATTCAACTGCCTGAATTAAAAAATTGTTTTGAATAAAATTACTTTATATACTCTTGCTACTATCTTTTATTCTTACCACTGAATGAAAAAAACGCTAATCACTATAGCCGTTGTTGGCGCGGTTCTCCTTCTGCTCGCTTGGCCAAAGCTAAATCTTTCAGGTAAAAAGGAAACGCCAGGGCAGGCCTCATCAGGTAGCCAACGTGGTGGCAAGCTTTCTGTTGAAGGACTAATTATTAAATCATCAAAGCTAGACAACAAGCTTACCGTTACAGGTTCTGTTCTTCCAAACGAATCGTTGGAGTTGAAAAGTGAAATCTCCGGCAAAATCACTGCCATTAAATTTAAGGAAGGAAATAAAGTATCTAAAGGAGATCTGCTTCTTCAAATCAATGATGATGAGATAGCTGCACAATTGGAGAAGCAGCGTTACAATCGAAAGCTTAACGAAGATAATGAATTCAGGCAACGAAAGTTATTGGAAAAGGATGCTATCAGTCAAGAAGAATATGACAATGCACTCAACCGATTAAATACAACTACAGCCGACATCAAATTACTCGAGGCGCAGTTATCAAAGACACGAATTAGCGCGCCTTTTGATGGAGTCATTGGTCTTCGCTACGTAAGTGAAGGAGCCTATCTTTCACCTAGTGCAATAATTGCCACCCTTTATAATATATCTCCTGCTAAAATTGAATTTGCCATTCCAGGACGATACAGCACACAAATAGCGCAGGGCAAAAAAATTTACTTTTCGATTGAAAATGATCTTACTGTCTATCAGGGTGAAGTGTATGCCATTGAACCTCGGATCGACCCCGCCACACGTACGTTGAAAATAAGGGCGCTGGCAGCTAACAAAAAAGGTATTCTTCTTCCAGGTCAGTTTGTAAAAGTAGAGTTGGTTCTTCAGTCAATGAGTGACGCAATACTAGTACCAACGGAGGCGGTTATACCTGAACAAAATGGTAAGATGGTTTTTATTCTGGAGGCCGGGAAAGCAAAAGGAGTAAAAATTGAAACTGGAATTAGAACGGAAAATTCATTACAAGTCTTATCAGGATTGAAACCCGGAGATACGCTATTAACAACAGGTATACTTCAGCTACGTCCTGGAATTGATGTGCAAATAGTAAAACTCAATTAACATGGCAAGCCTTTCAACCATTAGTATCAAAAGGCCAGTGCTGGCGATTGTTATGTCGCTTGGTATCATTTTATTTGGAGCAATTGGATTTTCCTTTTTAGGTGTACGTGAATTTCCTAGCGTTGATCCACCTGTAGTGAATGTATCTACATCCTATGTAGGTGCTAACTCCGATGTGATCGAATCGCAGATCACCGAACCTTTGGAAGAGGCTGTAAATGGTGTTCAGGGAATTCGCACGATTACTTCAGTGAGCCGAGAAGGAAGGAGCAGCATCACCGTTGAGTTTGAATTAGGAGTTGATATTGAGGCTGCCGCTAATGATGTGCGGGATAAAGTATCAGGAGCACTGAGCAGACTTCCTCAAGATGTGGATCCTCCTCGGGTAGAGAAAGCCGATGCCGATTCAAGTCCTATTATTTTTATTGCTGTAACAAGTGATAAGCGTGACTTGTTGGAGATATCGCGAATTGCCGAGTTAAGTTTCAAAGAACGTATTCAAACTATTCCTGGAATAAGCTCTGTTAATATCTGGGGACAACGAAGGTACTCCATGAGAATGTGGATGGATCCCATCAAACTAGCATCCTTAAAACTCGCTCCTTCGGATGTGCTTCAGGCTCTCAATCGCGAAAATGTTGAATTACCTACAGGCCGGGTAGAAGGTCAAAACACTGAGCTTACAGTGCGCACCATGGGAAGGCTTATCACAGAGGATGATTTCAACAAGCTAATTATTAAAGAAGACGGAGACAATGTTGTTCGTTTCAATGATGTAGGCTATGCTAAGTTAGGAGCGGAAAATGACAGAACAATTTTCCGTACAAATGGAAAACCTGGATGCGGAATTGCCATTGTCGCGCAACCTGGAGCAAATAACATTGATATAGCAGATCGGTTATACAAAAAGTTAGATCAGATCAAAAGAGACTTACCTGAAGACATAACCTATACCATGGGTTTTGACTCAACCCAATATATTCGTGCCTCCATAGCAGAAGTTGAAGAAACGATTATCATTGCATTTTGCTTGGTTCTTGCCGTCATCTTTTTATTCTTACGCGATTGGCGCACAACACTTATTCCTGTCGCAACAATTCCAATTTCCCTGATAGGTTCCTTCTTCGTGATGTACCTCCTTGGTTTCACCATTAATGTGCTTACGCTTCTCGCAATCGTTTTGGCAATTGGTCTGGTTGTGGATGATGCCATTGTGGTTCTTGAGAACATCTATGTAAAAATTGAAGAAGGTGAGGAACCAGAAGAAGCTGCACGCAAGGGATCAACGGAAATTTATTTTGCGGTTATTTCTACAACGGTCTCTGTTGTGGCGGTATTTCTTCCGGTAATTTTTCTGCAAGGGTTGACGGGAAGGTTGTTCCGCGAATTTGGTTTAGTCGTAGCAAGCTCTGTGGCTATCTCCGCATTTGTATCCCTAACGCTCACACCAATGATGAGCGCCAAAATATTAAAACGAAGAGCTGTGCAACCATGGCTTTACCGCAAAACAGAACCGTTCTTCAATGGACTTACCAGTAGCTATGCGAGAGCCTTACAGGTATTTATGAACAGAAGATGGTTAGCTTTTGTAATAATTGCTGTGTCTGTCTTCTTGATTTATTTGTTAGGCACAACTCTTCCTGCAGAACTTGCTCCGATGGAAGATCGTGGAGAGTTTCGATTGCAGTTACAAGCCCAGGAGGGTGCTACTTTTGAATACATGGATCGATACGTAATGGAACTCACTAATTTCATTAACGAAGAGGTACCGGAACGCACCGGGATTGTAGCGGTTACGGCTCCTGGTTTTGGAGGTGCTGGTGCCGTTAATTCTGGTTTTGTAAGAGCAATTCTTAAACCTGCCGGTGATCGCGATCGCACACAACAGGAAATTGTGGATGACCTAACTTCAAAAGTAAAAAAATATAGTGGCGTAAGGTCATTCGTAAGCCAATCCCCAACTATTGGTGATCGAAGGGGAGGATTCCCGGTGCAATTTGTCATTCAAGCAACGGAAATTGAGAAGCTTAGAAACGTGCTTCCTGATTTTATGGCAAAGGCAAATGAAAGCCCTAAATTTTCTTTTGTTGATCTTGATTTAAAATTCAATAAACCTGAAATCAACATTAGTATCAACCGGGAGAAAGCCCGCAACCTTGGTGTAAATGTATTTGATATTGCGCAGACATTGCAGTTAGGATTAAGCGGTACCCGATTTGGAAATTACATTATGGATGGAAAACAATATCAAATTATTGGACAGGTGGAACGTGGTGACCGCAACGAGCCATTGGATCTGAAAACATTATATGTTAAAAATCGAAAAGGCGAATTAATCCAATTGGATAACCTCGTAACTTTTGAAGAGTTAAGCAGCCCGCCTCAGCTGTATCGTTTCAATCGTTACTCTTCTGCCAAAGTAAATGCACAACTTGCCAATGGAGTAGCTCTAGGCGATGGTATAGAAGAAATGGAGCGGATTGCTGATGAAGTGTTAGACGAAACGTATACCACCAGTCTTGACGGAGCCTCACGGGAGTTTTCGGAGAGTTCTTCAAGCGTGCTCTATGCTTTTCTGATTGCGCTTGCCATCATCTATTTAATTTTAGCAGGCCAATTTGAAAGTTTTAAAGACCCATTAATTATAATGTTTACCGTACCTCTTGCATTAGCAGGTGCGCTACTTTCACTTTGGTATTTTAACCAGACATTAAATATTTTTAGTCAGATAGGTATTATCATGCTAATTGGGCTTGTAACAAAAAATGGAATCTTGATTGTAGAATTTGCTAATCAACGCAAAGAGCAAGGTAAACAAGTTCTCGAAGCGGTGATAGAAGCGGCCGAGTCGCGGTTTCGCCCCATTTTAATGACAAGCCTTTGTACTATACTAGGAATTTTGCCTATCGCATTGGCATTGGGAGCCGGCTCAGAAAGTCGTGTATCAATGGGGATAGCAGTTATTGGTGGCTTGTTGTTTGCAACAATACTTACCCTGTTTGTAATACCAGCTATTTATTCTTATGTAAGCACAAAACAGAATGGAGTGGCACACCAATTGAAATGAAATTTTAGTATCTGAGGTTTATAAAATAGCTATGGTTAGATTTTTTTTAGGAGTTGGCTTATTCTTAACAAGCCATCTTTCATTTTCTCAAGACACCCTCAGTCTTGCCCGCGCTATTCAAATTGGTTTGAATAACAATTTCAACGTTCAAATTGGCAAGCTTAATGTTGATATCGCAAAAAATAACAACAATTGGGGGCAGGCTGGATTGCTTCCAACTATAAATCTAATTGGTGGCCAGCCCAACAGCGTTGTTCAGCGAAAACCAGCCAACCCTTTCGCAGTGGCTGGAAGAAATATTTCAGACAATCTAAATGGTCAGCTTGATGCACAGTTCACCTTGTTTGATGGGTTTTTTGTAAGGTTGTCCAAGCAGCGTCTTGAGCAACTAGAGAACCTTAGTGATGGAAATGCAACATTTATAATGGAGAATGTAGTTCAGTCGATCATTTTAGGATATTACGAGGTGCTCTTGCGTCAAGAGCAATTACATGTGTTGATAAAAAATAAAGGTTTCTCAAAAGAGCGTTATGATTATGTGAAGTTGAGAAAGGATCTGGGCAGCGCCATAACATTTGATGTTTTACAAGAGCAAAATAATTACCTCACCGATTCAGCAACAGTATTACAGCAAGAAATCGTACTGAAGAATTCTGTTCGTAATCTTAACTTATTGCTAAACGAAAATATCAATAAGACCTATCGATTAACAGATATCCTGCCCTTCGAAGGTGAGTTGTATCGCTACGAAGATTTGCGTGATAAAATGATCAGTTCAAATACCAACTTGCGCAATCAATTTATTACCCAAGAGCTTTTTCGGAATGCTACTAATATTGCTCAGTCCAACTATTCACCATCTCTGCTGCTCAATGTTGGCGCAAATGGCAGTTTGGATAAGTTAAATGCAAACTTTAGAACTGCAACCGGAAACACCACTGAAAATACAGTAGGATATGTTAATCGGGATTCCGGCCTACCGGTTTACAATACAGTCAATGAAACTGCTTTGCAACCATTAACCCTGACTGGCAATTCGTATGGCGCATATGCCAACTTTAATCTAAGATTTACACTTTTTAATGGAGGACAAATTCGCAGGGCCGTAGAAAATGCTCAAATACAAGAGAAGATAACCCAGCTAAGCACCGACCAATTAAAACTATCATTAGAGAATGACTTGCTGGCGAATTTTGATTTGTATAATCTACGGAAGCAATTGGTTCAAATCACTCAAGTCAAATTACAGGCAGCCGAATTGAATCTCACATTGGCAAACGAGCGCTATAAAAATGGTGCTCTTAGCGCAATTGACTTACGCATTGTGCAGGAGAATTATCAGTCATCCGCCATCGAAAATTTTCTTGCCCTGTTCTCGGCTATTTCTAGTAAAGTAGATTTGATCCGGCTTACCGGAGGACTCGTAGATAGAAAATCAAATTAACAGCTTATCTATCTGAATTTAATCAGCAGATATTTTCTGCGCCCTTCTCAGTGGAAATAATAATTCCATCTTTTTAAATTTCCCTGATAAACGGATTATCCGCTGATGTTTCGTTAGATTGAAATGTGTGCAGTTCTAACCTTGGATAATGATGTAATATTTTTATGATCGCCTCATGATCAATCGGTCTGCATCCAGTAAAATTTTCATCCCAAATAGCCATGTCAATATCAGACAAACGATGTGCCTTGCCTTTGGCCACTGAACCAAATAAAATCGCGCGCGATGGGTTGTACCCATTCATTCGCAACTCCTCGATGAACTTGGTTATTACTTGCTTTGCAATTCTGATAGTAAACATATCCTGAGATTATCTACCCGGATCAACTTCTCTTCTGTGTAAGCCTTTGTCGTTCTTTTGTAGAATTTGTATTAAAAACTGAGGAGGATATTATCAATAAGAGCTGGTCTCAACTGCACTTGCCTGCTTTGTATTAAACGATTTCAGAAACTCCCTCAATCTTCATTACCCAAAAGTTATTAAAGCCCTCACCAACCTGAATGTTAATTAACCCATTGGCCAACATTTCAAGGATGGCCAGAAAATTAAAAATCAAAGCAATTCGGGTTGGCGCTTTCTCAAACAGTTCAATGAAAGGTACCCTGGATTTGGTCGTGATTTCATTCAGTATATATTCCTTTTGACCTTCAATGGTGTATGGATATTGAATGACTTGGTGAACAGGACGATTTTTTTCCTCTTCCTGACGCTTCAATACTTTTTCAAAAACCAAAAGCAGCTTAAAGAGATCTACATCCTGAAGTTCAGCTTCAACGTTCGTGATTTCGGCTAAGGTTCTTAACTCCTTCAGAATGTTACCACGCTTTTCCTTCTGAAGTTCCACTTCCTCCATTTTGTGAAACTGGTCAATCACTGACTTGTATTTTTTATACTCCATCAAGTGTTTGATCAACTCTTCGCGAGGGTCAATCTCATTTCCTTTCTCATCCAGCTGAGGGCGTGGAAGCAACATTTTTGATTTGATGCGCATGAGCGTTGCTGCTACCAAAATAAATTCACTGGCCAATTCAATATTCAAATGCTCCAGTTGGTGTAGGTAATCTAAAAAATCGTTAGTGATCTTGGCAATGGGAATGTCATTGATCTCAAGCTCATCGCGCTCAATAAAAAAAAGGAGCAGATCGAATGGCCCATCAAATAGGGGCAGATGAATTTCAAAGTTTTCTTTTGTCATAAGCTAAAGCGGGAGGCCTGCCTGCACGTAGTCCGTTTCGGCAAAGGCAGGCAAAAATAATCAGGATTTAAGGATTAATGGATCGTTCATATTTTTATTTGTTTCTCCTCCGAATGTTACCTTCCGCAATAATCCAATGCCCGAAAAACCAATGAAGCCCTAAAATCTGTAAATTTGCTCACGCAAATTCAAAATCATTCAAAACACTTATCTTTTGCACGTGTTTAAGGATTATCGTTTGAAACAACAGAAAATGCTTATTACCCCCGGAAAAATCCTATCCCAAATTAACAGCCCAGAAGACCTGAAAAAGTTAGATCAGGCTCAATTGGTGCAGCTTTGTGATGAGTTAAGGCACTTTATTATTGACAATGTTTCGGTCTATGGAGGTCATTTTGGGGCAAGTTTGGGAGTTGTAGAACTCACAGTAGCCCTTCATTATGTTTTTAACACTCCTTCAGATCAAATTATTTGGGATGTGGGGCACCAGGCCTATGGTCACAAAATATTGACGGGTCGCAGGGATGATTTCCATACAAATCGAGTATACAAAGGCATTTCTGGTTTTCCTAAAAGGAAAGAAAGCGAATTCGACACATTTGGAGTAGGGCATTCCTCAACATCAGTCTCTGCAGCCCTAGGAATGGCTGTTGCTTCCAAATATTTGGGTCTAGACAATAAGCAGCATGTGGCGGTAATAGGCGATGGCGCCTTAACGGCAGGAATGGCATTTGAAGGACTTAACCATGCGGGCGTATCAGACACTAATTTGTTGATTATTCTCAACGATAATTGCATGGCTATTGACCCTAATGTGGGTGCCCTTAAAGATTATCTAACTGATATTACTACCTCTAAAACCTATAATCGTTTAAAAGATGACGTTTGGAATTTATTAGGTAAACTATCTCATTTCGGAAAGAATGCACAAGAAATTGTATCCAAAGTTGAGAATGGTATTAAGGCGACTTTATTAAGTCAAAGCAATCTTTTCGAATCACTCAATCTTAGATACTTTGGACCCGTGGATGGGCACGATGTAGATCACTTGGTGGCTGTTCTCAATGACTTGAAGAATATAAAGGGCCCAAAAATTCTTCATTGTGTTACCATTAAAGGACGCGGCTACGCCCCAGCAGAAAAAGGTAATGCCACCACCTGGCATTCTCCGGGCACTTTTGATAAAATCACTGGTGAGATTTTTAAGAAAGTTCATGAAAAGCCACAAGCTCCCAAGTATCAGGATGTATTCGGTCATACCATGGTAGAGTTGGCCAAACAAAATGATAAAATAATTGGGATAACGCCTGCTATGCCGTCTGGGTCTTCTCTTAATATCATGATGAAGGAAATGCCTGACCGCGCTTTTGATGTTGGAATTGCAGAACAGCATGCCGTTACCTTCTCTGCGGGCCTTGCTACGCAAGGGCTCATTCCATTTTGTAATATTTACAGCTCTTTTATGCAACGTGCCTATGATCAGGTAGTGCATGATGTCTGCATCCAAAATTTGCCTGTTAATTTTTGTTTAGACCGTGCAGGTTTTGCGGGTTCTGATGGGCCAACGCATCATGGTGTTTACGACCTAGCCTATTTTCGTTGTTTACCAAATATGATTGTTTCGGCTCCAATGAACGAATCGGAACTTAGAAATTTACTTTATACAGCACAACTTCCTCGGGAGGGCAAAGCTTTTTCAATACGATATCCTCGCGGACAAGGAGTAATGCCTAATTGGCGAACCCCTTTTGAGGAAATAAAAATTGGAACCGGGAGAAAAATTAAAGAAGGGGAAGAGTTAGCTATTCTTACAATTGGCCACATCGGTAATTATGCTGTTGAGGTTTGTGAAAAACTACAAGAGCAGGGGATCAACATCGCTCATTACGATATGCGTTTTGCAAAACCCCTTGATGAAGAGTTACTCCATGAAGTCTTCACGCAGTTTAAAAAAGTCATTACGATTGAAGACGGATGTCTCCAGGGAGGGCTTGGAAGTGCAATTCTTGAATTCATGGCAGACAATCATTATTCCTCTGAGATTAGACGACTTGGTGTTCCTGATTCAATAATTGAACATGGCGAGCAAATTGAATTACACAAAGAGTGTGGTTTTGACCCTGCCGGAATAGAAGAGGCTGTCATGCAAATGTTGGAGATAGCGGTTAAAGCCCGCAGTTAATTCATATTTTTTCGGTTTTAGATATTGAGAATTTCGCAACTCTCAATTTGAAGGTTCATCTATAATGAATTCGCTTTATTACAAAGAAGAAGGGGCTGGCTACACGCTGGTATTTCTACATGGATTTTGCGAAACACATGAAATCTGGGATGACATTATTGACGAATTAGCCAATCATTACAATGTCATTGCCCCTGATCTTCCTGGCTTTGGAAAAAGTGACGAGATACCACACTCCTTAAGCCTAAAAGAAGTTGGGAGGGTGGTAATCAGCTTGCTAACTTCACTTGGCATACAAAAATGCATTGTTATAGGCCATTCGTTAGGCGGTTATGTAGCCTTAGCAATTGCAGAAGAAAGACCAGATTTGATATCCGGGCTCTGTCTCTTTCATTCTACCGCATTGCCTGACACCGAGGAAAAAAAATTGAACCGGGTAAGGGTTATGGATTTTGTTAGGAAAAATGGAGTGCTTCCGTTTATTGAAACTTTTGTTCCGGGTCTTTTCTTCCAAAAACACCCAAAAAATATTGATAAGGTTTACAAAATTGCTTTAAAAACGCCTGAAAAAACCATTTTAGCCTATACAAAAGCTATGTGCGACAGGCCTGACATGACCGGCTTTTTAAGGACATTTGAACAACCCATTCTCTTTTTAGCGGGTGAAAAAGATACGTTCATTCCTGTTTCCTCCTTGGCCGAACAGGCCAAAGTAGCTTTTGGAGGGCAATTGAAAATACTTATTGAAACTGGGCATATGGGTATGATTGAAGACTGTGAGGGGAGTATTAAGATATTAAAAGATTTTGCCCTGGCGTGTTTTCATCGCGTTGCTCCCTAATTTTTGGTTTTTTTCTTAAAACTATGCTAAATTGTATTCGATTAACTTATATTTGAAAACACTGATATAGCGAGTTTTGTTATATTTGTTTTCCCTGAATTAAAACGATAAACAGATAGCATCATGAATGAATCTTTACCCACTTACGATTATTGGAACAATCTTGCGGCTACACTCGCCTACGTTTCTTGGGCTGTTGGGATTTTGGTTGCCTTGGGCTATTTTGTAAAACTCTCTGCCTCAGGCGACAGCAAAAGCAAGTATGATTTCATCAACAAGCATGAAATCAACTTCTTATGGATAGCATCCATCTTTATGATTGTCGGAGCCTGCTTTTACGCTAACTCAAACATCACTGAATTAAACGCGCTATGGATTTTCGTTCGGGTGTTTACTACCGCCTCTATGGGAATGATCGTTGCCTTGATCATCCAAAACCTGTTGAAATTCTATTATCCTTTCTTCATTGAAAAGCGCTTAAAAGTATTGCGCTACAAGCCTCGGGTTTCACCAAAGACGGGTAAAGCTATGAAGCTTCTGAGCGAAGCCGAAGAAGATGCTTATCTGGATGAAGGTATGCAGGCTGAGGAGAACTTATTCTCTATGGACTATGACGTTTGGAAAGACGAAGAGACTGGTCACATCAAAATAGAAAAATACTCTGGCCATTTACACGCTATCCAGTGCCCTGAGTGCAACTACCAGACCTTTAAAGTAGTACGTGAAGAAATTATTAAACAGCCTACAGTTACCGAACAAGGTGAATTACTAAAACATTATCAGTGTGGATATTGCGGTCACAAAGCAAAGAAAACGGTATCCTTAAAACAATCCGTTAAATTGCAAGAAGAGGCAGCTGCAACAGCATAAATAGTTTACGACTTAATTTTCAAGCCTCTCTTAACTAAATTAAGAGAGGCTTTTTTATGACTGAATTCTTCGCTTTGAAATTTTATAGCTCAGAAGGCAATCTAATCTGATCATAGTAAAAATTCATTCGACTATGGTCTACATCCAGCAGGCTAATCTTTTCTATCCTGTCTTCCTTGTGATTGTAAAATACCTCTACGTATTCATGCCCAAGCAGGTATAAATTAACCTTGTATCCGTAATAGCGAATGGCCACAACAAAAGACGCTTCGTCATAAAGCGTTCTTATCTTTTTCTCAAGCGAGTACTGACTTAATTCTCTCCATGAAATCACAAATTAAATTTAATAAAAAAGAAAGTGCTCCTCAAAAGATTACTCACCGATAATCCATCGATTTTTCCATTTATGAGAAGAAAGATTTGATTTTTTAGTGCTAAAAAATAGGATGGTGATTGGCTAAAATAAAAAAGCCTCAGAATTGAGGCTTTTTTATTTTTTGAGGGTGAATGACGGGGCTCGAACCCGCGACCTCCAGAATCACAATCTAGCATTCTAACCAACTGAACTACATCCACCGTTTTAAGGACTGCAAAGTTAGACAGGCTGGGTTAAAATGCAAAAGCCAATCTTTTATTTCCGGTCAAAGGTTAATCTTAGACCATTTGTAGACTCATTAAAATGACCATCAGCAAAAGCAAGATGTCCTGAAATAAAGGTATGAGTGACAGACGATTTAAAAATTTGGCCTTCGAAAGGAGACCAACCGCACTTCGCCAATACGTTACTTTTTTCAACCTTCCAGGGTTTATCCAAATCCACTAAAGCGAGATCGGCAAAATAGCCCTCGCGTATAAAGCCTCTTTTTTCAACTTGAAAAAGAGTTGCCGGATTGTGACTCATTTTTTCAATTATCTTTTCAAGTGAGATTTTACCTTGGTGGTAAAACTCCATCATGGCAACCACACTATGCTGAATAAGTGGCCCCCCGGCAGGAGCTTTGAAGTAAGTGTTTTGTTTCTCTTCCCAAGTATGTGGTGCATGATCTGTGGCGATCACATCAATTCGATCGTCCAGTAAAGCCGCAAAGATTGACTCACTATCGGCTTTTGTTTTGATGGCAGGGTTCCATTTAATAAGCATTCCCAATCGCTCATAATCTTTGTCAGTAAACCAAAGGTGATGAATACATGCTTCGGCTGTAATTTTCTTTTGACTTAAGGGAACTGAATTATCAAAAAGTTCTGTCTCCTTGGCTGTCGATATATGAAGAATATGTAAGCGCGTCCCATTCTTTTTAGCTAAACCAACTGCGAATGACGATGATAAATAACAGGCTTCATGTGAACGTAACAGCGGATGATATTTAACAGGCATCTCCTCACCATACCTTGCTTTAAACTCTTCAGAGTTCTTTCTGATAGTTGGCTCATGTTCGCAATGTGTTGCAATGAGTGATGGAAATCTTGAAAAGAATCCTTCCAATGTTTTAGGATCATCTACCAAAAGATTACCAGTAGAAGAACCCATGAATATTTTAAGCCCGCAGACGTTGGATACATCTGTCTTCATTACTTCTTCGAGGTTATCATTAGAAGCACCCATGAAGAAAGAGTAGTTAGCCAAAGAAGTTCGGGAAGCATTCTGATATTTCTCTTCGAGCAATTGCTGCGTGAATGCAGGGGGGACAGTATTAGGCATTTCCATAAAACTTGTCACCCCTCCGGCCACAGCTGCTTTGGATTCCGTATAAATGGTTGCCTTATGAGTTAGTCCCGGTTCGCGAAAATGAACCTGATCGTCAATGGCTCCAGGCATCAGAATCTTTCCCTTTGCATCAATAATTCTATCTGCTGATTGCGATTGCAGGTCCTTCCCAATCTTTTCTATGAACTGACCCTTGATCAGAATATCGCCTTCGGTAATCGTACCCTCGTTTACAATTCTGGCATTTACAAGTAAGATGGACATTCTGATCAGGGCTTGCGTTTATTATATAGTATCTTCGCGAACAAAGATAAAACATCTGTGGAATCTATTCAGTCGGCCTGGGCGCAATTCAATTTCAATAAACAGTTGCTTACCGCGATTGAAGAGTCTGGCTTTCAATCTCCAACCGAAGTACAGCGGAAATGCATTCCGTTAATTATGGGCGGCCAGGAAGTAATTGGTGTTGCCCAAACCGGCACCGGAAAAACTGCAGCCTATTTATTGCCCGTTTTCATGAAAGTGCGCTATGCCCAAGGAAAAGAACCCAGGGCGTTGGTTTTAGTGCCTACTAAGGAACTTGCTATCCAGATTGCCGAGCATGCCAGGAGCCTGGCAAAATATACAGATTTAAGGATAATGGCTGTTTACGGAGGAGTAGGACCTAAGACACAGATAGAAGTATTAGAAGCTGGTGTGGATGTCATCATCGCTACTCCAGGTCGTTTTATGGAACTCTATTTGAAAAAAGAGTTGGTAACCAAACAAATTAAAACACTGGTTTTAGATGAAGCGGATCGCATGATGGAAATGGGGTTCATGCGTCAACTAAAACAAATTTTTGAAGTGATACCTAGCAAGCGTCAGAACTTACTTTTCACGGCAACTTTTCCTGAAAAGGTGGAGAATTTGTCCAAAGACTTTTTGGAATTCCCTATTAAAGTTGAAGTGACGCCAGAGATAATGGCGGCCAGCCAGGTAGAGCAACAAGTGTATCACGTTCCCAACCTAAAAACAAAAATAAACTTTATAGAACATCTATTAGCTGATGGAGAAGACTACTCGCGCGTTTTGATTTTCACTCGCTCAAAGGAAACAGCGGATAATGTCTTTAAATACATTGACCGCAAAAATTTAGGGCCAGCAAGAGTGATTCACTCCAACAAGGGGCAGAATACGCGTATTAATGCGATGAATGAATTTAAAGACGGCAAACTTCGTGTGTTGGTGTCAACGGATGTTTCCTCTCGGGGGATCGATGTGACAGGCGTTTCACATGTTATTAATTTTGACGTTCCTATTGTGTACGATGATTATATTCATCGGATTGGGCGCACCGGAAGAGCACTCGCTGTAGGTAAGGCCATTACATTGGCTAATGAGTCGGAATTATTTCACCTCAAGAAAATTGAAAAGCTAATCCGTGAAAAAATCAAAGTGAAAAAACTTCCTGCCGAAGTGGAGATAGCGGAGACACAGAAAGACGAAGCAAAGACCATGGCCAGAGAAATCGATCGACAGAAAAGATTGGCTGACCCGGAGTTTCGTGGGGCCTTTCACGATCGGAAAAGGAAATAACTACAAGTTGTACAGAATTGCAGCCCGAGCTATTCCAAGAAAAAGATTATCGATTTGCTTTTTCCTTTCTGGTAGTCTCTAACTTTCTATTCTTATTAAAACCTTCAATCGCCTGCATTTTTGTTCCATAGTGCAGACTTGCATTTATTTCGTAGCCATACAGCAAGACTGTAGTCAGTAATTGTATCCACACCATTAAGGCAATCAATGCCCCTATTGACCCATATACTTTGTTATAACTTCCAAAGTTGGTAACGTAATAAGAGAAGCCATAAGAAATGCCAAGGCCGCCAAGCGTTGCCAACAACGAACCGATGGAAAAGAAACTCCAATTATAATGAACAGCGGGGCCAAAGTAATAAATGGAAGAAACGGTGAAGAAGAACACTATAAAGATCACTGCAAAACGAAGTAAAAGAATAAGATAGATCGTGTAATTATCCAAACTAAGCTGACTAAAGTCAGAAATATGTTCTGTTACATAATTGATTACCACTTGGCCAACAACAAGTAATATAACAGCAAGGGAAAGTACGAGTGCTAACAATAAGGTAAGACCAATAGCCACAAGGCGCATTTTTATGGCACTTCTTTTTTCCACGGTGTGGTAACACGCATTGAACGAACGCATTAGCGCCATCATACCATTTGTAGCCAAATAAAGAGCAAACACAAACCCGAAAGTTAGTAATCCTCCACGCTGATTGTCAAGAATGTCAATAACGGTAGTAGATACCACATCATACATACTGGGTGGCATCATCTCTCCCAGAAATTCCATGATACTGGTTGTCGTGACCTCTGGAAAATAAGCAGAGATATACGGAATGAGAGTAAATAGAAAAATAATGGTCGGAAAGATCGCGAGTATGAAATTATACGAAACGCCATTGGCTCTGTCCATAATTTCGTCTTCTTCAATATTATGGACAAATATTTTAAGGAATCGGTATAAGGAAAGATTGTCAAAGCGCTTAAACTTGATTTTTTTTAACCAGTTTCTGCTTCTGCGTGCCGATGAAAATTGGAGTATGCGTTTGCGGGTAACGTATTTCATCTGAAGTAGGGCTCTACTATTTTCTGAAAAACTTCGGGTGGGCGACAAGGTCTTCCACTTTTCTTTTGAACGAATGCAAGCAATGTCTCACCTTGATGGATCAATTTACCTTCTCCGTTGAAGATTTCATATTCAAACGTAATTCTTACACTTGGCTTTACGCGAATGGTTGTTACTACCCTCAACAAGTCATCATATAATGCAGGTGAAAGAAATTTGGATTTGTTTTCCAGTACAGGCATCATCACCCCCATTTCTTCGAGTTCTTTATAGGTAAGCCCGAGTTGACGCAAACTTTCTACTCTCCCTACTTCATAGTACATCGCGTAGTTTCCATAGTAAACATAACCCATCTGATCAGTTTCACCATAGCGCACGCGAACATGAATTTCAGATGTATACATGTTTACTTCTGCTTAGCTGCTCTTCCCTTCGCCTGCTCAATCGTTAAAGCACTCTGATATTTTCGTGCGTTTCTCGAGTGTTCTGAAAGCGTAACGGCAAAATTATGATTACCTGAAAAATCTTCTTTAGCGCACATGTAAATATACTTGTGATCAGCGTAATTAAGCACAGCATCAATAATGGCAATCCTAGGCATGTTAATCGGACCTGGAGGAAGACCAGTATGAGTATACGTATTATAAGGCGAATCCACTTCTTTGTGTTCATTGAGCACTCTCTTTAGAGTAAAATCCCCAACTGCAAATACCAGGGTGGGATCTGCCTGAAGAGGCATATCTTTTTTCAATCGGTTAATATAAAGTCCGGCTATGATTGGAGCTTCGGCTTGCTTCACTGTTTCAGCCTGAACAATAGAAGCTAGAATGGAAACTTCTATCGGTGTTAATCCTATTTTTTTTGCTTTTTCTAATCTTTCTTCATTCCAAAATCTTTTGTATTCCGCATGCATCCGTTCAACTAAGGCTTCAGGGGAAACATTGAAATACACTTCGTAGGTATTTGGTAAAAACATTCCAATAATAGTCTCTTCGGTGAAACCTTCTTTATTAGCGACTACAAATTCATCCAAGGCTTCATAAAAATCTTCGGGGCTGACACCTGTATTTTTGGTGATCTTATCTCCCAATTCACTCAATAACCTTACGTGTGTAAATGTGATGTTGACTGGTTCCTGTATGCCCGCTCGCAATACACGTATCGCCTCTATGTTTGTCATGTTTCTTCTGAGTGCGTAACGCCCAGGCTTGATCTCTTTGTCATAATCCATCAACCTTGCCAAAAAACTAAAGGAGACAAAATCATTTACAAACTTGCCTTTTGCCAAATCGTCTTGCACTTGTCGATAGGTGTAACCATTCCGCACAATAAACACCTGATCGGCTCTGTCCACCAAAATATTTGGAGTATAGGCTATCTGATAACCATAAAAAACGAAGGTGATCATCAGAACCGAGCTTACGAGGTAAAATGCGAGTTTAATTTTAGGTACTTCTGCCATAATCTAAATTTCAAAATTACAAAAATGACCAGATAGTTTTAGGGCAAAAACCATGAAGCGTTAGTTATTTAATTGATTTAATTTGCAGATGTGGCAGCCGAATATCTGAGCATTCACCCTCAAAACCCTGAAGGGAGAAAAATACAACATGTTGTTGATGTCCTCAACAAGGGTGGGATTATCGTGTACCCCACCGACACGATTTACGGAATAGGCTGTGATCTGATGAATCGCAGAGCAGTAGAAAGACTCTGCCAGATTACAGGAGTCAAACCTCAAAAAATGAACCTGTCTTTTATTTGTTATGACCTCAGTCACATCTCACAGTACGTTCAGCGAATTGACACTCCTGCTTTCAAAATATTAAAGGCATCACTACCGGGGCCATTCACTTTTATTTTTGAATCCAGTACAAACGTTCCCAAAATACTAGGTGGGAATAAAAAAACGGTGGGAATTCGTATACCCAATCATCCTATTCCACTCGAGATTGTGAAATTGCTAGGCAATCCATTGGTCACCTCTTCCATCAAAGATGATGATGTAATCAAAGAATACACAACTGACCCGGAAGAAATTTTTGAGGATTTTAAAAATGTAGTTGATTTAGTTGTGGATGGGGGAGCAGGTGGGAACATTCCATCCACTATTGTCAATTTCACAGAAGGTTATCCGATGGTAACACGACAAGGATTAGGGGAATTTAATTTTTAATTTCAATTTAATACATCATCTGATAAACGCGTGACTGCACTTATTGATCTCCACTTCCTTCCCTCGTTGGAATATTTCTGCGTGCTGAAAAAGTTCGATCAGGTTGTTCTGGAAAAACACGAACACTACGTTAAGCAAGGTTATCGCAACCGTTGTTACATCAACACTTCGCAAGGTGTTGGCCTGCTGACTGTACCCCTCACGGAAAAACACGGAAAAGTTTCTATCAAAGATGTTCGAATCGATTATTCTACAAAATGGCAAAGCATTCATTGGCGAACACTTGTATCGGCTTATAAGAATGCTCCCTTCTTTGAACATTATGAGGACGCGCTCCACAAGCAACTCCGTAAAGAGCATAAGTTTCTCTTCGATTTGAATTTGTCTTTGCTGTCATTCTGTCTTACGTCATTAAAGTGGGATTTGAAGGTTTCGGAAAGTGTGTCGTATGAAAAAAAATCTATTCCATCCGTTCTGGACCTCAGATCTGCAATTCAAGCCAAAAAGCCTTATTCGGAGAGACCTTATTACAAACCCGCGCCTTACCTCCAGGTTTTTGGCAACATGTTTGTGCCTAACCTGAGCCTGATCGACTTATTATTTTGCGAAGGGCCAAATGCGGGTCGCCTGATCAAAGCTTCCCAAACAACAGATTGAACAAATAAAAATAAGTTGTTGTTTAAAGTTGAAGTTTATTGCCAATATGCATAAACTTCGTCATCGGTAGTTGGCCTTTGAATAATCAATCATAAAACTTTACATTTACAATATCCAAGAACATGGCAAATATGGAAGCGAAATTTTCTAACCGCGTGAAGGAAGTTATTTCCCTTAGTCGCGAAGAGGCCCTGCGGTTAGGACACGATTATATTGGCACTGAACATCTTCTATTAGGCATGGTGCGCGAAGGCGAAGGTGTTGCTGTGGCCGTACTGAAAAAACTCGGAGTGCCCCTTGATGAATTACGTGGAGAGATTGAAAAAATTTCAAAAGGAACAGCCACCCACGAAATCAAAAATCTAGCAAATATTCCGCTCACTCGCGCTTCAGAGAAGGTGCTGAAAATAACATACCTCGAAGCAAAAATTTTTAAAGCCCAACTGATCGGGACAGAACATCTGTTGCTTTCCATCTTGCGTGATCCAGATAATCTTGCAACCCAAATCTTAAACAAATTTGATGTGGCCTACGATGTTGTAAAAGAAATGCTCGAGTACCAACACGAGCAACCCACGGCATCATCTGATACGGATGATCCCGATGATGATTCCTCTAAAATGTTTGGTGCCGCTCCCGGACAGGGTGCAGCAGGAAAAGAAAAGAAAGGCGTTGAGAAATCGCGCACACCTGTGCTCGATAACTTCGGCCGCGACTTAACCAAGTTGGCGGAAGACAACAAGCTTGACCCTATCGTTGGCCGTGAAAAAGAAATTGAACGGGTGGCTCAGATTCTGAGTCGCAGGAAAAAGAATAACCCTATTTTAATTGGCGAGCCTGGCGTAGGTAAAACTGCCATTGCTGAAGGTCTTGCATTGCGTATCATTCAGAAAAAAGTATCGCGCGTTCTATTTGGCAAAAGAGTGGTGACATTAGATTTAGCATCACTGGTTGCGGGAACAAAATATCGAGGACAGTTTGAAGAACGTATGAAGGCGGTGATGAATGAGTTGGAGAAATCTCCAGATGTCATTCTTTTCATTGACGAGCTTCATACTATTGTAGGTGCTGGTGGCGCTTCAGGTTCACTGGATGCTTCCAACATGTTTAAGCCCGCCTTAGCCCGCGGAGAGATTCAATGTATAGGAGCCACTACCTTAGATGAGTATCGTCAGTATATTGAAAAAGATGGAGCATTGGCGCGCAGGTTCCAGGTGGTGATGGTCGATTCTACTTCTGTTGAAGAAACCATTCAGATTCTGGATAACATCAAAGAAAAATACGAAGAACATCATCATGTAAGTTATACGAAGGAAGCGATTGATGCATGCGTGAAACTTTCTGACCGTTATATCAGCGATCGTTTCTTGCCAGATAAGGCGATTGACGTATTGGATGAAGCTGGTGCGCGCGTTCACATCAACAACATTCATGTGCCGGAGGACATCGTGAAATTTGAAGAGGCAATTGAAGATGTGAAGAAAGAAAAGAACCGTGTTGTAAAAAGTCAGAAATACGAGGAAGCAGCTCAACTTCGTGACAAGGAAAAGAAACTCATTGAACAGCTTGATATTGCCAAAGCGAAGTGGGAAGAAAAGACAAGGACTGAGAAGTACACCGTTACAGAAGATAACGTTGCGGATGTTGTGGCCATGATGACAGGAATTCCCACCAAACGAATTGCTCAAAAAGAAAGCAATAAATTGTTGGGCATGTCTGAGGAGCTCAGCGGTAAAGTGATTGGGCAAGATGAAGCTATAAAAAAATTAACAAGGGCTATTCAACGCACACGAGTTGGATTAAAAGATCCTAAGAAACCGATTGGATCATTTATTTTTCTTGGACCGACTGGTGTCGGTAAAACTGAGCTTGCAAAAATTCTTGCCATGTATCTTTTTGATAAAGAAGATGCCTTAGTTAGAATTGACATGAGTGAATACATGGAGAAATTCTCCGTCTCTCGTCTCGTGGGAGCACCTCCAGGATATGTTGGTTATGAAGAAGGTGGACAGCTTACTGAAAAGGTAAGGCGCAAACCCTATAGCGTAATCCTATTGGATGAAATCGAGAAAGCCCACCCAGATGTATTTAACATTCTGCTTCAGGTTTTGGACGATGGTATTCTGACGGACGGATTAGGAAGAAGGGTTGATTTCAGAAATACCATTATCATCATGACTTCTAATATTGGCGTTCGTGATCTGAAAGATTTTGGCTCAGGAATTGGTTTTGCCTCAAAAGCAAAACAAGCCAATGAAGAAGAACAGATGAAGAGCACTATTCAAAATGCATTGAAACGTGTGTTCTCACCTGAGTTTCTTAATCGCTTAGATGATGTGATTATTTTCAACTCGTTGCAGCGCGAACACATTCATAAGATCATCGATATCACGTTGGGCAAATTATTCAAACGCATTACAGCACTTGGATATAACGTTGAACTAAGCGATAAAGCCAAAGATTTTCTTGCCGAGAAAGGGTATGACCACCAGTTTGGAGCTCGGCCATTGAACAGAGCCATTCAAAAATACCTGGAAGATCCAGTTGCGGAAGAAATCCTGAAAGGAGAAGTAACCGAAGGGGGTACTATCCTAGCAGACTATGAAGGGACGGGAGAAGAATTGGTCATCAAAGTGAAGAAGGCTAAGTCTTCTTCTAAAGAGAAAAAAGAATAAAACTATTTTGAATCAGTTAAAAAGGCTATCTAAACAGATGGCCTTTTTTAGTTTCTCAGATAGCACAAAAAAACAGTCTAACTCATCCCGCTTTAGTCGTTCATCTTTAGTGATCCTTCAATCCATAACAGCTTGAAATATTTTCACAAAAAATGGTTCCCTATTACAATACTGGTTATTAGCTTGCTCAGTTACTTGAGCATTTACGTATCTCCCGTTTTGTTCTGGCCATCGGTATTTCTCTCATTGGCTATTCCCTTTCTATTTCTATTGAATTTTCTATTAGTCCTGTTTTACTTGATCACCAACAAGAAATTAGTTGTTTGGTCTTTGGTCGGATTTCTGGCCGGAGCACCATTTATTGGACGGACCATTTCACTTCATGAACCTAAAACCGAAAATGCTACCGTGTCGGTTTTAAGTTTCAACGCTAAGCTGTTTCGAAAAGCACGTACGTACGAAGAATTTTCCCTGGACATGATTGAATGGACCGTTCAAGCTCCATACGATATAAAATGCATTCAGGAATATAGCACCAACAGCAGATGGCCAGTGCTGGATGTTACTGGTCAATTTAAGACTCTGGGTTATTCTGATTTTACGTTTAAGTCAAAAATGAAGAATAATGAACATAGCAATGGCATGGCCATTTTTTCTAAGTATCCCATTGTGAAAGCCGAGGTCGTTCTGGAAGACAGCATTTCCGCAAATGCGGTTTTATATGCCGACCTGCAAATAGGCAAGGACACTGTCAGAATTTATAATGTGCATTTTGAATCCATGAACCTGCAATTGTATCGGCTCAAAAGTTCAGATCAAGCCTTTGGTAAGTTGAGAGATTTGATTTCAAAACTGAAGAATGGAGCTATTAATCGTTTCTCAGAAATCAATACATTAATTGAGCATACTCAATCTTCACCGTATCCCTTCATTATCTGTGGTGACTTCAATGAGACTCCATATGGATATAATTACCATCACCTACATTCGTTATTTGATAATTCCTTTGAAAAAGCTGGAAATGGTTTTGGTTTCACCTTAAACAGTTTGTTATTCTTTTTACGGATTGATCATCATTTTTACGGAAAGGGAATAAACGTTCAGACGTATGAAGTGGATCGCTCTATGAACATTTCTGATCATTTCCCAACGATAGGGTATTACACGATTAAGTGATACGTTAAAATTCGTTTGTTACCGGGCATCTAATATCCCCCAGAATACTTTCTTATAAACCACTCGGTGCTAATCAAAACAAGGAAAAGGAAGAAAACCCATTTGAGGTTGATCAAAGAGTTAAACGACTCATCCGAATGGATCACACTTTTAACTTTCGTTTGCGGTACTTCGTCACCCAGTTTGGCGATATCCTTCGCCAAATAAAACTTACCCCCAGTCTTATCCGCTAATTTTCGCAACAGGCCAAAGTCGGCTGTGAGGTTTTGCGACTCTATATCTTGTGCCGTAACAAGAAACTCACCATGAACACCTTCTGCCTTATTGGAGATTAAGGTAGTTGCCTTGTAACGATATACTCCTTCTTTTAAACTCCCTACTCGATAACGAGAATTTCCCGCTCCCGTAACATAATTGTATTGCTTTATCTTTCCATCCTCATCACGTAATTCGATATCAATGCTATTTCCATAAACTTGTTCGTACAGATCATTGTAAACCTGACTTTCGAAAACGACAGGTTCCGCATCGGTAAATTCATTTTGCAAAGGGAAGCTTCTGAATTTTCTCTTGTCCTCTTTGGTACTTAGGTATTGAATCAATTTACCAAAGACTTCATCAAATGCATCTGTCTTTTCAGTCTCTGAAAATTCATTAAGGCTCCAACGCCACAAACCATCACCCATGATGATCCCCATCTTACGATTGTTCTCATCAACACTAAGCACCAAAGGGCGCTCGGTTGCAACGCTCCCTATGCGTTGATATAATAGCACTTGGGCATTTGAGGGAACCGTGAACTTACCAAAGGGAACTGCAGCCGGAGGATACCGCGAAAAAACTCCATTTATATTATCTGAGAAATTAAAATCTCTAAACTGCGAATTGATCAACGGTGTAACCTCATCCCATTGCCCAACATTTTCAAATGTAAGCGGAATTCCAGCCGCTGCCAATTGACGGAGATTAGTTTTTGGCCCAATCATTACTAATAGTGCCGAATTATTCTTAAAAAACTTTTGGTAGAGACTATTCGTTTTGCCGTCTGCATCCATGACTTGTTGAAAAATAACCAGATCAGCTTGCTCCAGTTGAGCACTAGTGGTTTCTTTTACGCCAGGTATATGGAGGATGAATTCATAGTTCGAATTTTTTTCAATCAATAAACGTAATGTCTTAATATCAGGATGAGGTGCTGGAGCAATGACCAGAATTTTCTTTTTACCTTCCACCACCTCAATGTAGGCGCTTGCGCGATTATTTCGCTGGTTTAATTCCTGCGAAAGGAGTTCTAGGGCCACATCATAGCGCTGAAGTCCCTTCTCATTTGCTTCCAATTGAAAATCAAAACTGAGAAGCTGTCTGGTTCCTGAATTTAATTTTTGCCGACTTATCAATTTACCAGATTGAAAGATGGAAGCTGTTATCTCCTGATTCTGCAAACCTTTTGCTAATGCTTCCACCCGAAGTGGAAATTTGTTTCCCTGGTAGGCAATCTTATTGTAAGCCAGATTCTTCAAGACGAGGTCAACTCTATCCGATGTATCACCAATGCCAATGGTATACACTGGAATTCTTAAAAGATTATAAAGTGGCGAAGCGCCAGAATTGTAAATACCATCAGAGATCAGAGCCATCCCGGCCAGATTCTTTCCCTCATAATCCGAGCTAAGTTCTTTAATGGCTCCAGCCAAATCTGAATTGCGATGGTCAAAAAGAATAGCTGAACTTTCCTCATTTGCAAGGTTTCTTTGAAATACCTCAAACCCCTCCTCTGTTAATTTCTGTTTCACAGAGTTTAGCTGTTGCTGAATAGTGTGACGCTGGGCAGAATCAACCGTTTCTTTGATTGAAAGCGAATTATCAACTAACAAAACGAAAGCTGGCTTTTCAAAAATGTTATTGGTGAGTTTAAGAATTGGTCCTAATAAAAGAATGGCTATAGAAATTACAAGCACTGTTCGAATAACAAACAAAAGTTGATTTGTCCTCTTGCTCCAGGGATGTTTAGCGGTATACAATAAATATCCATAGCCCAGCCCAAGCGCAATGCACAGGATGATAAAGATTGGTGAAGATTCAAATAGTAGTCGCTGCATAATTCAGGTCTTGGGAATCAGGGCTTAGGCATTAGGACTTAGAAAGTCAGCTAATACTCATATTTCTTACCCCACAATTTTTTTAAATAACTTCTTAACTCCTCTTCACGTGGATTATTTCCTGGATCATAAAATTTTATGCCTTTAATGGTGTCAGGTAAAAATTCCATGTCAGCGAAATTACCTGCAAAGCTATGCGCATATTGATAGTCTTTACCATACGTCATGTCTTTCATAAGCTTGGTGGGAGCATTGCGAATAGCTAACGGCACAGAAAGATCTCCGGTTTCATTTACAAGTCTTAAGGCTTTGTCAATAGCCACGTAACTTGCGTTACTTTTTGGAGAGCTTGCCAAGTAAATGGCGCATTGCGATAGAATAATTCTGGCTTCAGGATAACCAATAACATCCACCGCCTGGAAAGTATTGGTGGCCATGATCAATGCCGTGGGGTTTGCATTACCAATATCCTCTGAAGCAAGAATTACCATTCTACGCGCAATAAATTTAACATCCTCCCCTCCTTCAATCATTCTGGCGAGATAATAAACGGCCGCATTGGGGTCACTTCCGCGGATGGACTTAATAAAAGCAGAAATAATATCATAATGCTGCTCGCCACTTTTATCATAAATGGCAATGCGTTTTTGCGCAGCCTCTATAACTAATGCATCTGTTAAAACAATATCCCCAGCTATTGATTCACTAATAAGTTCAATCAGATTCAATAATTTTCTGGCATCCCCTCCGGAAATATTCAGCAATGCCTGATGTTCCTTGATCTCAATGTTTCGCTGCTTCAACTCACTATCATTCTTTAATGCCTGATCCGTTAGCTTCAATAGATTAGCCTCAGACAAAGATTTGAGGGTATAAACCTGGCAGCGAGAAAGAAGAGCAGAATTAACTTCAAAAGATGGATTTTCGGTAGTCGCCCCAATCAAGGTAATCGTTCCCTTTTCCACTGCCCCCAACAACGCATCTTGTTGTGATTTGTTAAAGCGATGAATCTCATCGATAAATAAAATTACCCGACTTGCTCGTCTAGCTTGGTCAATCACTTCTCGCACATCTTTCACACCTGCGCTCACCGCACTCAGCATATGAAAGGGTCGCTTCACTTCGTTAGCGATGATATTGGCAATGGTAGTTTTGCCCACACCGGGTGGTCCCCATAAAATCATGGAAGGTACATTGCCCGACTCGATTGCTTTGCGAATAATACCAGTCTCTCCTACTAAGTGCTCTTGCCCAATCAAGTCTTGCAACTTGGTGGGGCGCATTCGCTCGGCTAATGGTGCAGAGTCGCCAATCATATTGCTAAAAAAATAAAGAAGGCACTTATCCCGATTCCAATTCCTACTAATATAAAAAAAGAGAAAAAGAAAAGAGTATACTTCAAGATGGTTTTCCGCCAACTCTGTTGATACATACGCTTCATAGCAAACAGCAAATAAAGCACAATCCAAAATCCGATTATTGTGGTCGACCAGGCTAAAATTGGAGTGGAGCTAGCAATGACTTGAAGTGACCCTGCAAAGTAGAAGAAATTGTAGTAATAAATGGAGAAGACCAAGTGTTCGCTATAAAAATAGTCCCTACGGACATACAACAGCTTTAAAAGAAGTGCAAAGAATGGCAATAGCCAAAACAATACTTTTGAAAAATTGTCGAAGAAAGCATCTCGAAAATCATTTACAAATTCTTTGCTTTTGCCTTTGTATTTCTCGTTGATCTCAATGCTTCTTAAAGTTAGGCGCTTCATCAACCAGCCGTGTCGTTTTGCTAATGGCAATGCAGCTTGTGCGGAATCGTAAGCATTGCGTGTCTTATGGTCTCCAATAATCGTAAAATCTGAATTGTCACTCTTTTTACTTACTGACTTAATGGAATCAACCATCGAGTTAATTGAGTCACTCATCATTTCCTCTTTCACCTCTTCATCGGAAAAATCTGCCTTGACCATGCTCTTTTTTAGATCATCACTCGGAAGAACGGCCAATAATAAAAAAAATACAAAACTGATGAACACGTACATTCTCGCTGGGTGATAATAGCTTTCCCGCTTTCCCGCATTATACTCTACTGCCAAAAAACCTGGCTTGATGATTAAAAACTTAATTGTTTTAAAAAATTTCCCTTCATAGCTCCAAAAAGAAGAAATGAAATTAGTGAGCAGTTCACCCAACGTTTGTCGCTTGGCAATATCTTTTTGGCCACAGTGTTGGCAAAAAATATCCTGCAACTTAGTTCCACAATTAAGACAATACTCATTGTATCGCTTTGACTTGCCTGCTTGCTCCGCATCTACCATCCCTTCGGCAACAGAAAATGATTTACCTAATTCATCCATAATTAATTAATAGAAAGTTTTTGCAATACTTCAACCGTCTTATCCAGCATCTTGTCAGTGAAGTCCAGATGTGTAACGAATCTGATTTCAGTAGCACTAAAAGCCAGTGATTTAATACTATGCTCCATTAATTTTGCAACACACTTTTCAGAGGTCAATCCATTGGCAACTTCAAAGATCACAATGTTAGTATCTACCGGCATTACAGATTTTACCCACGACAAATTGCTCAACGTGTTTCCAATAACTCTAGCTCTCTCATGATCTTCCTTTAACCGAATAACATGGTTGTCTAACGCATAAATTCCTGCTGCGGCTAAATATCCAGCCTGGCGCATGGCTCCTCCAAATACTTTTCTGATGCGCCTTGCTTTCTGTTCCAATTCTTTTTTACACACCAATACAGAACCTACAGGTGCTCCCAAACCTTTTGAGAGACAAATAGAGATGGTATCAAAATATTTTCCAAAATCAGAAAGTTGCCCTTTCGTTTCTGTGATTGCATTAAATAACCGTGCACCATCCATGTGCATGTTTATTCCTTTTGCCCGACTAAATTCACTAATGACTTTTATCTGATCGATAGAATAATAACTGCCAGCCTCACGCACTACAGTGTTTTCCAAGGCTACAGTTGATGTGCATGCCTGGTGTACATCGTTGATATTCCCGATAACGGGAGCAATTTCCTCTACAGAAATCCTCCCTCTGTTTCCTTGCAATAATTTTGTACCTATCCCACTGTTACCACCCAATCCTCCGCCTTCATATTTGTATATATGCGATCCTTTGTAACAAATCACCTCATCATAAGGCTGCGTTAAAATCTTTATCCCTATCTGGTTAGTCATTGTGCCAGAAGGGCAATAGACACCAGCATCCATACCTAGCAATTCTGCGCATTTTTGCTCCAGTTTTTGAATGGTTGGATCCTCACCAAAAACGTCATCACCCACTTCTGCCTGCAGCATGGCTTGCAGCATCTCGGGGGTTGGCTTTGTTACGGTATCACTTCTCAGGTCAACGATCATACTTCAATTAAAAGGTCGTTAAAATACGAAATTCTAAGGGAGTCAAATCAAGCTAAAAACGTTGGATGCTTTAAGGTTAAATGACTGGTACCTTGACGTGAAGGGGGAGAATTTCAATAAAGCTGATCAAGAATGGTTTATTTATTAGTAACAGCCTGCTTGGTTTTTAGGTCATATCAGCCTACTTTTGCATTCCAAATCGCGGGGTGGAGCAGTTGGTAGCTCGTTGGGCTCATAACCCAAAGGTCACA
>JANOQK010000101.1:0-5462 GCA_031414855.1 Bacteroidia bacterium | reverse complement strand
AATTGTAATTCCTCCTTTGTTTTTACCAATTGTAGCCCTGGTAAATTATTCCCGTAAATTCTTTTTATCAGATCATTTCCTGTTCGCTATGGAATTTTCAAGTTACCTGATTTTCATTCCAACAATCCTACTGCCTTTTTTATTGTGGGTTATTAACTGGGTAGGTGCCGTGTTCGGTGGAGACTTTAATCTTATCAATTCAGATGCTGTTACCACTCCAATTATCGGGGTATTGATTTTATATTTTTTTATCAGAGCAACAACTTTCTTTTATAAATTCTCCAAGTGGCGAGTGATCCTGAGTTCTACGCTTATGCTATTAAGTATGTACCTGGTAGTGCATGCCTACCGTTTTGTATTGTTTATTATTTCAATGTGGACAGTTTAAGTTCAGATGAACCAAGTGCCTATATTTCCTGGTAAACAACTTTGAAGAAAGATTTCTAAGTTTGATCTATGAAAATCTATACGAAAACCGGTGACCAAGGCACGACATCACTTTTTGGAGGCAAACGCGTTTCAAAATCAGACCTTCGCATAGATGCGTACGGAACAGTAGATGAACTTAACTCGTATGTGGGCTTACTTCGAGATCAGGAGGTAAATAAAAAGCGAAGTGAAGTTTTGGTGGAAATCCAAGATCGCTTATTCACGATAGGGTCAATCCTCGCGACCGAGCCTGGCAATGTCAAAGTAAAAATCCCCTCGCTAAAGGAAACAGACATTACCTTTCTGGAAAAACAAATAGACGAAATGGATTTACAACTCCCTGCTATGAAATCATTTGTTTTGCCTGGTGGGCATCAATCCGTTTCATTTGGTCATGTAGCGCGTACGGTTTGCCGCAGAACCGAGCGACTTGTAATTGCGCTTGATCAACTTGAAAAAGTTGATGCGCTTGTGATTAAATATCTTAATCGACTATCTGACTATCTTTTTGTGCTTTGCCGAATGATGACACAGGAACTTGGTGCGGAGGAGACTCCCTGGAAACCACGAATGTGATCCTACCAATTTAGCTAATTTAGCTAACATCCGTTAGTCGCCCTCCGAAATTACTCTTACCTTGCAGGCGTTTTAAAAAAGAACCTATTAATTATGGTAGAAACGCAGAATATAGCTGTCCAAAGGATTTCTCAATCAAAGCTTCCTTTAGTTGATTTCAATAATCTTCCATTTGGTAAAGAATACACTGATCACATGTTTATCGCGGATTATATGGACGGAGATTGGTCTAATCTTAGGATCGTTCCATTCGGCCCCTTAACGGTGAGCCCAGCTACGCCTGCCATTCATTACGGTCAATCGATTTTCGAAGGATTGAAAGCCTACAAAAGTGAAAACGGAAAGGCATTGGTGTTTCGTCCACAGGATAATTTGAAGCGACTGAATATTTCAGCTGAGCGTATGTGTATGCCCACTCTTCCCGAAGAGATTTTTATGGAAGGAATGAATATGCTAATTGATATGGATCGCAATTGGATTCCAACAGCTGAAGGAAGTTCACTTTATATCCGGCCATTTATGTTTTCAGCGGATGAATACATTGGTATTCGACCTTCCCAAAAATTTACATTTATGATTATTACTTCACCAGTGGGTCCCTATTATTCCACACCAGTGAAAGTAAAAATAGAAACACATTATACAAGAGCTGTAGAAGGAGGAACTGGTTTCGCGAAAGCCGGAGGCAACTATGGAGGATCGTTGTATCCAGCCAAGCTGGCGCAAGACCAAGGTTATCATCAATTGATTTGGACGGATGGAAAAACCCATCAGTATGTCGAAGAATCCGGAACCATGAACGTGATGTTTGTTATCGATGATACATTAGTAACACCTGCCTTGAGTGATTCTATTCTAAGTGGTATCACACGCGATAGCGTTTTGAAATTGGCACTTCACTGGGGCATGAAAGTGGAAGAGCGAAAAGTTTCTGTTGCTGAGTTAGTGGAAGGATTGAAAGCAGGTAGAGTAAAAGAAGCATTTGGTGCAGGCACGGCTGCGACTATTGCTCATATTGAATTAATTGGGCATGAAGGTAAAGACTATGTATTGCCTCCTATAGAGAAACGAACTTTCGCTAACAAAGTATTCCACGAATTGGATGCTCTCAAACGTGGCTTGAATCCTGATCCATTTGGTTGGATATATAAATGCTAGGAAAAGATTTTGCGCTTGCGCATTTTTAGTTGTTTACAGGTTAATGGCGGATTAGAGTCCGCCATTATTTTTTATCTTTAGCCATATCTTTTTTGGAATGAAGATTTTGTTTTTTTTAATCGCTCTTATTCTCCTCTTATCTTCATCAGGATATACACAAAAGCAATTGGTACTCGTGAAGGGGAATAAAGTGCTCGCCAAAATTAATGAAGGGGATTATATACGTTTCAAGCGAAAAGATCGCGATCATTTTACGAAAGGGTTTATTGGGGGCATTCATCTGGATTATTTTAGAATAGGAGAGGACACCACTTATTTACATAATATAGCGGCTGTGGATATGCGAGGCCGGCAATCTGGTTTTAAAGTTCGTCAGGGGGGTGTCATGCTTATTGTTGCGGGCTCTGCATTAATGTTAATTAATGCTGTCAACTCACAAGATTTTAATTCTGGTATAATAGCAGTTTCAGGTGCGTTTATAACAACTGGAATATTTATGCTATTTGTCAATAATGATATCTTCAAGACAGGGCACAAGAAGAAGGTAATCATCATGGCGCATTAGCAAGGGCCTTATTGGGAATTTTTGCCTAAAACTTTAAATCTTTCAATTAACTTTGTGGCTTGATCGGCACGAAAGTGTCCAAAATTTAAGCTATGACCTCAGAACAATTAAAGGACTTAAAAGCCCGTGTTGCCGCCCTCAGGCGGTATCTTTGACTACGATCGTAAAATCGTAGAGATAGAAGACGAAGAACGCATCTCTCACCAAGCCGAATTCTGGAACACCCCCAAGCAGGCGGAAGTCATTCTCAAAAATATTCGCGTTAAAAAAGTGTGGACGGATGCGTATGACAAAGTCAACAAGCAACTGGAAGACTTGGATGTGCTAAACGAGTTTCACCTAGCAGGTGATGTGGGTGAAGAAGAACTTGAGCGTGAGTATAAGAAATCATTCAAGGCGATTGAAGAACTGGAATTCAAAAAGATGTTGAGCAAGGAAGAAGACCAACTCAGCGCCATGATTGAAATCAATCCGGGCGCGGGTGGCACCGAAAGTCAGGATTGGGCCGAGATGCTCTATCGCATGTACATCATGTGGGGAGAAAAGAACGGCTATTCCGTGAAGCAAGTGGATTATCAGTCAGGTGAGGTAGCTGGAATAAAATCGGCAACACTGGAAATAGGTGGAGACTTTGCCTACGGCAAATTGAAATCGGAAATAGGTGTTCATCGTCTTGTGCGTATTTCACCATTTGACTCGAACGGACGCAGACATACTTCCTTTGCTTCCATTTTTGTTTACCCTGTGGTTGACGATACAATTAAAATTGAAATCAATCCGGCAGATATTGAACTGCACACGTCTCGTTCAGGTGGTGCGGGTGGTCAGAATGTAAACAAAGTGGAAACAAAAGTTCAGCTAACCCATAAGCCAACAGGTATTGTTATCGTATGTCAGGTAGAGCGTTCACAACATGCCAACCGGGAGAAGGCCATGCAGATGATGAAATCCAAACTCTATCAATTGGAGATGGAAAAACGCAATGCCGCCCGCGACAAGGTTGAAGCCGGAAAAATGAAAATTGATTTTGGCTCTCAAATCAGAAACTATGTGTTGCATCCGTATAAGTTAGTTAAAGATGCACGTACAGGAGTAGAGCGTACCGATGCCCAAAATGTATTGGATGGTGATCTCGATGATTTTATAAAGGCATATTTGTTGGAAGACCAAGAGCAGGTAAGCAGACAGTAATCGGTAAATGGTGATCGGTAATCAGTGTCTGGACGTTAAGTAGATTGTTATGGAATATGTAAAGGGCTATAGAGAGCTTGAGGTTTACAAACTTTCGCGACAGTTAGCCAAGGAGATTTTTGAATTTTCGAAAAATTTTCCAAAAGAAGAAATGTACTCCCTTACTGACCAGGTACGGAGATCGTCACGGTCTGTTGGCGCACAGGTGGCAGAAGTCTGGGCGAAGCGGAGATATGAGAAACACTGTATAAGTAAATTAACAGATGCAGATGGCGAACAGCAAGAAACACAACATTGGATTGAAACCGCAACCGACTGTTCTTATATTTCAAGCGACACCGCAAATAATTTACTAAGTCAATACGCTTCAATTGGAAAAATGCTAAACGCAATGATCAATAAATCTTCATCGTTTTGTGGCAAAGACACAGATCAACCATAACTGATTACCGATCACCATTTACCGATTACCTTTATTTCAGTTGAGTCAATCACCCCCCAAGATATACAATACCTCCTTCTGGCTACTTTGTTTAAGCTCGCTTTTATTTTTTGCTAGCTTCAACATGATTATTCCGGAGTTGCCGGATTACCTGACAGCACTTGGTGGTGCTGATTATAAAGGACTAATCATTTCTTTGTTCACATTAACTGCCATGTTATCTCGGCCATTTAGCGGAAAGCTTGCAGATACGATTGGGCGCGTACCTGTTATGATCTTTGGATCAGCGGTGTGTTTCGTGTGCAGTTTATTCTATCCCATCATCGCGACACTTTCTGGTTTTTTCATGTTGCGTTTCGTACATGGATTTTCTACTGGGTTTACGCCAACAGGTGGAACTGCGTATCTGGCGGATATCATTCCCTTTCACAAACGTGGTGAGGCTATGGGAATTATGGGTACTGCTGGTACGGTAGGCATGGCCGCTGGTCCTGCTATTGGAGGTACCATTGCCAACCAGTTGGGATTGGATGCAATGTTTTACTGTTCCTCATTTTTTGGATTGGTAGCCATCATCATCGTAAGCAGAATCAAAGAGACACTGCCAGTGAAACAAAAATTTTCACTCCGATTATTAAATGTAAAGAAGGAAGATATTTTTGAGCCACTGGTGATAGTACCTTGTCTGATTATGGTACTGGCTTCTTATGCCTATGGCACCATCTTCACAGTAATTCCTGACTTAGGACAGTTTGTGGGTATAAAAAACAAGGGACTGCTTTTCACCTTTTTAACAGTTGCTTCTCTTTTAGTGCGTTTGCTTGCGGGTAAGGCATCCGATAAATATGGAAGAGTTGAGGTGCTTCGGGTAAGCACGTTAATGATAGTTATAGCCATGTTGATTATTGGATTGTCATCAACTCCTCAGATGCTAATCATAGGAGTTACGTTGTATGGATTCGCGCAGGGCTCAACCTCACCCACCTTGTTAGCATGGGCAACTGACCTAAGTGACGAACGCTTCAAAGGAAGAGGCATTGCATCGTTATATATTTTCATGGAGTTGGGCATTGGGCTTGGCGCATTATGTTCCGGTTGGAT
>JANOQK010000100.1:0-12320 GCA_031414855.1 Bacteroidia bacterium | reverse complement strand
CAGTTATTCTGAAGAAGTTGTAGTGAAGAATTTTGAGGATTTATGGTTCCCTAATGTAATTACGCTAAACGGAGACCAGAAAAATGATTCTTACAAAATTAAGAACCTCACTTTGCCTGTGCGTTTTACTGTTTTTAATCGATGGGGAGAATTAGTTTATAAAGATGATCATTAGTGGCCATTTAAAATATTTAAAACGTTCTTTGAAATCTTGATTTATAAGGGTTTAGGCTCTTAAAATGACGGTGACGACTTGAGCTGTAGATTCGAGAAAAATCGAATTTATGTACTCTGGCAAATATGTCTTCTCTCAGATAAGTCTCTATTTGCCCTCGCGGATATTTGACCGTTGCGTGGACCGTTACAAAGGGAACCGATATGTAAAACATTTCACTTGCTGGAACCAATTGATGTGCATGATGTTCGGCCAACTCTGTGGACGCGATAGTCTTCGAGACTTGCTCGTTAGCATAATCCCTCACAAGGCAAAGTTTTACCATTTAGGTTTTGGAAAGAATGTAACCCGATCAAACTTACAACTCGCAAACGAGCAGAGGGACTATAGAATCCTTGAAGAGTTTGCTTACGCGATGATTGACCGGGCAAGAGCATGTTCGTTACCCGATGCTGATTTCACTTTAGAAATCGCGGGCCCAGTTTACGCTTTTGATTCAACCCTCATCGATTTATGTCTTAGCGTTTTTTGGTGGGCTGAGTTCCGCACAACAAAAGCTGCCGTGAAAATCCATACCCTCATCGATGTAAAAACTTCCATCCCATGCTTTGTCCATATCACTGATGGTGCAACCCATGATGTACACGGGCTGGATGCCCTAAAATACGAAACAGGCGGTTTTTACGTGCTGGATAGAGGATATGTGGATTTTAAAAGGCTTTTTAAGATCAATCAATGCGGAGCATATTTTGTGACGCGTGCCAAGGATAACTTGAATTTTGTTCGCGTTACTTCCCGCAAAGTGAAAAAGAAAAAAGGTGTTCTTTGTGATCAGACCATTAATCTCAAAGGCTTCTATTCCTCAGAAAATTATCCGAGCAGTCTTCGCAGGATAAGATTTGTTGACAAGGAAACAGAAAAACGATTCGTTTTCATTACCAACAATTTTACACTTGCCCCAGAAGACATCGCACGGCTTTACAAGTATCGATGGAAGATCGAACTTTTCTTCAAATGGATAAAGCAACACCTGAAAGTGAAATCCTTTTGGGGAACTTCACCTAACGCAGTGAAGGTTCAAATCTATACTGCCATCATCACCTATTGTTTAGTAGTGATCGTGAAAAGCAAACTCAGATCAACTCGTTCCAATTACGAAATATTGCAAATCTTAAGCGTTGCCTTGCTCGACAAAATCCCTTTGAAGGAACTCCTGTCAAACCCTAATTATCAAGATGTCAAAGAACAAAACTATATTCAATTAAATTTTGATCTGTTTTAACTGGCCACTAATGAAAACAATTGTATTCCTATTTCTCATTTCCTCATCCACGCTAGCGCAACAACTCGCCCCGCTCACTGTAGAAAAAATCATGCGCGACCCAAAATGGATGGGCGTTGCACCTACTAATCTCAACTGGTCTGAAGATGGCAAGCAACTTTATTTCAACTGGAACCCTGATAAGAATGCGGGGGACTCATTATATTCCATCTCACTTGCTAATAAGGCTCCTCAAAAAGTTAGTGCAGCTCAGAGAAGGCTATTACCTTCTCCCTTTGGAAGCTACAATCGGGCTCATTCCAAAAAAGCTTTTGAAAAAAATGGTGATCTCTTTCTATTGGATATCCTGACAGGAAAAGTCAATCAAATCACAAACACGGTTGATCGCGAATCAAATGTTTCCTTCTCGATGGATGAGAAAAAAATTGTTTTTACAGCCAATGGCAATCTTTTTAGCTGGGAAATCTCATCAGGTGCTTTCACTCAACTAACTGATTTCAAAAAAGGGACTAAAAAAGCTGATGCAAAATTAACCGAACAGGAAAAGTGGCTCAAGGCTGATCAGCTTGCTTACATTGACGTATTGAAACAACGAAGCTATAACAGGAAGGCATCCGAAAAGATGCAGAAAGCCGATCGGCCAAAACGACCTAAAGAAATTTACCTCGATGAAAAAAATATAGATAACATTCAACTCAGTCCGGATCAAAAATATATTACCTACAGACTTATAAAAAACGCCACTGCAAAAAGTGCTCTAGTACCCAGCTATGTAACCGAGTCAGGATTTACGGAAGATCTACAGGCACGAACAAAAGTAGGAGGCGCACAAAACTCATCTGAGTTTTTTGTGTATGACATTTTAAAAGATACGGTATTGTCTGTAAAGACAAATGACATTCCAGGCATCTTTGACGCACCGGAATTCACCAAAGATTATCCGGCAAAGAAACCGAAAGATGACAACTTGTCTGCTAGCAAGGCAGGAAAAGAAAAAGAAATTAAGCCAGAGCCGCGGGCTGTTAGCATGTCCGGACTTACATGGTCGGGTGATGGAAAAAATAACGTCATCGTCATTCGTTCGCAGGACAACAAGGATCGATGGATAATGTCACTTGATGTAGCGACTCAAAAATTAAAGCTGATCGATCGTCAACACGATGAGGCTTGGATTGGTGGACCAGGCACAGGTTTCTTTGGAGGCAATTCATTGGGCT
The DNA here is from genome assembly GCA_031414855.1 of Bacteroidia bacterium. Taxonomy (GTDB): domain Bacteria; phylum Bacteroidota; class Bacteroidia; order Cytophagales; family Cyclobacteriaceae; genus ELB16-189. The sequence continues at coordinate 9,646 of JANOQK010000100.1, read as the reverse complement.
GGGTCAATGACAATGCCCTTTGGTTTCAATCTGAAGAATCCGGCTATTCACATCTTTATACATATGATTTGACAGCAGCAAAAAAGCAACCGCTTACTTCGGGAAAGTATGAAGTACAATCTGTTGAACTTTCATTAGATAAGAAATCTTTCTACATCACAACAAACGAAGTTCATCCAGGAGAAAAACATTTTTATAAATTACCCGCAACTGGAGGCAAGGCGGAAAAATTAACATCTATGACGGGTGCTCATGAAGTGACTTTATCACCCGATGAAAAATGGATTGCCTATCGCTATTCTTATAGTAACAAACCCTGGGAAATTTATATTCAAGAAAATAAAGCAAGCGCTAAACCTCAACAAGTCACTTCCTCACTAACCGATGAATTCAAATCATATGCATGGCGCGAACCGGAAGTAACAACGTTCAAAGCGCGCGATGGAGCAGATGTTTATGCGAGAGTTTATAAGCCTGCGAATCCAAACGGTGCTGCTGTTGTATTTGTGCACGGAGCTGGCTACCTGCAAAATGCCCATAAATGGTGGAGCAGTTATTTCCGTGAATATATGTTTCATAATTTATTAGTCGACAAAGGCTACACTGTTCTTGATTTGGATTATCGTGGCAGTGCCGGTTATGGTCGCGATTGGCGAACAGGCATTTATCGTTTCATGGGAGGGAAAGATTTGACTGATCATGTAGATGGTGGAAATTGGTTAGTAAGCAACTATAACGTTGACCCAAAAAGAATTGGGGTTTACGGAGGATCCTATGGTGGCTTCATTACGTTGATGGCGATGTTCACCACACCTGATGTATTTGCCGCAGGTGCAGCGCTAAGACCGGTAACGGATTGGGCACATTACAATCACGGGTATACCTCCAATATTTTAAACATCCCTGCTGCTGATAGTATTGCTTACGCAAAAAGTTCTCCTATCTATCACGCAGAAGGATTGAAAGGTCATTTGCTAATTTGCCACGGCATGGTAGATGTGAATGTGCATTTTCAAGATGCCGTACGTTTGCAACAGCGCCTTATTGAATTAGGAAAAGATAATTGGGAAGTAGCCGCATACCCAATGGAAGACCACGGTTTTGTAGAGCCTAGCAGTTGGACAGATGAGTATAAAAGAATTTTAAAATTGTTTGAAGAGAATCTGAAGAAGTAATTCAAATCAAAATTGATTAATTTCAAAACATGAATACATCTTCTAAAATTTTGATTGTTACAGGTGATTCTGGCGAAAGCTACGAAACCCTCTACGCGATGCACCGCATGCAAGAGGCTGGCTATAAAACGGTGATTGCGTCTACTTCTGTAAAGCGATTGAACCTTGTGATTCATGAATTCGAGCCTGGGTGGGATACCTATAAGGAAAGTAAGGGATATCAGATTGAATCAGATATTTCATTTGATGACGTAAATACAAATGATTACGAAGCTGTCATTTTAATTGGTGGAAGGGCACCCGAATATTTGCGCAACAATGCTCGCGTGATTGAGATCGTTCAACAATTCAGCAAAGCAGGCAAGTATATTTTTGCCATTTGCCATGGCATTCAGATTCTGGTTACCGCTGGCTTAGTGAAAAATAAAAAAATCACCTGTTACGAACATGTGAAATTTGAAGTTGAGTCTTGCGGTGGCAATTATGTTTCTACTGACGAGGCCATCCAAGACGGGAAACTGATTACCGGTAAAACCTGGCAATCGCATCCTGAGTTTTATCGGCTGGTCTTTAATTGTTTATTAAACAAGGCCAATTGATTGTTGGATTACAAAATTCGATTAAGACTTTTCTGCCTTCAGAGAAGATTAAAAGTGTTAACTTTACTAAAACAATTTTATGGACGTAGCCACGAAATATAAAATAGTCGAGAAGATTATTAATAGTGAAGATGAGCTCTTGCTTGGCGAAATAAAAGATTTACTGGCAGTCTCGGAAAAAGACTTTTGGAATGATTTGAGTGAAACCACAAAAAATTCTATTAATCGCGGACTTGAAGATTCAAAAAAAGGATTAACAAGGCCGCATGATGAAGTGATCTCCGAAATGAAAAATCGGTTTTTAAATCAATAGTATGACTCTTTCAGTAGAGTGGACCAAAGAAGCAGAAACAACTTACTCCTCTATCATACTTGCAATTGGAAATCGATGGTCTCAAAGAGAAATTGAAAACTTTATAGCACGAACTGAGCAAGTAATACATCTTGTTCAAAAAAATCCACTTCTCTATCCAAATTCCAAATCAGCAGGTATTCATAGAGCGGTTATAGCCAGCCAAACCAGTTTATACTATCATGCGCTTGACAACAAAATTGTCCTATTAAGTTTCGAGGACAATCGTCAAAATCCGGATAAAGTAAAACACTAATCACTTCCAGTACCTCTTCCTCAACACCTCCATCATATATACATTTATAGCCCACTGATCTGCAACGGGCTGCCGTGAATAGGGCAAAGTTTGCATGTAATCAGCAGGGCCAAACTCAGTGAGAATAGTCATGCGCTTGCCCTCTCTCATTTTTTGTGCAACCACTTTATCCCACCAGGCAAAGTGCGCTTTGACAGCACTATCCCATTCCGGTGCGCGAGGATCATTTACTTGTGGCCCTTCCGGATGGCCAATGCGCGCATGAATGTGGTCTGTTCGGCTTAATGCCAAAGCAATAGTTTCCTCCTGATCTGCTAACAACGACTCGTGCACATTGCACCAATGAGAAATATCTAGTGTGAGTCGCAGAGCAGGAGTGGTCTCAATGAAATTGTGCGTAATGGGTGCCGAGTATAACATTCGCCCTCTATGCGTTTCGTGATAAACGGGAACACCAGAATCATTAGCCACCTGATAACTATAGTCAATAAGTTTTTTGTTGGCTTCATAACTAAAAAAGTCTTTTCCTGAATGGCAATTGATGTATAGGGGTTTTGATTTGACAGCTGTTGATAAGGCTTCCTTAAATTGTTCTACGTGTTTTGCCGGATCTTTATCAGAGCCAGCAACCAAAAAACCATACTGAAGATTATACTTCTTCATGGCCTCAAAAAATTCAGATCTATTTTCTTCACCCGGAAACCACACCTCAACACCATCATAACCAGAAGCTTTAACTCTAGAAGCAAACTCCTCCCAACTTCCCTCAAAGCCCCAATTAGTAGCCAGCAAAATCAGAGAGAAATATTCAGCAGGAGAAGTACTTACAAATGGTTTCGCAAAACTTTCCAGGGTGCTTAAGGCGATGCCTGCTCCCAGTGTTGATGTCGTTGCCATAAATTGTCTTCGATTAAACATGTGTGCGTATGGTCTAAAATTTCAATACCGCGTAACCATTCAATTGATGCGTGGTAAGGGTCGTCAACATCGAGGTTGCGATTTTTACTTGAGGAGTAATTTTAGTAGGATCGATGCTGCGTCCAATTAATGATTGGCCACAAATAAACATTTTAACGCCAGCCTCTTGCAGTTCTTTATACAATTCTAAATTTGGATTAGTTGTTTTATACTTCTCTTGAAACGCCTCGTTATTCATGATCGAATAAGATGCTTCTCCGTGAATGGCCACGACAATGGTAAGCTTCTCTTTTGCAACACCTCCAATTGCGTGCAAATTGATAAGTCTCGCAATGTTATTCAATGATGAATTTAATTCACCAGGTTTTTTACTGCCTGACGTAAGCTCTATTACAATTTTGTAATCAAGGTTGGGATCCGGTTTCTCCACCGCATCTGGCACGTCAAAAATACCTCCATAATTTTTAATTACTGGAAACACACGTGTTTGTGCCGAAAGTGAAAAACTAACTAAAAGCACACCAACTATTATTATTCTTTTCATTTGTTTTAAGAAGCATTAAAATCTAAAACACTATTTCAATTCCCTTCTCCTTCACCATATTGTTAATCACCTCTAAATTACTACGAATGGTAGTCTTTACCTTGATAAGTTCCTCATCTACTATTTTAGTAAGCATTTGTCTCACTTCTTCTCCTTGTTTTGTTGGGGGAAAATCTCCTTGTCCCTGCTCCACCATTAAATGCGCGAGGCGGTTATTTATTTTTATTCCGTAGTTGAGTGGATCTTGAACGCTTCTGTTTTTTGTTTGATGGATGCTGTTCTCCATTTGGCTAAGCTCTTCTTCAAACTTTTTTATTCGTTCTGCTACATCCTTATATTTTTCGTCTGTTCCAATCTTATTTTTAAGGTAGGTCAAATCATCTCTGGTTTTACGAATATCGATTACACCCTGGTTTGCTTCACTTACTTTATCCCTGACTTTCACCAAAAAATTGAACTGAGCTTGAAATTCTTCTTGCGTAGTTGTGATGCGAGGGTCTTTCAAAATTTCAAAGTCTTGCTCCTGCGATTGGCCACCAACGGTTAACCGAACTTTGTATTTACCGGGTACTGCTTTTGGTCCCGTATTAGGCGATCCATAATAAACCATGCCAGGAAAAGTTTTGTACCCTGGATGCCGCATGTCCCATACAAAACGATTGCCTCCCGGCTTCACAGAAAGCTGATTTGACTTTTCTTTTTCTTTGGTCGAGAACGACTTAATCAATGCTCCATTAGCCTCCAAAAATTCTAACTTCACTTCTGCTTTTTCATCGATAGATTTCACAAAGTAATGTACCACCACACCACCCGGATGATTTTCGCCTTCTCCCTTGCGCTGCTCGCGATAGCCACCTTGATTAGGCATGCGATAACTTGGCATCGGCTTAAACAAAACAACATCTTTACCCACCATGTCTTTATTTAATTGATGTAAAGCAGTGAGGTCATCAATCATCCAAAAACTTCTACCATGCGTGGCAGCGATGAGATTGTCATTCTTTACCACCAAGTCGGCAATGGGTACGGGCGGAAGATTCAATTGAAACTTATTCCAACTACCTCCATCATCAAACGAAACCCACATTCCTTTTTCTGTTCCCGCATACAATAAGCCTTGTCGTTTTGGATCAGCCCGTACCACTCGTACGAACTCTTCTTTTGGAATACCCGTGGTAATTACAGTCCAGGTTTTACCATAGTCATTAGTCTTGTATATATAGGGTGTATTGTCACCAAATTTATAAGAGGTTGCCACTGCGTAAGCACCGCCTTTCACAAATGGGTTTACATCAATACTGTTCCACATATTATACTTAGGCGACATAGGTGGCGTAACGTTCTTCCAATTCCTTCCTCCATCAATAGTTACATGAATCAACCCATCATCAGATCCTGTCCAGATTTCATCTTTGGTAAAAAGAGATTCACTGATTACAAAAATGTTCGCATAATATTCAGCACCGGTGTTGTCTTGTGTGATAGGCCCACCGGAAGATTTAATAGTCTCGGGCTCGCCTCTTGTTAAATCAGGACTTATCTCTTCCCAACTTTGCCCTCCGTTTATTGTAGCATGCAAATGGTTGGAGCCCGCAAATAATTTTTTAGGATCATGCGTACTAAATACCAATGGATAGTTCCAATTGAAACGATACTTCATTACCTCAACTCCAGATCCAGCCGGCAAGTCAGGCCATACATTTGTGCTGCGCTCTTGTCCATTTTCAAGATTTTGCAAACTCATGTAGCCTTTGTAATCGCTGCCATAAATAATGTTGGGATTGTTTGGATCAGGCGCCAGATGCGCACTCTCGCCAATCGATAACGCGAGCCAATCTTTTTCAGTAATGGATGAGCCCGCTGTGCGATGTGGAATTCTCACACTTGAATTGTCTTGCTGTGCTCCCAAAATATTATAAGGAAAAGAATTGTCGGTACTTACCCGATAAAACTGTGCTGTGGGTTGATTGTGATAGGTTGTCCAATTCTCTCCACCATCATTGGAAATTTGTCCACCGCCATCATCGGCTATCGCCATACGCATGTTATTGTTAGGGTCTATCCATAAATCATGATGATCTCCATGCGGTGCATTCTTCAATTCAAACGTCTTTCCTCCATCTTTCGAAACGCCATAGCTTACGTTCATCACCCACACTTTATCTTCATTTTGGGTATCCGCATAAATGCGGCAGTAATACCATGCACGTTGCAAGAGTGCACGATCTTGATTTATCCTACTCCATGTTTTGCCTGCATCATCCGAACGATACACGCCTGGTGCCTCTGTGTTTTCAATGATGGCCCACACCCGATTCGAATTCTTCGGTGATACAGTTATGCCGATGATGCCATTAATACCTTTAGGCATACCCACGTTATCAGAAAGATTTTCCCAGGTCTCACCACCATCAATACTTTTCCAAACTTTTGAATCCGGGCCACCACTATCCATTCGATAGCCATTACGTTTCATATTCCAGGTGGTAGCATAGATAATTCTTGGATTGTTCGGATCAAGAATCAGATCACTGGCACCAGCAGTTTCATTTACATACAATATCTTTTTCCAGGTTGCACCGCCATCCACACTTTTGAAAACTCCACGCATTTCATTTGGCTTCCACAAATTACCTAGTGCTGCCACATACACGACATCTGGATTTTTGGGGTGAATTCTAATACGAGAGATATGACGCGAATCTGTTAACCCAATATGCTTCCATGTTGAACCCGCATCTGTTGATTTCCAAACGCCCCAGCCCGAAGACACATTGTTGCGCAACGTTTGCTCACCTTCACCCGCATAAATTACGTTTGGGTCGCTCTCAGCTACTGCGACTGCACCCACCGTTCCTCCAAAATAATTATCGGTAATGTTTGACCATGATTGCCCTGCATCATTGGTTTTCCAAACTCCACCGCCTACTGCACCAAAGTAATATAGGTTTTGATTTCCAGGCACGCCTGTTACCGTACTTGACCGGCCACCTCTGAACGGACCAACTTCTCTCCAACGTATTCCATTGTAAAGTGATTGATCAAATGTAGATGTAACCGTAGTTGGAGTTGGTGAACTTTTCTTTTGAGCTTGTAAATCAATACAAACTATAAGTGTGAGCAGAAAAAACAGCAGACGCATAAATTCTTAATTTAATTTGAACCAGAATTACGAAAAAAGAGGTGTCAAAAAAAGAAATAGTATAGGTACGGTCTTAAATCTTGATGTAACTATTAAATCCTCTCTTATCAGAATATAGATTTGTAAGAATTTTTGTAGTATGCATTAACTCAAAATCAATTTGCCATGAAAAAATATGTATTCCTCATCTTCACCGTTTGTCTGTTTCACATTGGTTTAGCTCAGACCGATCCGCCAAAGAAAGAGGCCGCCCCTATACCGGAGGCCGAAGTATCAACCACTCAACAAACTGTAAAGATCAATAACGTAGTGATTCCGTTAACTGCCCGTGCCGGAACCATGTTGCTAAAAGATGAGAACAATGATCCTATTGCCCTCTTTGGTTTCACTAGTTACACGAAAGATGGTGTTAATCCAAAGCGGCCTATCATGTTTGCTTATAATGGTGGGCCTGGTTCATCTTCCTTTTGGCTGCATATGGGCGTGATGGGACCCAAGCGAATTGTAGTAAACGATCCAGGATTTACACCAGCTGCTCCATACCAAATTGTGAATAATGAATATTCAATTTTGGACGTTGCCGACCTGGTGATGATTGATCCTGTCGGAACAGGATTGAGTGTGCCCGTGGGCAAAGCAAAGTTTGAAGACTTCTGGGGTGTGGATCAGGATATCAGAAGTATTAGTTTTTTCATCAAACAATTTCTGATTGAAAATAACCGAATGAACTCACCTAAGTTTTTATTAGGAGAAAGCTATGGCACCTTCCGCAATGCAGGTGTGATGAATCGATTACTCAATCAAGGCATTGCCCTTAATGGTGTAATTATGGTTTCGGCTGTATTTGATTTGCGCACATTGCTATTTCCACCTGATGATGATCTTCCCTTCATAGTTCACTTTCCTACGTATGCCGCTACCGCCTGGTATCATAACAAGATCGCCAACAAGCCTGCAAATCTTGAAGCTTTTCTGGCTGATGTTCGCAAGTTCACCGAAAATGAATACACACCTGCTTTGTTTAAGGGTGATCAGATAGATGCTGTTGAACGCAAACGCATAGCCGATAAATTATCATCCTATACAGGAGTGTCATCGGCCTATTGGCTAAAGTCTGACCTGCGCATTCAAGCCGGAGAATTTTTTCAAGAACTTCTACGCGATGAAGGAAATACCGTGGGCAGACTTGATTCACGATATAAAGGAATCAATCAGGATTTACTTAGCCAAGATGCTGCTTATGATCCGCAAAGTATTGCCATTTCACCTGCTTACATCTCGGGCTTTCTAAATTATTTCTACGGTGATCTTAAGGTGAACAAGAAACACAACTATGCCACTACTGCTGGTACCCGTCAAGGATTTAAGTGGGACTGGAACCATGAAGGCAACATGCGTTGGGGCACCTCAGCAGCAATCAATACTGGAATTGATATGGCCACCGCTATGACGCGCGACCCAAATGTTAAAGTGTTGATCTTAAATGGCTATTATGATATTGCTACTGTATTCTATGGGGTTGAACACAGCATTAACCATTTAGGCTTGCCTAAAGAAATTAAGAACAATATCATTATGAAGTATTATGAAGCTGGGCATATGATGTACATCCATCAGCCATCCTTAGAAAAGTATAAAAAAGATCTAACAGATTTCGTTACTTCTAATGCCAAGTAGTTAGCAAGAATGATATACATTTCTATTCAGTCTTAATAATAGTGAGCGGCCAGCAGGAGGCCTCTCATTACTCTTCAAATAAAAGAATTAAGGCCTCTTATAGCGGTCGAGAAAATTCAATAATGTTTTCTGAGCTATACTCATTTGCTTCGCTGTCTTTTACAAACAACCTTGCGCGTTGGCCATGCTTTAGACAAGTATTTTTATTCGCAATATCTTCAGGTGTATTCATAGGCTGAAGAGCAGGATACCATAATACTCTCCCTGGCTTACTCATCAACAAGGTAGGTTTACTCCACTGAACTGCATTATCACCTTCCCCCAGATTTTTATTCATGTTGAATGAAATATAAATACTACTTCCTCTCCAGGAATAATCCTCTACTTTACCCATCAACATAACCCAGCAGTTTAGATAGTAATTCCAGCTAACTGATGGACCCCAATGATATTGCCCTTTTATCGATGCTGCACCACCACCTTCCTCACGTGAAATTTGAAGGGAAGAAATGGGAATGCCTGTTGCATTATGAGGAGCGGAAAAATCTTTTCCATTCCAACGCATTGCTTTACCAATGGGATTGTCAAGATCACTTACTTTTATTCGGGCTATGCTAATACATTGCCCCTTCATTTCTGTTCCCTCATTGTACATTAATGAATCATATTTGTCGGGATAACTATATTCACCGTAAAAGAGATATAAATATTCGCCACTTCTTACTGCGGAAGGATCGCCAACTCCACCAGCAAATGTTTTTGATTGGTTGTGAGGCAATAAAATCATACGAGGCTGTAAGTCTTCAATAAAGATTCCACGATTATTCCAACTCTTACCACCATCAGTGGATTTCATAATTCCAATTCGGCAAACAGCTGCCGCTGACTCTGGCCCACGCAGTCCTTGTGGCCACTTTTCATTTTTGTAACCTATGCCTGTTGCAGCATCATAAGGAAGTGTTGCCGGATAGTTTTCATTGTGG
>JANOQK010000099.1:0-10962 GCA_031414855.1 Bacteroidia bacterium | reverse complement strand
GACCTATACATTGGAGAACCGAAAAAGACGGATCAGTTTGGTAAAGAACCTAAAATTCAAGTAGAAGACTCTTTTGTAGAAATTAGCGGTATTATCCTTTGGGTAACCCGCCAAAAAGATAAGTTGCCTGAAAACGAACGTGATCAGTTGACGGTCTCTTTGAAAGTGGATAGCGAAGCTAAACGCGGCATCATTGCCGATGTTGAAACTGAATTGAGAAAGGCTAATGCACGTAAAGTGCTATACACATCGAGTCAGAAAAAAGAAGTAATTGAGTAAGAATTTTTCGTGTAGAAATAGAAAAGACCTTGAAGCAATTCAAGGTCTTTTTTTTGACCAATCTTTGTCTGAAACTTTAAAAATCAGTATAGTAAATGCTTCACGGTCATTCCCTTGTTGATAAGTTGTTTTAGAGAATCAATTCCTATTTTGATATGTAAATCAACGTAGCTGGTGGTCACTACTTGATCACTTACTTCTGTTTTGACACCATCTGGCACCATAGGTTGATCAGATACGAGTAACAAGGCCCCGGTTGGGATTTCATTATAAAACGCAGTAGAAAAGATAGTAGCTGTTTCCATGTCAATGGCCATGGCTCTTATTTTGATCAGATATTCTTTAAAAGCCTCGTCCCACTCCCAAACTCTGCGGTTAGTAGTGTACACCGTGCCCGTCCAATAGTCCTGATTATAATCTCGAATGGTTGTTGAAATTGCTTTTTGAAGGGCAAAGGCAGGCAGCGATGGAACTTCAGGAGGAAAATAATCATTAGACGTTCCTTCACCACGGATAGCTGCAATTGGTAATATAAAATCCCCTAAATCATTTTTCTTTTTCAAGCCACCGCATTTACCAAGAAACAAACAGGCTTGCGGTTTAATAGCACTAAGGCAATCCATAATGGTGGCGGCATTGGGGCTTCCCATTCCAAAGTTGATAATGGTTATTCCATCTGCTGTAGCGCTTCGCATGGCTTTATCTTGCCCATCCACTTCTACGCCATGCCACTCAGCGAACTTTTTCACGTAATTATCAAAGTTGGTTAGCAAAATATAATGACCAAAGGACTTCAGAGGCACTCCAGTATAGCGCGGTAGCCAATTCTCTACGATGTCTTGTTTTGTTTTCATCTGTTCTGAATTTTATCTTTACTTGATCGTTTTTGCCTAATTTGAAACGGTGAATCAACTTAACCTTCCCACGTATAAGCCAAGCCTTAAAAAGGATCAGGGAAAAGTATATATTTTCGACATCATCCGAAAGAAGTATGTGGTTTTAACACCAGAAGAATGGGTGCGCCAGCACTTTGTCAACTACCTTATTCAGGAGCTAAAATACCCAAAATCACTTTTTCGAATCGAAGGAAGTCTCTCGTACAACAAGTTACAGAAGCGATCAGACATTCTGATTTATAATCGCGATGGCAAACCCTGGATGTTGATTGAATGTAAATCACCCACCATTAAATTAGCTCAAAAAGCATTTAACCAGGTAGCTGTTTATAATATGACTATAGGGGCGCAATACATTGCCGTAACCAATGGGATGGTGCACTATTGCTATGAGGGAATGAAGGCAGGTGAGGAGGTGAAGTTCTTAGATGACTTTCCTGGCTTTGTATAGTACTAAAAAAATGAAGCCCTAATCGAGGAGATTAAGGATTCATTTTATCAGACAAAATTTGAATCTATCCCAAAAATTCTTTCAAATCTGCAAACGGTAAATTGAAAGAATCAGCTACGGCTTTATACACTACTTTACCGTTGATTACATTTAATCCTTTCTTTAGATCCGAGTTTTCCTGACACGCTTTCTTCCAGCCTTGTCCAGCTAATTTAATGGCGTAAGGTAAGGTGGCATTCGTTAGTGCAAGTGTTGAAGTATAAGGAACTGCACCTGGCATGTTGGCTACACAATAATGAACTACATCGTCAATGATATAGGTGGGATTTTCGTGTGTTGTCGGTTTGCAGGTTTCAATGCATCCACCCTGATCTACAGCCACATCTACCAGCACAGTGCCAGGGCGCATCGTCTTCAGCATATCTTTGGTAATTAGTTTGGGGGCTTTAGCTCCTGGTACTAATACGGCTCCAATAATCAAGTCGTGGGTCTTCACCAATTCTCTCAATACATATTCACTAGACACCATGGTGTGAACATTCTTTGGCATCACATCATCCAGATAACGAAGTCTATTGATATTAAGGTCGGTAATGATAACATCTGCCCCCATACCAGCTGCAATTTTAGCAGCATTGGATCCTACAACACCACCACCCAAAATAAGGACTTTAGCAGGCATTACCCCTGGAACTCCACCAAGTAGTATGCCTCTGCCTTTCAAGGGTTTCTCCAAGTATTTGGCACCTTCCTGAATGGCCATACGGCCGGCAACTTCTGACATTGGTACCAGTAATGGTAGGCTTCCATCTAATCGCTCAACTGTTTCGTAAGCAAGGCATACAGCTCCCGTCTTAATCATTGCATGTGCGAGTGGCTCGTAAGAAGCAAAGTGAAAATAAGTGAACACCAATTGGTCTTTCTTGATCAAACTATATTCTTGTTCGATCGGTTCTTTTACTTTCATGATCATCTCCGCAATACCGAAAATATCTTCGGCTCTGGGTAGAATTTTTCCACCAGCGCCTATGTATTCTTCATCGTTGAATCCGCTGCCTTCCCCGGCTTTGGTCTGGATATAAACAGTATGACCGCGCTTCACCAACTCTTGTGTTCCTGCTGGTGTTAATGCTACTCGGTTTTCGTTATTTTTGATTTCTTTGGGTACGCCAACTATCATATGGATTAATTTTAGTCTCGATGATTTAAAGTGCCGCAAAGATAGCACTCGGAAACGATTGAAATAGGGCTCCGGCCAATATTTTGATAAGTATGAATATCAACTCACTGTATGCATTTTATGGCTCTTTGCGCAGGGGAATGATGTACTACGAAGTCTATAAAGACGGATTGGAGTACAAATTTTCTGCCCAATTGGAAGGATTCAAACTATATGCCCTTAAAGAATATCCCTTTGCTGTAAAAACAAATCAAGCCGATGATTCAATCGTGGTCGAAGTGTTTAAGATCACCAATCCAGAAATAGAAAAAAGTATTCATGAATTAGAGCTGGGTGTTGGTTATTACTACGATGAGATAAAAGTAAAGGATAGAGCAGCCGGCATTTATTTGTTCAAGCAAGCTGGAAATTATCCGGAAGTAAAAGGGGGAGATTGGGTTAAATTCTTTGGCTTCCGCTAACGATTGCAGGATATTATTTGGCTTATTTTTTAGGTTTTGAACCCATGATGGTTTTTACCTATTTTTGAATCGCATCCAATTCCAAAAAAGTTGAGTCAAACTAAAAGTATCAAGCCGGGAATCTCTTCCAAAAGGATTGACAGCATTCTGGCAGACTATCGACTTGCATGTGAAAGTCGGGAGGCAAGTATGCTCGGTCGCAAAGAGGTGTTCATGGGCAAAGCCAAGTTTGGAATCTTTGGTGATGGAAAAGAGATTGCCCAAATCGCAATGGCCAAAGTTTTCAAGAATGGCGACCATCGTGCGGGTTACTATCGCGATCAAACGTTCATGTTGGCGATTGGAGAATTGACGTTGCAACAATACTTTGCTCAACTCTATGCGCATCCTGATGTGGAAGCTGATCCGGCATCGGCTGGCCGTTTGATGAATGGACACTTTGCCACCAGGATGATTGATGAGCGAGGAGTATTCAAGAAATTAGCTCAATTAAAGAACAGTAGCTCAGATGTCTCACCAACAGCGGCACAAATGCCACGATTGGTGGGTCTTGCCCTTGCTTCTAAACTCTTCCGAGGAAATCCGGGATTAAAGTCGTTTACTGATTTATCAACGAATGGAAATGAAATTGCCTTTGGAACGATCGGCAACGCGTCAACCTCCGAAGGAATGTTCTTCGAAGCAATTAATGCGGCTGGAGTGCTTCAGGTTCCCATGCTTACTTCCGTTTGGGATGATGAGTATGGAATTTCTGTGCCAAAGGAATATCAAACCACCAAGGGAAACATCTCAAAAATTCTCAGTGGATTTCAGCGAAATAAAAACGAAAAAGGATACGAAATATTCTCAGTTAAAGGCTGGGATTACGAGGCCTTGTGCCACACCTACGAAAACGCATCTAAGATTTGTCGTGACGAACATGTTCCTGTACTAGTGCACGTTGTTGAAATGACTCAGCCACAAGGTCACTCTACTTCGGGTTCGCACGAGCGATACAAACCGAAGGATAGATTGAAATGGGAGGCGGAGCATGATTGTATTCGCAAAATGCAGGAATGGATTCTTGAGTCTGGTTTTGCGCTGCCAGAAGAAATGGCTGCCTTGGAAAAAGAAGCAAAAGCGACTGCAAAGGCAGCTAAGGATGCCGCATGGAAATCATTTAACAAGGATATACAGAATGATCAGCAGAAACTATCTGTCTTATTAGCAGCAGCCGTAATTGAAAATGAAAAAATCAGTGGGATAAAAGCAGAGCTGGATAAAACGTTGAACCCCATGAAGCTAGATGCCGTGAAAGCGGCAAAGAAAGCGCTTAGGTTATTAACATCATCCACTTCCGATACACGCAGCCAAATTATTAACTGGGTAGCTGAGGTGATGAGCGATGCACAGGAACGATACAGCTCCCATTTGTATAGCCAATCAGAATGGTCTGCATTAAAGGTGGAAGAAATAAAGCCAGTCTATTCGGACTCTTCACCATTGATTGACGGACGAGAAGTATTACATGCTTGTTTTAATGCGGCATTAGATCGTGACCCAAGAATACTTGCCTTTGGAGAAGATGTGGGTAAGATAGGCGATGTGAACCAAGCCTTTGTTGGTCTTCAGGACAAGTATTCCGAATGGCGTGTGACAGATACTGGTATTCGCGAGTGTACTATTGTAGGCCAGGGGATTGGACTTGCTTTGAGAGGTTTACGTCCTATTGCTGAAATTCAGTACTTGGATTATTTCTTGTATGCGCTTCAGATCTTATCCGATGACCTTGCCTGTCTGCAATACCGAACGAAGGGTGGGCAGAAAGCGCCTCTTATCATTCGCACCAGAGGCCATCGGCTTGAAGGTGTGTGGCACGCAGGTTCTCCTATCGGAATGATTTTGAATAGTTTGCGTGGCATATTTGTTTTGGTTCCGCGCGACATGACACAGGCGGCAGGTTTTTATAACACCATGCTCCAAGCGGATGACCCGGCTCTGATTATTGAATGCTTAAATGGATATCGGTTAAAAGAAAAATTGCCTGATAATGTTAATGAGTTCACCGTTCCATTAGGTGTTCCAGAGATTCTGAAGGAAGGCAAGGATGTTACCGTGATCACCTATGGTTCCATGTGCCGCATTATAATGGACGCAGCCAATGAGTTAGCTAAAGTGGGCATTTCGTGCGAGGTGATTGATGTGCAGACGTTGCTGCCATTTGATGTTCACCATTCTATTCTTGAATCAGTAAAAAAGACAAACAGGATTGTATTTGCAGATGAAGATGTGCCAGGCGGAGCGACTGCTTTTATGATGCAGAAAGTATTGGAAGAGCAAGGTGCATATCAATTTATTGATTCCAAACCTCTTACGATTACTGCAAAAGAGCATAGACCAGCTTACGGTTCTGATGGCGATTACTTCTCAAAGCCAAATACAGAAGATGTATACGATAGGATTTACTCCTTAATGAGGGAAGTTGAACCTGAGCAATTTCCTCCACTCTATTAGGTTTGAATTAACCGGGTATTGACTTTAAGGTAAACTCAGGAGTAAAAATCTCATTGCTCTTGTTTAAAGCGCGGTCCTGAATTTTAATTTTTAACCGGAGAGTTTTAATACTAAAGATGGCATTGAAGCCCGTTGAAACCATGGCATACCGAATGGTTCCTTCAAGTGTTGCTGGTTGACCTAAATCCTTGGGAAGAATAGGATAACGACCGTTAAACCCATTCACTTCGCACAATGGATACGTGAAAATAGCCGTCCAATCATAGTCTTTAAAATTGCCTGAGATGTCCTTTACCTGAAAGGTGATGAAAATGTTGTTGTAGTTTGGATTTAATTGAAAGTAAACGGTGTCAATCACTTTTTGGTTTTGAGTAACCACTTCCCAATTGGTACAATTATAAGGCTTCACAAATGCTGGTAATGTATCATAATTTGGATTTGTTCGTTTCGTTTTGTAAGTGACGTAACTCTTGTCAGGAAGTTGAGAATAGAATTTATTATTGAACGGCTCTCTGGTTTCAGATGGATCAATCCCCATGTCACCATCCCCATCCCTGAATTTCAGACTAACGATTAGCGAATCGGCAGATGACGCATCTTTTAAGTCTTTGAAAACGATCTGCTTAAACTCAATCTCGGGTATTTCTGAATATTGAGGCTCATCCAGACAAGAAATGACTGTAATTCCAAAAATTGCAACCAGACTTAATCTCCAAACCGACTTCATTTTCTATTTTTATGCGAATGTAAAGTAATCAACGCTTGCAGACTTTTAAAAGTTTTGAACAGGTTTTATATACCGTAAACGACAGTACTTTCGAAGATATTGCCTTGCGTCTCTTTTATAAACAGGCAGCTGGAAATAAGGTTTACAAAGATTTCATTGGCTATTTAGGTCTTGAGCCAACTTCTATAAAGAGCCTTGACAAAATCCCCTTCTTACCTATTTCTTTCTTTAAAACCCACCGAATTGCAACTGGTACTTGGACATCGGAGATACTATTTACTAGCAGTGGCACAACTGGGGCTGTAATCAGTCAGCATGCTGTGCCAAGGCTTTCGTTTTATCTTGAAAATGCCAGGCGCAATTTTGAATTGTTTTTTGGTCCCTTGACGGACTATCACATACTGGCATTGTTACCGTCTTACCTGGAGCGCGAGGGTTCATCTTTGATTTCCATGGTTGATTTCTTTATTAAAGAAAGTGGATCTCCTCATGGTGGATTCTATCTTGATAACTACGATGCGCTTCTCAAGAAAGCATTAGAATTGAAAGACGATAATCGTAAGGTATTACTATTTGGTGTTTCATTCGCGTTGTTAGAATTGGCTGAAAAGAATCAAGCAGATTTAAGTCACTGTCTGATACTGGAAACAGGAGGTATGAAGGGCAGGAGAAAGGAAATAACACGCGAAGAGTTGCATGAATTCCTTCAAGCCAGATTCATGGTAAAAAGTATACTTTCTGAATATGGAATGACAGAACTAATGTCTCAGGCTTATTCCCTCGGAAATGGCCAATACTCACTCCCCCCCTGGATGAAGGTGGTTGTTCGGGATATTAATGATCCGTTCAAATTCGAACCAAATGGCAAAACTGGTGGAATTAATATTATCGACTTGGCAAATATTCATTCTTGCGCCTTTATTGAAACTCAGGATCTGGGAAAAATAGCCCAAAATGGCTATTTTGAGGTACTAGGTAGGTTTGACAATAGCGACATCCGTGGTTGTAACCTACTGGTTTAATCGACTAAAAAGTCGGTGAATTGCAATTAATAGCGACATTATTTGGTTGAAATGAAAAGATTAATAATATTTATGGTACCAAAGCCACTATACATGAAGAAAGTTTTAGCATTTATCGCATTGGCAGCATTTATTTCTGCCTGTAGCCAGTACACTTGCCCAACCTATAGCAAGAAAGAAGTGAAGAAAAATGTAGTTGAAAATAAGATCTGAGTTACAGATACTTTTTCACGTCCTCACTTTCTATTTTATCTCCGCTCATAATAACGAGTCGTTCGACTACGTTTCTAAGTTCGCGTATATTTCCAGTCCATTTTTGAACCTGGAGTTCCTTCATGCCTTTTGGATCCACTTTCTTGATTTTTGTTCCATGTTGTTCTGCAATTTCGGTCAGGAATTTTTCTACTAATAGTGGGATGTCCTCTTTTCGTTCATTTAAAGCGGGTACCTTAATTAGGATTACTCCTAGTCTGTGATATAAATCTTCTCTAAAGCGACTCTCCGTAATTTCTTTCTTTAAGTCTTTATTGGTGGCAGCAATAACCCTCACGTTTACAGCAATGTCTTTGTCGCCCCCCACGCGAGTTATCTTATTCTCTTGAAGTGCACGCAATACTTTTGCTTGTGCCGACAAACTCATGTCGCCAATTTCATCCAGAAATAAGGTGCCGCCATCGGCTTGTTCAAACTTTCCTATTCTTTGCTTAACGGCAGATGTGAATGATCCTTTTTCATGACCGAATAATTCACTTTCAATTAACTCAGAAGGAATGGCTGCACAATTTACTTCTACAAACGGTGCGGCCGACCGGTTACTCTTTTCGTGAAGGGATTGAGCGACCAATTCTTTGCCAACTCCATTTGGTCCGGTGATGAGTACACGGGCATCAGTTGGCGCTACCTTTTCTATCATCTCTTTTACGGCAGCGAGCGCTTGCGAATTTCCAATCATCTCAAATTTTTGAGATACCTTCTTGCGCAGTGTTTTTAATTCAGTCAGATGAGAGGTATTATTCAAAGCATTGCGTAAAGTGATGAGCAAGCGATTGAGGTCAGGTGGTTTTTGTAAAAAATCATACGCTCCCATTTTTGTGGCATCTACGGCCATCTCGGTTGAGCCATGTGCGGAGAT
Organism: Bacteroidia bacterium; assembly: GCA_031414855.1. Taxonomy (GTDB): domain Bacteria; phylum Bacteroidota; class Bacteroidia; order Cytophagales; family Cyclobacteriaceae; genus ELB16-189. Next base: position 2,321 of record JANOQK010000099.1, on the reverse strand, counting down.
CATGATAAACGTTGTGCTGATTCCTTTCTCTTTGGCTTTCTGCAATACTTCCATGCCATCCATTTTTGGCATTTTGATATCGCAAAAGGCAAGGTCAAAAGAATCGCTCTCAAGTTTGGCGAGTCCTTCCACCCCATCTTTAGCTTCCTCAACTTCAAGCTTTAATTCTTTTTGGTCCTTTAGTATATCTTTCAATACCGAACGAATGCTGGCTTCATCTTCAATGATCAGGACTTTGGGCATAAGGAATTAAGATTTTGGATTCTTGATTTTAGATATTGAAATTGACATTAGAAGTTTGACGATAGAAATTATGATTTAAAAAGGAAGATGAAATTTAGTTATCAAAACTTCCAGCATCCAGTTTCCAGCATCCAACGTCTATCCTTCAAAGAAAAAAATGCAAGCCTGTAAGCCGGGTTCTGTTCTCCGATAAATCGAAGATCTTATCATTTGTCTAGCCCCAACCTCACGATTGGGATCAATCAGCCTACCCGTGGCGCCCCCGCTTTTGCGGGGATAGAGAGCACTAACCTCCCGGAGGAGACGACACTTATTTGGCCTTTCAACTCGTAAGGTTTACCCTGCTGCTGACGTCACCGTCAACACGGTGGGCTCTTACCCCACCATTTCACCTTTTCCCCCCACGACAAGTCGCGCGAGGTAGTTTTTTTTCTGTGGCACTTTCTGTCCCCGACAAGTCGGGGCCTTCCCGTTAGGAAGTACGATGCTCTATGTTGCCCGGACTTTCCTTACTGACGTTTTACTGTCAGCACGATAAGACGGCTTGCATTATTGGCAAAGTTAAACGGATTTTGAGACTTTGAAGATTAATGGATATCAGCTCCAGTGAGTTTCATTTCATATTGGTCGGCCAGGTTGGCCACCTCTTGTATCATTTCTTTGATGGTCTCTTCTGAAATATTATCGAAAGCGGCAACAGCCTCCACTTGAACATACCCCTCGGCTAAAATAAAACGACAGTAGTTAAAGAAAGCGGTTTGCTCTAACAGCAGCTGAAAATCAATGCCAGGTTTTACGATACACACCTTTGAAATAAAGGTAATCAATTTGCGATTATAAAGATCGTTTTGTTTGATGTTGCCCAAAACAGTTTGAAACCGACCACCGGCCACTGGCACGATGATGATGGAGTGATTGCCATCGTACTCCGTGTATTGCCCACTGATCTGGTCAGCATATTTTTTCATGAAGGCTGTCAAGTCCATAAAAGTGTTGTTTTCAAAATGGAAGTTAAGCAATTCGCCCGACTAAAAGACGGACTGTTATGGATTAAAAATAGAAGGCATATGCCTGTGTGCCTTTTTTTGAGAAGCTAATGGTTGGACCTGGCAGCTTAATCATGTTCGCAAAGAAAATCAAACCCTTGACAACTTTTGATCGAGTGTGAATGCAAGTAAGATCAAAGTCAATGCTGACATAAAACTGCCGGTAAGGATCATAGCCGACTGCCTGATTTTGGGAGTCGTTGGCGTAAATCATCTCTTCTGCTCCATAGCCAACCGCGAGATTAATCCACTTTGGAAATCTGACGAACTTATCCATGTCAACTGAAAGCCAATAGGTTTGCCCGTTATAGTCTTTTAAAAGCTCTGATAAACCATCGCCAAGAACATCAGGTCTCATGGCTGCGTATTCCGTTTGGTGAAATGAAAATTTGGGATAGATCCTAACTTCTTTCCAAATCAGACTTTGTCCTATATAGAAAGCAGATCCAACTGCATTGGCTGCAAGGTCGCTGACCGATGCGCCATATCCAGCGGAAAATCCATCCAGAATTTCTATGCTAGACATGACCATAAACCCAGCAAGTGCCCCAATCTTATCAGATTTCTTTTGTGGAACATTACTCCACTGAAGGGCTTTCGAGGCAATGTAGCTAAGTTGAAATGTCGAATAAAAATGGCCCACCTTGTCCACTTGCTTCCATTCATCCGAATCATCAAAAAAGTGAAAAGACTGTTTGTCATAATTGGAATACCAGGCTTGGCTTAGACCGATCATAGCTCCGGTGTAGGCAAGGCCTGAACCAATGATGATACCATTCAAACTTTTTTTGTTAATCGGTGGTACAGTATCTAAAGACTGGCCCTGTGCAGCTAACCCAAACCAGCCCGAGCATACTAAAATGAGCACATGAATTACTTCAGCGTAGCGAAATCGATTTCTTTTTTCAGGAATCAAAAGCGTCATAAATTAATCGCCTCCATCATCAGGTTGTATCCCTTGTTCTTCCACTTCTTTTCTGCGTCTGACCCATAGATCTTTCAGGTTACTGAAATTTTCAGTGTATAATAAAC
>JANOQK010000098.1:0-11594 GCA_031414855.1 Bacteroidia bacterium | reverse complement strand
TAGCCGGAACGGTGGTTCTTGATCTGAGGCCCGCAGCAGCTACGTGCACTTCGTTGGTACGACTGCGTAACTCCTGACCGAACATCACATGAGCTATCGTGACAAAAGAAACTAACACTATTAATTTATTCATAACACTATTTCTAATTTCCTCTCATTGCATAATTACTTTGTGCACCTGGCTTATTGACAGACCATCAATTCGTGTACGCAGAATATAAATGCCTGAAGGGACCCGTGCACCTGAAAAATCATTTCCTTCCCACACTACTTCATGAACACCGCTCCTTAAAGATTCGCTTACCAGCACATTCATCGTTTGACCGAGCAGATTGATCGCTGTCATCTCAACTCTCATTTGTCTTTCCGATTCAGGCAATAGTATATTCGTAGAAATGGATGAGGATGAAGGATTAGGATAGGGCTCGCCCACCATCATCACATCTGGTATCACGGGCATATCATCATTTCGATAGTACACGTGGAATTCCTTTTTTCCGGGATGGTTAAAGGAATAACTATTTCTGGCTCTCATGTCAATAAATTGACCCGCTTCTACATCTAGTAAAAAGAGTTGGGAGGCATTACTTCCAAAGACGTCATTATTCCATTCCAATAGAGTGGCACCCTCAAGATCACTGCTTTCAATGAATAATTTCCATGTTTGCTCATTCGTTGTGGGCACAATATCCTTTGTAAAATGCATAAGGTTCTCCTCTGCATGATAAAAAGTGAGGTCCAGAAATTCATTCAGGCGAGGCAGTCTAATCTCATCCCATTGGTCCTGGGAAAGTCTTGCCTCTGGTTGCATACCTATCGCACTTAAACTATAACTTGTATTCTGTTGTGTAATCGTGAATGGAACTAGCCACTCAGGCTGACCGATATCCAAATTCATCACTGGATTTCCTTTTCTACCTCCAGCTCTGTTTTTTAAGGTAACTTCTACATTCAAGATGACGGCCTTATCGGAAAATACAAAGCCTCCTGAATTTTCTTTTAAGGTGATTCCGGTATCGTAATTCTGTTTCAATCCATTGTAGATTCTTAAGCCACCCACTCCGGTTACATCAGGATTATCTGACAGCACATCCATCCAATCTATATCAAATGGAAAGGGATTGCCGATTTGATTCCAGCCGCGTACTAAAGAAAGTTTAAATGGATTTTTCTGATCGTACTTACCAACCGTTCCTTCGCCTGTCTTGATAGCAATTGTTTTCCCCTTTGCATTAAACCAATACCCTTCGCCTCGCTCGATCTTATTGATACCTTCATTATACTCTACATTTTGCCCGCTCTGATAATGTGCCAGCCGCCAGCCTTTTTTATCATAGGCACCCAACGAATGAAAAATTGATTGGATAAGATTGTCTTTAAGATCAATTGGAATTGAAATAATCTTTATGGAAGATCTGGTGCCTTCAAAACTTTCGTTGATAAACGTTGGGCTATTGGCTAACGTAAAAGAACGATAGAGAACTTTAGTTTCCGTATTTCTAACTAAATCTAAGCTGTCTCTGACCGAAACAAAATACTCGATCCCCAGCTCATCCAGCATGGCATTGTCAATCGCAATTGAATATTGAGTGCCCACAACTACAATAGGCTTTTCTTTTGTGATTGTCTCCGTTATTCCTTTATATACCAATTTCGCGGTGACAGTTCCTGGTGCGTTCAATATTTGTCCCTCAATAAAAATATCGGTTCCATTGAATTGATTAGTAGTCAACATGGAAATTGAAGTACTGAAAGGCAGAACAACTTCTGGCAATGTACGTTGTGAATTACCTAAAGAAGTAGTAATAAAATAACTGATAGACGCTCCTATGCCCTGGTAAGAATAGATCGAATAATAATATAATCTGTCTGGCGACAGACCCACCGAACTAAAAGCTGTTCCAAAACCACTCGCCACTACGGTGCTGCCTCCAAAAATCCCAGTGTAAGTAAATCCGTCAAGTGGAATCTCTTGTGGGATTGAATCAATTTTCCTTAATACCAGATAACCATCGGCTCCCGAGTTTGCAGCGAAGGACCCATTCATTGACGTGGTTGTAACTGTATTGAACACCAACGAAGTGGCCGAACCAAATGGCACCGCTGCTACCCCATCGGTAATAAAACTTATTGTGTTTGATTGACCGGATATCCCACTTGCATTAACAGCTCGCACTCTGAATGTGTAATACGTTGCCGGAGCCAGACCTATCACCAGCACTTCAGTAGTGCCTCCATCAATGGGTTTCGAATCGTATTCCGGAAGAGTAGTAGCAAAGTCAGAAGTGAGTAATGAAACATCAAGCTCGTAGGAGCTCGCACCCGGAACCGGTTCCCAACTGGCCATAAAATTAGTTTCACCTATCGTACTTACCGAATTAGCAACCGGATTAGCCGGAATAGTGATTTGGATAATACTATTAGAATTGTCGCTTTCTCCTGCTGCATTAAACGCACGCACACGATAACTATACGCGGTGCCGCTTTGAAGACCCGTAACTAAAACACTTGTATCTGGTGAGGAAATATTTTTAGCATTGAAGCCAGTGAGAAAAGTAGAAAAGTCATCCACTGAAATATCCAATCGGTATGATTCCGCACCTTTGGTTGATTCCCAAGCCGTAAGAAAAGAGTTTTGAAGTATTCCCAGATCACCATGAGAAATAGGAGCCACCGGTACGGTGATCTGTGATTTATTTAGAGAAGACGCACTATAATATTCAATATAGGTTCCAACATACCGGTAGGAATAAATGGCATAGTAATATATTGTGCCAGGCGATAAGCCGATCGAACTAAAAGTAATCTCAGTTGAATTGGATATCACCACACTGGTTCCGAATAGTGTCGAATAAACAGTTCCATCTTTTGGAATCTCGGAAGGTGTGGAGCCAATTCTTCTCAACACCAGGTAACCATCTGCACTCGAATTTGCCTTAAAGGAACCATCCATTGAAAAATTTGTAATGGCTTTGAAGGTTAACACAGTAGGAGATCCAAATGCTGCATAGGCAACACCTGCCGGCAAGGCAATTATCAGAAGAAAGGATAGCAGATATTTTCTCATGGCATCATTAACTCAATTGAGGTTGTTAGGAAACTCCGGCAAATAACCGGTCGTTTCTTCTTTAGGTTTCAAAAGGAAATAGGCCAGCGTACCCACTATTACTAGCGGTACAATTTTATACATCAATGGAATCTTTGAGGTAATAGCAAACACTTTGGTGTTTACAATTTCATCTCTGTTGTGTGGGTCTGAAATTTTAAACCAGTAATTTTTACCGGGTTTAGTATCCGGTGGAAAGATTATCACGTAACTTCCACGATTAGCAATGTTTGCGAAGGTTTGAATTTTCGTGTCGCCTTTGTAGAGATCAAAGTTCAATACGTTTTGTGGCCGCCCACCGTACCAATGAATTTCGTACGGTTTCCCGCGCTTAAATTTTTTGTACTCATTAAAGTGATCCAATCGGATAAAGGGCATGTAGGCATTGGCTCGTAATTCAAATGCTACTTTTCCTTCAAAATCAGAGCTATACTCTTCCATCAAGTTTATCTCAATTTGCCGGTTGATTCCTGGCCGAACTTCCAAACCAAGGTCACCTGTTGCTTTCTGAAGAGGACTGATAAAATTATCATGTGAGCTATACAGACGAATGGTATAGACACGATCTTGTGTCGAGTCGATTAAATCATAAACCAGATAGACTTTATCATTCTCTAATTCAATTTTTTTGATGTTGATATCCTGGCCCACTACAGAACTAGCTGGCAAGCCAAGCAAGATTAAAAAGCTAATGGTTAGTAAAAAGGAATTCATATCAAGCAAGCTTTTTTCTTCGCATGAGGTGAAAATCAGATTTGCACTTCACGCACTCGTCCATGGGCGGTTGCAAAGGATATGCCGATAAAAAGAAAAGACTTACATATTTGACAGGTTCATCAATTCCCCTGAGTTGCTAAAAAAGAAAAAAGCGTTAGCCCGAAATCGGACTAACGCTCTTTGATTAAATAGTGAGTTAATTACTCTTTTACAATGGTATTGCCTGCCATGGTAACAGCACCCGTTCTTGCCAACACCTTTCCATTAAGGGTTGCACCTGTATTCAGCGTGATGGATTGCATCGCCATAACCGTTCCTTTAAAGACGGAGGTAGTTCCAAACGTAGCAGAACTTCCCACTTGCCAGAAAATATGGGAAGCTTGTGCCCCACCGCTAAGAATCACTTTACGACCTGAAGTAGTGGTCAGTGTAGTGGCAATCTGAATAATAAAGACTGCATCCGCATTTCCCTTTGCATCCAGAGTCAAATCACCGGAAGATATAGCCAACGAAGAAGTTGACTTGTATAAACCAGGAGTAAGTGTAAGGCCTCCGATATTTCCGGATAACGTTACAATATCGGTGCTTGTCCTTCCAGCCGCATCATTGTAGGCAGCGGTCAAGGCAACTTTAGCTTGATTAGCTATCTCATCATTAATATGTAGTACTCCATTTAATACGCCCGGAGGAAAACCTCCAACAGAGGTACCTGGGCTAAGACCTATATCTCCGGTAATAACAGTTGCGCCCGTACTGGTAATGCCTGAGCCTGCTAACACCGCAAGACCTGATGCACCTGACAGGGCTACTGTACCGTGAGATGTGGTTTGAACAGGAATTACGGTTGCTCCAGGATTTGGATCATCTTTCTTGCATCCGGTTATAAATACAGCCGATGCCAGGGCAAGGGTTGTTACTAGGATTTTCATTTTCATTTTATTGTTTTTTAAAGTGTATCAGGAGCTACTGTTAGAATTTCGACCTTCCATTATTTATGTGACGATACCAGAGTCTATCAGCTTCCTTACACAAAGGTGAGATGATACCCTTGGGAATTGATTATACTTTTCTTGAAGAAACTTATAGATATTACAGACAGGGGTTAGATGATTCTTGGTGACTTGCTTGTTCCTGTTGTGAAAATATACGCTTGAGATTTGATCATAAAAAAAGCGCTGCTTGATGGTTAATCAAACAGCGCTTTTTCATTATTAGTACTTCAAATTTGAGTATACTACTTTTTAATGCTTACCCTGACCTTTGTTCTTACTATGGTCCTTATCTTGATGTTTATCGTTGCCTTTTGAATCATCGCGGTCATCATCAGTATCGCAATCACGATGTCCTTTTACTTCATCTTTATCATCATACTTTTCGCTATCATTCTTATCAGGCTTGTCGCCACAATATTTATGAAGTTGGATATTGCCGCCTGCTAAAGTGCCAGCGACACTGTACCCATTAGAAACTACCAAACTAAACGTATCATTGGTACCTGGTTCACCGCTATCTTTTACAATAACTGTATAGGTAAATGAACCCTGACCATCCACTTTCGCAATACCTTCAATCTGGCGAGTGGTGGCGTCAATTAAGATATAACCAGTAACACTTGTGCTCTTCACCTTTATACCATTTTTTCCATGATCATTAAATGAAAGTTGTCCCCAGAACTTGCCATTCTTGATACCTCCGGATACTCCGAATGTTGCTTTTTCACCTGATGTTCCGTTGATCCATCCACCACCCGTAACAAAATCTTTACAGATAGTTGGAGGATTTGTAACCACGCCACCGCATGCTGAGATGGTATTGGTGATCATCGTTACGGCACCATTCAATGCCCATATTCTTCCCGCTACATTTGAACCGGAAGTCATCGTAATAGTTGTATAGGCTATTACGGATCCAATAAACTGAGCGCCATCGATCGTAGCCGATGAGCCCACTGCCCAATATACGTTAGGGCCTGCACAAGTTTGATTGTTATTATTAAGTGCAATTACATTTGAACCCGTCATGGTTACCAATGTAGATCCCATTTGAAAAATAAAGGTTGCATCTGGGTTGCCTTGAAAATCAAGATACACGGTTCCGTTCACCTGCAAATTGGCAGATGGTGCAAAACTGTAGACACCTGGTGTGAAGGTCATTCCGTTTAATTGAGTAACACCAGCATACGTAGTGTCTGCTACCTGGGCTACCAAATAATTGTAAGTTGTTACGGCATCATTGTGTGCCTGTGCTGCTACTGGTCCACCTGCATAGATGGTTCCCTTAACAATTCCTAAACCGGCAGTTACTGTTCCAGGTCCTGAAATAGTATTAAATGGAATGGGTTGGAATCCTGTAATAGCGGATCCTGGACTAACTCCAATATCTCCCGTGATGATGGACTCACCATTGTTGGTGATAGTTGTGCCCGCAAGCACGGCAAACGTAGAAGCACCTGCTACAGGCACCGCCAGTTGAAGACTCGAAAGAGTTGGATTCAATGTCTTGTTAGACAAACGAGCATCTCTCGATCCCGATGGAACCGGATCCATATTCAGGTTTGTACACCCGGTCATTACTACAGCCGCTGCCATGGCAAGGGTTGTTACTAGTTTATTAATTTTCATTTTACTTTGTTTTAAGTTCCCTTTAAATAGGCTGAGATTTTTTTCAACCTATGTTGCGCTCTACCAGGAGAGGAAACAACTGGATACAAAATTCAGGATCTGAAGAAGAATTTGTATTACACTCTTGCAGAAGTGTGTTACATAACTTACACGTTTTCCAGATTGCACTCCCGCTTGTGCTGAAACTGTTTGAAGATGGATGGTGAGAAACCCGTCACCTTTTTGAATTGATTTGAAAGGTGGGCTACACTACTGTAGTGCATTTTGTAAGAGATCTCCGTAAGATTAAGTTCATCATACAATAAAAGCTCTTTCACCCTCTCAATTTTGTGATTGATGATGAATTGCTGGATGGTGATCCCTTTTACTTCGGAAAACAAGTTGGATAGGTAATTATAATTGTAACTGAGCTTTTCACTGATATAATCCGAGTAGTTCACCTTAGGCACCTCATCGGAATAATGAATCATTCCCACCACTACGTTTTTGATTTGCTCAATCACTTCACTCCTTTTATCATCTAATAATTCCAATCCGGATTGAAGCAGATTTTCTTTTAACTGCGCGCGCTCATCAGAGGTGAGGTCTTCTGACACCTCTGCAATTCCCAGGTCGATGACAGAATATGCCACGCCCAACTGTTCCAACGCCTCCTTTACAATCATTTTGCACCGCAAACTGACCATATTCTTGATATACACTTTCATACACTTTTCAGTTTAAAGTTTGGTCCCCTCATTCGAAATGGAATGACTCAATTTTTGCTCCATTCTATATTAGCTCGCCAAGGCCATCAGTATCCCTTTGGTGCTACTAATAATCCCTCCAAAAGCCTTTCCTGCGTAAATTATTCCACAACTTAACTTTTGGCATTACTCGTCAAAAAAGAAAGGCTGTTGAAAATCAACAGCCTTATTCCTAGAAGTAAACGTTAACGTTAACCAAAACCCAACCCTTTCTTCAATAGGAAGTTCTTAATTCCACCCTTCTGTTCTTGGCACGACCCAGTGATGTCTTATTATCTGCAATGGGTCTGGTTTCACCGAAACCTACCGCAGTCAATCGCGACTCCATAATGCCTTTCCCCATGAGGTAAACCTTTACTGATTCTGTGCGTTTTTGTGACAACGTCATGTTGTAGGCGTCATCACCTACATTATCTGTATGGCCTTCAATAATCAGATTAGCCGCTTCATATTTTTTCAGGATATCTGTCAATGCATCTAATTGAGCTAATGACGCAACTTTAAGTTTGTCGCTATTTGTTTCCATGAAAATCTTGCTTGCTATTTCCGTAATCTTTTTGATGTCAGCTTTCGTAATTTCAGGACAGCCTTTGTTGACAATATTTCCTTTCAAAGCAGGGCAACGATCCTCATTATCAGCCACACCATCGCCATCTGTATCAGGGCAACCCTTCAATGAAACAGAGCCGGCTTGATCCGGACATGGATCTTCTTCATTGACTATACTATCCTTGTCGTTATCCAAAGGACAACCTGTTATACTCACTATATAACCTGCTTTGGTGCCAGGACATGTGTCGTCTCCATCGGCTACGCCATCTTCATCAGCATCCGGGCAACCTTTCAACGCTTTCAGTCCCCTTAGATCGGGACACTTGTCATCGTTATCGGATATGCCATCTGCATCTTTATCCGGACAGCCCATCAAATAGGACAATCCCTTTACATCCGGACAAGTGTCATCTTTATCCGCGATACCGTCTGCATCTTTATCCGGACAACCTGTTAATGATTCCAATCCGGCTACATCAGGACAGGTATCCAGGTAATCAGCTACTTTATCTCCGTCTTTATCCAGCGGACATCCGTTTTTATCAACCGCAACAGTAGCAGGTGTATTTGCACACTTATCACGGTAGTCTGATACGCCATCCTTATCTGCATCATTCTTCTTTCCAAAATTGAAGGAAAGTCCAACTACATGAAGAAGATAGGCATCATTGCTACCCTCCACCACTTCATCCCTGTTATCAGCACTCGAATACATAAATGTTTCTTGTACATTAAGCATGACCGATGGCCCTAACTTTACATTTATTCCAGCACCGAATGCCGGAGCTGCGTAATCAACATTTGTTTCAGAAATGGCAAGGTTCTTATCAAATACCATTACACCACCACCAACAAATAAATAAGGTCTCGCAAAAACCGCAGGGCCTAGCAAATGAAATCGTAAATTCAACGTAGCGGTGGATACATCTTGACGGATGCTTCCATTCGTTGAACCCATTTCACCTTTTGTAGCAAGCAGATTCAAATCCAGACTGCTATTCAGATATCTGGAAATAGAAAGACCGCCAAAGCCATAAAATGGCATCTTCATCTTGTAAAAATCACTTCCCAGATCGCCTCTATATTGAGTGGGGCCACCGTGTAAACCGATGTTCCATTTTTTATCAGGTGTCTGTGCGCTTGTAAATAATGCGGCAGCTAGACATACACCAAGTAGTATTAATTTCTTCATAGTAGTATTTAGTAGAAAGTAAAAAGAGCGCAGTCCGTGCGCTCTTTTCTATTATATTTATTAACTCAATTTCTTTTCGAGCTCGTCAATTTTCTTCTGAGCTTCTATGTTGCCAAGGGAAAGGGAAAGCTTATATAGCTCAAGTGCCTCACGTCTTGTTTCCTTTTTCTTGCGGGGTGCAAACTGCGTGCGGTTAGCAGCTGTCTCCAACGCTTGCGCTTGGGCAAAGTAAAGGTTGGATACAGTTGTTTTGTTCTCCAATTGGGTATCATTGAAAAGTTTTTCAAGCGAAGCAATATCACTTTCATTCATTTTTATCATCTGATCTCTCATCGATAAGATAGAATCCTTCTCATTTATTCGTACCCATAACTTCATATTCTGGTCTTGCTGCTGTGCAAGGCGCAATTGAAGTTCCAGAATTTCGGCCGATTGCTTGGCCAAATCTGCTTTATAGCCTCTGATGGCTCTGGCTGAAGCTTTGGATGAATTCTTAGCTGATTTTTCAAGTTCGTCCAGCTTGGCTTCGGTTTGCTTCACATAGGCATTAATTTGCTGTAAGCGGGTGACATAGTCCGCATAATAACTACCTTCCACCATACTCACATGCATGGACTTGCGGCTGGCATCGATAGAGTCGATCAGAACTCCTACTTCGTTCATACTTTCCTCTACTTGCCTGCTGGCAACAAGTTGGACATTCAATGAATCAACTTTACTCTGCAAAGCCTCTTTCTCTTTGGTATCACAACCGAAGAGAACCACTACAATAGCGAAACCTAAAATATACTTCTTCATAATTTTGTTTGTTTGGTGAATTTTCAAACACTGATGTAACAATTGTGCCAATACACAAGCCTTACCCAGGTCAAAAAAATACGGGTCAGACCACCTTACAGACATTCATATGTATACAAATTTCCACAACTAAAACTGAACTGTAGATATGTTGACCAACCAGGTAAGAATAAGAAGGGTGTGCAATGCGCTGTTAAAGGCGCGTGGATATCTGTTGAATAGATGTTAAAAAATCCTGGAGGTGTCCATTAAAGCTGGCAGGATTTTCCAGATTGCTCAGGTGGCCTGCGTTCTCTACCACTTGAAGTGACGAGCCTGTTATCAGGTCTTGCATTTTTTGAGAGACCTCCGGTGGAGTAATCTGATCGCTCTCCCCTACTATAATCATAACAGGAATATTGATTTGGTGCAAACTTGAGCACGTTTCTTTTCTTGCAGCCAGTGCCTTAAGGGTATTAACGATTGTTTCTACCGATGTGTGTAGAATAGTTTGCTCAATAGATGATACTTCACTCGACTTTTCGGTCAGCGAAGCCTCACAAAATAATTTCTGCACAGAATCATGTGCGTATTGTGTTAATCCATTTTTCTGAACCGAATCAATAACGTCCATTCGCTTCTGTTTTGCCTGGTGGCTATCTGCCCCGCATTGCGTGTCGCATAGGATAAGAGCTTCTATTCTGGCCGGTTGACTGATAACTGCACTCAGTGCAATATAACCACCCATGGATAAGCCGCAGATAATGGCTGATTCAACTGCAATCGCATCCATAAAAGAAAATAAATCATCTGTCAATTGATTCAAGTTCATTTGGGCTGTAGTTGCTATCGACTCTCCATGACCACGAACATCATAGGCAATTACCCGATAACGTTCTTTCAGTACGCCAATTTGATTTTCCCACGTCCATTTGTTGAACGGAAAGCCGTGAATAAAAATGATGACCGCATCTTCTGCCTCGCCTTCTTCGATATAACTGATGTTGATTCCATCAACTAGTATGTCCTTTTCCGTAAGTTTCATTAATCAACTATTTATTGTTCTACTTCATTGCAGATCTTCTTTCCCAAATAGCAGCATAAACCTGCACGAGCACCAAAGGCAATAACCCAGCCACTATTGCAACGATCCAGAGCTTACCTGTAAATGATGCCAAGCCAAGTGCCAGACGCATTTGAGGAACTGCATAAACAAGCATCAGCAGAGCTGTGCAAATCAAAAGTGCCATCCACACAAATTTGTTCTTCGTTACATCATTTACCCATACAGGCGAGTGTGTAGCCCTCATATTAAACACATGAAATAGTTGGGCGAATGCGAGCGTTAAAAACGCCACATTGTTAATTACCTGAGGATCGGTCGAAATCATCCGTCTGCAATAGATCACCGCTGCTAGCACTGCCATGGTCATGGCGATGGAATATAAAGCAATCGTTATCCAATTTCGATTCGAAATAATATCCTTCTTCTTATCTCGCGGAGGTATTTCCATAACCGATTTGTCACCATTGCCTAAACCAAGTGCCAGTGCTGGAAACACATCCGTTACCATATTTAAAAATAAGATTTGAAGGGGAAGCAAAATGGAGAGTGGTGCAAGAAAACCCAATGCCATCACAATAAATATTTCACTCAGATTACATGAAACAAGGTAGATCACAAACTTTTGAATGTTCTGAAAAATGACTCTCCCATGAAACACAGCTTCTGCAATGGTATTGAACGAATCATCTTTCAACACAATGCTGGCCGTCTCTTTCGCCACGGCCGTTCCGCGCAATCCCATAGCGATGCCTACATCTGCTTTCTTCAAAGCAGGCGCATCGTTTACACCATCACCGGTCATGGCCACTATGTTACC
>JANOQK010000097.1:0-8854 GCA_031414855.1 Bacteroidia bacterium | reverse complement strand
CTCTTCGAAAGAAGAAAATACCAACTCCGATGAATTCAAAAATGCGGAAGAATCCCTTAAGGACCAGATTGAAGACGTTGTCTTTAATATCCCGTCCCCTTCTGAAATTCCATATTTACTTGAAGCCACAGGAGCAGAATTTAATCAATCGCTCATTAATGACAGCAAAAAAGGGGATCAGTATTCTACCCGTAATGATAAGGCCGCCCTTAATTTGGGTGTCTATGCTGCAGACATCGGTTACTTAAGTTCTTATGAAAAAACCCAGGAATCCATCACCTATCTGGCAGTGGCTAAAAATCTGGCAGATAAACTTGGGGTAATTGGATCATTTGATGCCAGTGTTCTTATTCGATTTGAAAAAAACATATCCAATAAGGATTCCCTTACCGCCTTACTAGATCAAACCGTTCAAAAAACGGGCATGTATCTAAAGGATGATAGCCGAAATAAGCTGGCTGCCTTGATGGTAACAGGTAGTTTTGTTGAAGGCCTTTATATTTCTACAGGACTTATTAAATCATATCCTAAAGATCTCCTTCCCGATGATCAGCGCAACTTAGTTCTTACCCCTTTGATGCGCATTATACTTGAACAGGAAAAATCAGTTGATGAATTGGTTAAAATGCTAAGCACGGTTGAGCAAACAGACCCAGTTACAACAATAGTTGCCGATTTAACTACTTTACAGTCTAGCTACCGCGCACTTAATATCGAAGAGCAAATCAAAAACAACAAAGCTAATCTTGTGCTTACTGACAAAAATTTGGTGGATATCACTGTAATTGTCGAAAAGATGCGAAAATTCATTACTGAGTAATTTAGAAGTGAATTAACTTTAAAGGATTGGACTAGCGCCAATCCTTTTTTTTTATCCGCTATGTAGTCTGTAATTTTAGATATATAAAATCCAGCCCATGAGTGAACCCGTACTCAAAGCGATTATGCACCTGTTTGCCTTCGTGGCAAAGGAAGACCAGGTTACGCAACAAGAGCGTAATCACATCCGATCATTTCTAGAGGATCATCTTAGTCAAAAAGCGGTTGAGAGCCAGCTGGCATTGTTCGATCAATTCTCAGCTCAACTCAAAGGCAATCTCACCCCGCAGCAAGAAGACGAAAGTATTACCAGGATTTGCCAACAGATAAATGCTGAGGTCACTCAAAAGCAAAAAGCAGTTATCATGATTGAGTTGATGGACATTATCCTGGCCGATAATGCAATTTCAACAAGAGAAGACCATTTAGCGAAAATAATTGGAAGGGCATTCAACATGGCTCTTGAGGACATTGAGTTAATTAAGGAATACGTCCTTGGAATAGAAGAAAACGAATTTAATAACTCCAATATCTTAGTTATCAGCTCGTCACAAATTCCAGTTGGCCAGCACAAACATATTTTCAGGGAGAAGCTGAATGGGCTTATCGCCATACTTTATATTAAGAGCACTGACATTTACTTTTTTAAATATATTGGCCATTCGGATGTATTCTTAAATGGTGTTCCACAGAAGCCAGGCAATATCAATGTGCTTGGCACTGGTAGCACAATGCGGTGGGAGGACACCGATCCAGTTTATTACGGAGATGTTTTACGTCAGTTCAAAAAAATGGGCGATAGCACTCGCACCAGCTTTGAAGCCAAAAGCATTTCGTATCAATTCAAGAATGGCAGACTCGGTTTGCGCGATGTCAACATCTTCGAGGAATCCGGAAAATTAATTGCACTAATGGGTGCCAGTGGTGCTGGTAAATCCACCCTGCTGCACGTGCTTAATGGGACAGAAAAACCATCGAAAGGGCAGGTATTAATTAATGGTATTGATATTCACCAATCGCCAGAAAAAATAGAAGGAGTAATTGGATTTGTTCCTCAGGACGACCTTCTTATTGAAGACCTTACGGTTTATCAAAACCTCTACTTTGCTGCCAAACTTTGCTTCAGTCATCTTTCTGAAAAAGAAATAGAAGACTTAGTGACCCGCACCCTGGAAGATCTCGGTCTTGTGGAAACAAAACACCTTACCGTAGGGTCTCCCTTGCGCAAGACCATTAGTGGTGGTCAGCGCAAGCGATTAAATATTGGTCTCGAACTTTTGCGTGAACCTGCTGTACTTTTCTGTGATGAGCCTACCTCCGGTCTCTCCTCGCGCGATTCTGAAAATATTATTGACTTGTTAAAAGAACTTTCACTTAAGGGTAAACTTGTTTTTGCCGTCATTCACCAGCCTTCCTCAGACATCTTTAAAATGTTTGACAAGCTCGTGATTCTTGACACGGGCGGGTATCAAATCTATTATGGAAATCCGGTGGATGGTATTAACTACTTTAAGCGCAACATCAACTTAATAAATAGTGAACAAGGAGAGTGCTACGCTTGCGGTAACGTTAACCCCGAGCAAATCTTTAATATTATTGAAACCAAAATCATTAACGAGTACGGAAATTTTACAAATGAACGGAGGTTTACACCTGAACAGTGGAATAAAACATATTTAGAAAAAATCAAACCTGTTCCTGTCCTCCCTTCACAGGATGTGCCGCACTCGACACTTAGGATTCCTGGCTGGCTAAAGCAAACCAGGCTCTTCTCTCTTCGCGATTTGCTTTCCAAACTCAGCAACAAACAGTACTTGTTTATCAACTTACTGGAGGCACCATTACTGGCATTTATTTTGGCATTTATCGTGCGATATTATAATGCAGACGATCAATTTAACACGGGTTACTTATTTGGCAAGAACCTAAATATGCCTGCTTATTTTTTCATGAGTGTAATTGTTGCTCTGTTTATGGGTCTTTCGGTAAGTGCGGAGGAAATCATTCGCGATCGCAAAATCTTAAAACGAGAAGCCTTTCTCCACTTGAGCCGAAGCAGCTATATCTTTTCCAAGATTTCCATTTTGTTCATGATCTCAGCTATCCAAACTTTTTTGTTTGTAGTAGTTGCTCATTCTATTCTTAAAATAGAGGGGATGTTTTTCATCCATTGGGGAATCCTATTCACTTCCTCATGTTTTGCAAATCTATTGGGTCTTAACATTTCATCAGCATTTAACTCTGCTGTCACCATTTATATTTTAATCCCCATTTTATTAATTCCACAACTAATATTAAGTGGTGTAGTGGTGAAGTTTGATAAGCTTAATCCAATGATAGGCAACACAGCTACAGTTCCCCTTGTTGGGGATATGATGGCTTCGCGTTGGGCCTTTGAAGCTTCCATGGTGGCACAATACAAAGACAACAAATTTGAAAAACAGTTCTATTTATATGACAAAATGATGTCGGAATCAGACTATAAAAAAATCTACTTCATTCCTGAATTAGAGAGTAAGCTTGATTTCGTCAATTTGCACTATCAAAATCAGGATTCAATCATTCGAAATGAAGTAAGCAAGGCGCTTCTTCTTGTGAAGAGTGAAATATCCAAAGAGCTTGAGGAGGTTGGACACGATAATTTCAGCAGCTTAGATGATCTTACTTTGGAAAGATTTGATTCAACCGTTTATGAAAAATCCATAGACTTCATTAACAAGCTGGAGAAATATTATATCAAACGATACAATCAGGCAGACCAATTAAAGGATAAAAAAATTGGTGGAATGACCAGCACCACTCAAAAGGAAAAGGACTTTGAACTATTTCAAAACTCCTATCAAAATGAGGCGATTGCAGAATTGGTAAAAAACACTTCAGAAACCCATCGGATTATCGAAAAGAATGGAAAATTTGTTCAGAAAATATACCCTATTTATAAGACCCCTGACCCGGATCATATGGTTGATTTTGACGCACAATTTTATATGCCTTCCAAACACTTTTTAAATCGCAACATTGACACCTACTATTTTAACCTTGGGGTGATTTGGTCTATGACACTTGTCCTAGTGTTTACACTCTACTTTGAAATCCTACGGAAAATTGTGGATGGGTTAGGTAATATCTCAAACCCTATACCTAAACGAATGTAAAGTTCAGTCCATGTTCTTTGCTCTTTCAAAGATCCTGAATTACTTAATACAACCAATGGTCATGGTTTGTATGCTATTGGTGTCATCCCTTTTTGTGAGGCACGCCATTTGGAAAAAAAGATTGTTTCGCCTTGGTCTAGGGTTGCTACTTTTCTTTTCCAACGATTTCATCGCCAATGAAATGATGGGATTGTGGGAAGTAAAACCTACCGCTTTTTCGGACATCAAAAAGCAATATGCGTATGGAATTTTGCTCACTGGTGTTACCCGAGCTCAGATGGAACCAAATGACCGTGTATATTTTGGCCGAGGTGCTGACCGCGTCACCCATAGTGTGCAACTTTACAAGTTGGGTATCATCAAGAAAATATTGGTTTCAGGTGGTAGTGGTCGTCTTATTGACATTGGGGAACGTGAAGCTGACGATGTAGCCCAAGCTTTGATATTAATGGGTGTACTCAAGGAAGATATTGAGATTGAAAATCAATCGAAAAATACCCACGAGTCAGCCATTGCTGTCAAAGAGATTCTAAATGAAAAAGGAAATTCTGAAAATTATTTACTGGTTACTTCCGGCTATCACATGCGTAGATCTGCGGCCTGTTTTAAAAAGGTAGGTCTAAAAACAGATGTCTTCGCAACAGACTTTTTCACACACAAAAGAACGTTCACAGTTGATGTTCTTTTCGTTCCAAAACTGGATGGGCTCAATACCTGGACAGCGCTTATCAAAGAGTGGGTAGGCTTTACAGCATATTGGATTTCGGGTTATGTTTGATCTGGATTTTAAATCCATTTTTTAAACTAAATGCAAAACAACAGACTCTCGCACTCACTCCTTCTCTTCGCTATTGTTATTTGCACACTACTGCTATTGTCACTACTCCCAGAACTAAACTTTTCCAACCACACCCTCAAAAAAATAAATCTATTAGCAGACATTCAAGCTAGTCCATTAAATTCATTTAAAAAAGATAAAAAAGTACACAAGAAGTCTATTAAAAAAGTAAGCAAGGGTAATGCATGTAAACCTGGTATAACCTGTCTTGAAGATTTCAGCAAAGACAAACGAGCGCTGAGTCATTTTTTCAATTCGCTAAAGCAGGCGCGGAGAAAGCCGATAAGAATTGCTTTTTTTGGTGATTCTTTTATCGAAGGCGATATCTTGTCAGCCAGCCTTCGTGATACGCTTCAATCGTTATTTGGCGGACAGGGAGTTGGTTACGTTCCGGTAGCATCAGAGGTAGCCCAATTCAGAACAAGTATTCAACATACATTTACAAACTGGGAAACCTTTTCAATTGTGGGGAAGAAGAATGAATGGAATCCTCTCTGTACGCCCGGCTATTGCTTTGTTCCGCTACAAGACAATGAAGTAGAATATAGGCCGAAGAAAAAACAATCAATCCCCTTTAAGAACGTGCGGCTATTTTATTCCAACCAATTGAAGGCCACCTTAGAGTATACTGTAAATGACTCGATACACCATTCACTTGAATTGACTTCCTCAGAAACATTGGAGCAGACAAAACTTAGTGAGGATCGCATTGAATCTATCCGTTTAAAATTTACAAATGTAGACAGTCTGAAGGTATATGGATTAAGCTTTGAAGAAAGCACGGGGCTATACGTTGACAATCTTGCTATGCGCGGAAATTCTGGCATGGGCTTGTTGCAGATTTCTTCGGAGATGAATACGCAATTCAATGCCTTTCAGGAGTACAAACTTATCATCCTGCAATATGGATTAAATGTAGTGACAGAAAATGACACCTTAGGCTATGATCGGTACATTGATAAAATGGTGAAGATGGTGAACCGATTGAAAGTCGATTTTCCTAAATGCAGCATACTACTGATGAGTGTAAGCGATCGCAGCAGTAATCAAGATGGCAAGTTTAAGACCATTCCGTACATTCCTATTATGCGAGATGCACAACGCGAAATCGCTCAAACGTGTGAGGTTGCTTTTTGGGATATGTATACTGCCATGGGCGGAGAAAACAGCATGCTAAAATTCGTAAATGCAGTGCCACCACTAGCCGCCAAAGACTATACACATCTTACTTTTAAAGGTGGAAAAAGAATAGCGAAACAATTGGCAGACGCCATCTTATTTGAACGGACACAATATGGCAAAAAGAAATAAACACGCTCTTACCTTACTATTTATCTTTTTGTTTTATGTAAACGTGCATGGACAACGGGACTCGATCGAATTCTCTTTTCGCAAGTATGGATTTGAAAGTGAAACAAACGAGATAACTAATTCTGAATACTTAACTGATTTTTTTGAAAAACTATATCAACTAAGAAAGGGAAATGCACCCCAGGTAAATATTGTGCAAATTGGAGATTCACACATACAAGCTGATTTTCTTAGTGGGACTGTAAGACAAAACATTCAAAAAGATTTCGGAAATGCCGGGCGTGGACTTATTGTTCCGGGTAGAGTGGCGCACACCAATGAAGCCTATAACATTGTAACTTCATCCAACTCCAAATGGGATTCTAAGCGCGTGGTTTTCACCGATCAGCCACTTCCCATTGGTATCGGTGGGATTACTATCAGCACATCATCCCCAAATGCAAGTATCAGTATTAAAACCTTGAACTACCCTCCTCTTGACTACTCATTTGACAGGCTTACACTATTCTATCAAAAAGATTTCACCAGCTTCAATTTTTCTGTTAGAGACTCTGCCAATCAGGATTTGGCATTTATTGGGCCATTTACATTTGAACCATATCCCAATGCATCGAAAGTCTATTTGCCAAAAAGTAAGAATGAAATTAAGATTCAGGCGCTTGCACCAACCCCGAATCAAACTCAGGGTACCATTTTTGGTGTAAGTCTTGAAAACGGAAAGAAGGGTGTTCTGTATCATGCGGTTGGGGTGAATGGGGCAAAGTATAAGCATTACAACGGTGCCAAATACTTTGCCGAGCAATCAACGGTCTTACATCCTGATCTCTTTATTATATCGCTAGGAACAAATGAAGCGTTGGATTATCCATACATTGATTCTCAACTATTCAATTACATGGATAAGCTTATTGAAACTCTAAAAACAAAGAATCCAGGTGTCAAGTTTATTCTTACTATACCACCTGATAGCTATCGCAAAAAGACTCGCAGAAACCCAGGGATAGAGCGGGTGAGAGATATCCTAGCAAGATATGCGGATCAACATAATCTGGCGTATTGGGATTTGTACGAAGCGGCAGGTGGAAAACACTCTGCCGATTTATACCAGAAGAATAACCTCATCCAGCGAGATGGTGTTCACTTTACAAAAGAAGGATATGAATTACAGGGAAATCTGTTATACCAGGCTTTGATCAATAGCTATAATACGTATGTTTCCTATCGACATCCATAAGCTGATCGAACAATTCCGCTACCATCCGGAGGAGCCGTTGATTTTCAACAGCGGGTTCTTCTTATTTTTATTCACAGGTTTTCTAGCCATCTATATCGCTCTTCACAAAAGGCATCGAGCCAAACTCACCTTTGTTACTCTGTTCTCGTTGTACTTCTATTATAAATCGAGTGGCATTTATTTTGTTATCCTTATAGCATCAACGGTAATCGACTTTGGTTTAGCTAATCTTATCCACAGGGCCTCCAATCCTACTCGCAAATTTTTACTCTTGGTTTTTAGCCTCACTATAAACCTGGGTATGCTAGGGTACTTTAAGTATACCAATTTCCTCCATGAAATATTTAGCAACATGGCGGGTCTTACCTATCAACCATTTGATATCTTCTTGCCAGTTGGGGTTTCCTTTTTCACCTTCCAGTCGCTTAGCTACACGATTGATATATACAGAGGCACCTTGAAGCCTGTTCATAATATTTTGGATTACGCCTTCTTCGTCTCTTTCTTTCCTCAGTTGGTTGCCGGCCCTATCGTTCGGGCCTCGGAATTTTTGCCGCAAATCGATAAGCCAACACTTATTTCAAAAGAAATGTTTGGACGGGGTGTTTACCTAATCTGCACCGGATTGTTTAAGAAAGCCATCATATCCAACTACATCAGTCTGAATTTTGTAGACAGAATTTTTGATTCACCTACCCTTTATACAGGCCTTGAAAATCTGTTTGGAGTGTATGGCTATGCCCTTCAAATCTATTGCGACTTCTCGGGTTATTCAGATATGGCCATTGGAATTGCTTTGTTACTTGGATTTCAATTCTGCTTAAACTTTGATTCGCCTTATCAATCCAAAAACATTACGGAGTTTTGGAGACGATGGCACATGTCTCTCTCTTCCTGGTTGAAGGATTACCTATACATCTCCCTGGGCGGCAACAAAAAAGGAAAAGTGAGAACTTATGTTAATCTCTTTCTCACGATGTTACTAGGTGGGCTCTGGCATGGGGCTTCCTTCCGATTTATCCTCTGGGGTGCAATGCATGGTGTAGCATTGGCGGTGCACAAATTTTTTAGTGTGCTGTTTCCTACCACTTCTAAAACTATACTTCCCAAACGTGTGAGTAACGTGCTTGGTGTCTTAATCACCTTTCACTTTGTTTGCTTCTGCTGGATATTTTTTCGATCCGGGAATATGGAGATAGCTGGTCAGGTGATTTCACAAATAACCTCTCATTTCAGTCCTCAAATATTTTTCGAGTTTGTTACAGGATATAAGGCTGTTCTATTCTTAATGGTGGTAGGGTACATTCTACACTTCATTCCAAAATCTACAGAAGTTAAAGTAGAGAGCTGGTTTACTGAAATTCCGTTAGCAGCAAAGGCCTCTATCATGATTGCTATTATTGTCTTGGTCATCCAAACCAAATCGGCCGGAATACAGCCGTGTTATTTTTTTGAGTTTTAAAACCCAACCCAACCCACCTACCAGAACAAAAAGTA
>JANOQK010000096.1:0-1663 GCA_031414855.1 Bacteroidia bacterium | reverse complement strand
GCCTCAAGATCGGCAATTCCAATACAGTATGTATTAGAACTGTCAACTTCAAGAATACATGGACTTCTGTATTTAAATGATTTAACAGTTATCTGATATTGAGTTGCTGTTATCTGATTAATTTCGATTTTGTTGTCTTTACATAGAACATAAGTCTGGCTCGTATCACAAGTACCAGTTGGAGTAAGCTTATTTAAAGCTATGGCGCGAAAAATACTATACGTTTTTCCTCGCTCAAGTATTGCTTGTCCATTGGCTGCAAAACATGCTAAAATCAAAATTAGAGTTGTAATAGTTTTCATTTTAATGTCTTTCATTTTCTGCCTACTCTTCATCGGATTTTCGGCTTCCTCCGTTTAATATTTTATGAAATCGTAACTACAGAACGGTGCATTTGTCATTACTCATTGTTAGCACCAAAGCCTGCATATCATGCGAACATTTACTTATACCTTTTTCACCTCCGGAATAAAATTCTTCACACACGCTTCTATCGTGTTTCCTCCAAAGAAATTAGTGCCGGGGCAGGTCTTGGTATTCGGACTACCGTCTTTCACACGCTTGCCAGTGGTGAGATCATACCAATGATGGTACACAACCGAGTTGGTGTCGATGGGCAGTTTGAATTTCTTGCAGAGCAAAGCGTTTACTCTTATTATAGTGTCGCGGTGGGCTTTGCTCATCACATCTTTGCCCGCATCGAAGTTGCCTACATGCTCGATGCAGATGCCAAATGGGTTGGCACCTTTAATACCCGCTGGCATTTTTTCGAATGAGCGGCAGACGGCAACAGTGCCATCGGGAAATGTGGTCAGGTTTTGTGCGATCTCGTCAAAGCCGCGCTCCTGGTGTGACTTCTCCATAGAGGCTAGCAAACCAAAATGATTATTCGGTTTTTTGTTAAACGTGCTGTAGTTGGGCAGCCACGTGTGGTGGTTCTGGATGAGTTTGATTTTGCGGGTTACGGTTAAACCCGTTAGCCAGTTGCTGAACTCTGCCAGAGAGAACAGCAGGAATTTTCCTTGTTGTTGCATAGCACTCGTATGTTTATTAAAACCAGTTGTTTGCTTAATCAACTTGCTCCTTCACATTTCCAACCGCTCACTACACTTTTTTGTACGGAAAAAAATTTCAGTCTACTCCATATCCTGCTGCGCTTGTTTCGTATTTCAAATCTTGCATTCGCCTTCTTAATAATCAATACCCCTTTTCTGGTATTTTTAAAGAATAATTTTAGGCACCACCACTGGTTGTTCTTCCAATAAATACGCAAGGGCCTCTTCCATAGTGTCAAAACTGCGTGTGGTGGTTTCTTTGATATTATGTCCTTTCAAAATCATTTTTTTCGCGAGATTGAGACCGATCAGTGCTCTTTTTATAATCAGGTGATTTGTCTCCATGTAGACTTGTGTGGCTTTCTTAATAAAGCCCGGTGTTGCATAACTTTTTTCATTAAAAATGAACAGCAGCAATACCGGTTTATTTTCTTTTTTGATGAATTCTCCCAACCCCACAATTTTTTTGATCATGTCGGCCTCCTTGTTGTTGGAGTAGTCCGTGACCAGGATTTCTTTACCGTTAGCCACCACCCGCTGGATCCGGTTCGCGATAAATTTGTTTTCGATCGAATTCATATTGCCTCTTCTTTTAAGTATTCCATCCC
>JANOQK010000095.1:0-1860 GCA_031414855.1 Bacteroidia bacterium | reverse complement strand
GTGTGAATTTTGCACAAGTATAGGGCAATTGCATGACACCTTAAATTTTTTTCTTAGGAAATAGAACCAGATTACTATTACCTGTCCTCAGCTGAAGTCTCTTACTGATTTTGAAAATGAGGGTTTGCTTATTTTTTTTTGAATCCGTTTATTGCGTCATAATTCAATTAATCTTTTCCAAATGATCGCTTACAATTCTAAGGTTTGGGTTTCAATGATTTTTCATTCCTACAGTCGAGGGGTTATGCGCACCCTGATGCCCGTTTTGATTTTTATGGGGGTTTTTTCAGCTACTTTATGCTATGTTCTGCTGGACATCTTACGCTTTCATGAGCATGATTTTATTACCACTATTTCCATGCATACGTTGCTAGGAATTGTATTGGGTTTATTCCTTGTATTTAGAACAAATTCAGCGTATGACCGATGGTGGGAGGGTAGAAAATTATGGGGTAGTATGGTTAACAATACCCGGAATTTGGCACACAAGCTAAATGCATTCCTTGACGCTAATGATCGGGATAATCGTCAATGGTTTGCTGAAATGATTCCAAATTTTGTGATTTCGGTTAAAGAACATCTCAGAACGGGTACAAATACACGTGATTTGGATATTACAGACGAGAAATTTTTGGGCAGACTTGAAAGAGCAAAGCACATACCTAATCGAATTTCATCAATGCTGTATGAACGTGTGAATTTTTTATACAAAAAGAATACAATTAGCGGAGATCAATTTTTTATGATTGATAAGGAGCTAAAAGAGTTTTCAGATATTTTGGGAGGGTGTGAACGAATTAAGGCTACCCCTATTCCTTATTCCTATACCATGTACATCAAACAGTTTATTTTTATTTATGTCATTACTTTGCCTTTTGGCTTTGTCACCACTTCAGGTTATTATACCATACCAATTGTAATGCTTATAACATTTGTGCTTTTGAGTGTTGAGCTTATTGCTGAAGAGATTGAAGATCCGTTTGGTAAAGATATCAATGACTTGCCAACGGATGAGCTATCAGAAAAGATAAAGGATAATGTGAGGGAGATTTTGCTCTAATCAGCAAAGCTTTAACAAGGCAAGAATTATTTCCAATGATCATATTGCATGTAGCGTGCTGTTTCGTCTGCTGCTTGTTTTCCGAGTAGTTTAGAAATCACATAAAGTGACATGTCAATGCCGGCAGAAACGCCTGCTGATAAAATTATTCTTCCATTGTCAACCCAACGTTCTTCGGCTACTATTTTGGTATTGGGCGCAATGGCGCGCATAGCTTCGACTGCACCATGATGTGTGGTTGCGGCTAATCCATTTAGTAAACCCGCTTTCGCCAAAATCAAAGATCCGGTGCAAACAGAAAGGACTAATTCTGCTGTTTTATTTTGTTCATGTATCCAGTTTAACAATACAGAATTATCCATTTCTTTTCGGCTGCCAAACGGTGTACCATCCGCTTTATACCCACCTCCACCTGGTATCAGGAAGATATCTGGCTTCGGACAATTCGAAAGAAGGAAGGCAGGAGTGATGATTAAATTATTACGCGCGCAGATAGTTGATTTCTCAGCAACAGTATAAACATTGAAAGGAACGTTATTGCTGGCACTGCGCCCGCAGACAGAAAAAACTTCAAACGGCCCGGCAAAGTCCAGCACTTCTACATCATCAAAAATATAGATGGCGAGGTTTCTCATACTACTATTCATTAAACACCCAAATTGTATTAACATCGTGAGCCGTTACCCACACGTTTCCATTTTCGACACGAACGGCTCCACTTCCAGCAGTTGGTCCATATCGCGCAGACACCAAATTGGTAGTTGGATCGATTACGGAGAGTAATGGACTTTTGGCGCGAA
>JANOQK010000094.1:0-5321 GCA_031414855.1 Bacteroidia bacterium | reverse complement strand
AACTGTTATAGGAATGGTGCAGGCATTTATCTCCATTGCGCAAGAGGAGGGTTCGGTGAGCCCTAAACTGTTGGCAGATGGTATTTACACCGCCATGATCACCACAGTTGCAGGATTGCTTGTGGGCATCATAGCTTATCTGGGTTACAACTACCTCGTCACGAGAGTATCCAAGGTTGTTCACAAAATGGAATACTCCGCTATAGAATTTATAGACTTGCTGCAAGAACCTCGCTAAAAAGTATATGAATCTTCAAACCAGGAATAAAGTAGATGCATCCTTTAGCATGGCTTCCATGACGGATTTGATCTTTTTGTTGTTGATCTTTTTCATGCTTACCTCATCATTCGTTACACCATCAGGTTTACCAGTGAATTTGCCATCCAGCAAGGCTAGTACTATTGAAGTACAAAAGGTATCCATTACAATTACCAAAGACTTGAAATATTATGTGGACGATAAACAGGTTACTAAGTCAACCATAGAATCGGTTTTAAAAACTAAACTTGGTCGTCCTGAAGGTGTAGTCATTCTTCATATTGATAAAAGTGTGCCGTGGGAAGAAGGTGTTTATGTAGCAGGTGTAGCAGCGTCACTGAAAGCAAAAGTATCTATCGCAACTGTTCCAAAATAGTATGAGCGATCCGCGTGAAAGAAAAAATAAGCTAATAGCAATGTTTACCTCTTTGGGTATTCATTTGGCCATTCTGCTTGCTTTTCTTTTTATGATGGCTTGGCGGGCGCCCAATCCTCCTTTTCCGGAGTATGGTATTGAATTGAATTTTGGATTAGATAATCAGGGCACGGGTGACTTTCAACCAGAAACGCCTGCCAGTGCTGACGATACACCAACAGATGAACCACCTACCGAAGAACCCAACACCGAGCAGCAGGATAAGCAAAAAGAAGAATCAAAACCTGTTGAAGAAGTTGTTGAACAGCCGGTGTCCAAGGAGGAGAGCCCGGTGGTGGTGAAAGAAACGAAAAAGGAAACGGAAGTTAAGCCTGTTAAAGTAGACGTAAAGAAGGAGGAGAAAAAAGAAGTTAAAGTTTCTGAGACGAAACCTTCTGATGACAAGGGAAGTCCAAAGCTTGCCAATCAAGGCGATGATAAAAATAAAGTAGGCGATAAAGGAAGTGAAGAAGGCTCATTAGATGCTAAAGCCTTGTATGGAAAGCAAGGTGGTGGTGGAGGCGGGGTTGGTCTGGATCTGGCCGGCTGGAATTGGGATGAAATTCCAAAGCCCAACATACCTAATAACGAATCGAACGGAAAAATCATCTTCGAAATAAAAGTAGATGATACTGGTGAAATTATCAGCTACAAGGTATTAGAAAAAACCTTGAGCATCGAAGCTGAGAAAGCTTGTAAAGAAGCCATTGAGAAACTTACCTTTTCTAAGAAGTCAGGGGCAGCAGTTCCTGATGTATCTACTGGCAAGATTACTTTTGTAGTAAGGACTCAGTGATCTTAGTCCTTACTACTTTACCTTGTAAAGACCTTCGGCAATTTTTTCTGTTAAATTTTTCGGAACCAGGTAGGTGAGTTTCACCGAAAGCCAGTTAATAAAACCAGGTATAATTTCAGCCTTACCATTTAACATCCCAGCTAGTCCAATTTTAGCAACAGCCTCCGGCTTCATACTGAACTTCTCAGCACGCTCTTTCATGACTTGCATACCAGCTCTGTCAACAAAGCCTGTAGAAGTTGCCCCCGGGCTTAAACAGGAAACAGATACAGATGATTTCATCAATTCTCGTTTTAATCCTCTGGTGAAAAGAACGACAAATGATTTTGTGGCAGCATATGTGGCCAGCGTTGGCACTGCCTGATAGGCTGCAGTGCTGGCGACATTCATGATGAATGACTTGGGATGTTTTCTGAGCTCTGGCAAAAGCGTGTAACAAAGATTAACCAGTGTATTCATGTTGAGTTGCATCATATTAGTCAACTCCTGTAAACTTGTATTCTCAACAGTGTTCCAAATACCATAACCGGCATTGTTGATCAGGATGTCAACCGAGAATGAGTTTTGATCTATCCAGGACTTGACCTTAATGTGCGCATCCGGTAAAGAAAGATCAAGGCTTAAAAATTCAGCCTTGACATTGAATTCTTTTTTTAACTCAGTACAGATGTTGGAAAGTTGTTCTTCTGATCGCGCAACCAATAAAATGTTATGTTTGCGACTAGCTAATTCACGAGCCAGGCAAAGGCCAATCCCTCCGCTGCCTCCAGTGATGAGTGCATATGCCATCAGCAATTACTTATCAGTGAGAGTCATTAATCGCTGATAAAGCATGGGCTTGCTCTTCTCTGACTTGGGAATAAATTTCCCACAAATGATAGGAACATACATAACGCGTCTGCGACTTTTTTCCCCCACAAACGGAGACTGAGCCACGCGATGCCACAGACGGCCATCGTGAACTGTTAGGTCTCCTGCCTCTACGTTCAAACCTAACTCAGCTTTATCCGGTTTATGGCTTATGAAGTACATTTTTTTGAAAAGTAAGGTAGCCAATCCTTTGTTATGTGTTCCGGGGATAATCCTTAATCCTCCGTTATCAGTAGAAGAATTATCCAAATGAATACCCACATTTAACATCGGCATTACTTTTTGGCCATAAAAAATATCGCGAAGTGCGTCCGTATGCCAACCGAGCTGACTGTAGTTACTGTTTTCTGTGTTTATATAATGATTGAAAACAAGTCCGTCCTTTTCGTTCTCTCCAATTCGGCCTTCGTGCGCCCCAATAAATCCAAAGAGTGATTTTAGTCTTTCATCTTTCAGAAGGTTGGAAAACAAATCGCTGTGCTGGTTTAGGAATGCAAAGCGCTGAACTATCTTTTTCCCATCAATATCAGTTCCGTATTTAATAGGAACCCCGTTTATCGATTTTACATCTTCTCTGATCCATTGCTCCTGTATTTTGGAAGATTCTTCCAGGAGTTGTTTGACTGTTTGGTGGGGTATAAAGTGCTTAAAATGGATGAATCCATTTTTCTCGAAAAACGCCAACTGTTCTTCGGTAAGGTTCTCCCCCAACGAAAACAAGGGATAATTGGAGTTAGTAGAATTTGAATTGCCGTTGTTTGTCATACTTTGTTCGTTACCTAAGTATTAACCTCAAATTAAGGGAATTTTACCTAATTGTGTGTAACGTAAACTCTAAATTATCGACTAAGCGCTGGTAATTATTTTTTGCGCACTAGAACAAACATGATCTGGAAGGTTAAACTGGACTATTTGTGAACTGGAGGGCGTGAATTTTCCGGAAGGCGTAATAGACCAATAGTGTAAAGACAGGGGCAAAAAATACATCCACCGAATAGTGAACGTGTTGCCATAAAATAAGAAAGGCCACCAGCATAGTTGCAACCAATAGGATCGATTTACGGATTCTGTTTTCCTCAATTAGAAATAACAAGAATAGGGTAGATACATGCCCCGAAAAAAATAAGTCCTTCAAGTACACAACACTGCCATAGGCTATTTTGGTAATCACTGGATCAATTAGAGGTATAATGCCGTGTGGAGGCTCAAGTGTTACTCCGTATAAAGTGATCATCCTGATAAGGTTAATGGTGACGTACGATTCGATACCCAAAAGGATCGTGTACGGTTTTTTGTAGTTGAATAATACAGTTAGCAATAGGGAAATATAGATGAGCCCGAAAATAATCCACGACCAATCTTTGGGTTCCAATTGATTGAGTATAAAATCGTTCAACACCACCCCTGGCTTTGGTAATAGGATAACATTGAAAAAGTAGGGGAGAAATAAAACAAGAGATACCGCGCCAAGTCCAGTAACTAAAAGGTGGAGTCTGAAACGTTTCTGACGAATGGCTTTTTGCCAGTTGCCCTCGTTACTCATTTACGGTAATCAGATAGTAATTCTTCTTACCCTTCTGAGCTAATAAGTACCGGTCTTGCAGGAGCTTGAAATCCGGCTTCTGATTCGGATCTGAAATCTTGATCTTGTTGATACTTACACCGCCTCCCTGTATCATTTTGCGTGCTTCACCTTTTGATGGGAATATCTTGCCTTGTGTTAGCTCTGACAGTAAATCGGTGATCGTGGCTGTGCTTTCAAGAGAGGCTCGTGTAATGGAAGTCTGTGGCACTCCTTCAAAAACTGATAATAAGGTGTCTTCATCCAGACTTTGTAAATCTTCCGTCACTGAGTTTCCAAAAAGTATATTTGAAGCCTTTACAGCTCCTTCATACTCTTCCTGAGAATGCACCCTTATGGTTATGTCTTTGGCCAACTCCAGTTGAAGCTTTCTGGCATGTGGAGCCAAAGTGTGTTCAGCGATCAGACTTTCAATCTCTTCTTTGGTTCGCTCTGTGAAAATCTTGATAAAGTTGGCGGCATCCTCATCGGAAACATTAAGCCAGTACTGATAAAACTTGTATGGAGAAGTTCTTTTCGGATCTAACCAAACATTGCCTCCCTCAGTCTTTCCAAACTTGGTGCCGTCAGCTTTTTTAATCAGTTGGGTCGTAAGAGCAAATGCTTCTCCTTCCGCCTTTCTCCTGATAAGTTCGGTGCCTGTCACAATGTTTCCCCATTGATCGGAACCTCCCATTTGAAGCTTGCAATTTTTGTGGGTATACAGCCAATAGAAGTCGTACCCCTGTACAAGCTGGTAGGTGAACTCTGTGAAGGAGAGGCCTGTCTCCAGTCGCTTTTGGACGGAGTCTTTGGCCATCATATAATTGACCGTGATGTGCTTCCCAACATCGCGGATAAACTCCAGGAAATTGAAGTTCTTGAACCAGTCATAATTGTTGACCATTTCTGCGGAGTTGACTCCCTTGGAGAAATCCAGGAATTTTTCCAATTGAGCTTTTACACAGGCTTCATTATGTCTTAGGATATCTTCAGACAAGAGATTGCGTTCGGCTGACTTTCCGGAAGGATCTCCTACCATACCGGTGGCACCACCTACCAAAGCAAAAGGTTTGTGACCACTTCTCTGAAATTGTACCAGCGTCATGATCTGAACCAGGTGGCCGATGTGCAAGGAGTCTGCGGTAGGGTCGAACCCGATGTATCCGCTTGTCATCTCTTTCTTCAACAGGTCTTCCGTTCCTGGCATGATATCGTGGATCATTCCTCGCCAGCGCAGCTCTTCAACAAAATTCTTCGTCATTGGGTAAGATAAAGCTTCAAATATAAGGCTAGTTCAACTAATCCATACCTTCGAATTTAATTAATCTGAAATTTGATTACTACTATATAAGTATCTGTGATTCAGTAATGTTATAGCTGATTACTTAAAGCTGATAAGGACACTTTTTTTAACTCG
>JANOQK010000093.1:0-2181 GCA_031414855.1 Bacteroidia bacterium | reverse complement strand
CAGCACGTATTTTAAAATGCGAAGACAAGAAGATACTGGATTCCGCAAAAGAGAACTTTGAATTGACTTCTGATTATTAAGTTTTAAACATCAGAACGGTTATATGCCCTAGGTTGATGCATCTAGATCCTTGAAAGACATTCCTGATTTGGATTGAGGGTTCTAGCACTTGTGTAAACCAAAAGAAGATTTCTCGCCATTTCATGAGTGCCTATTACAAAGTTAGCACGCTCGAAAAGACTTTGATCAAACAAGATTAGCGAGGGTTTTCTAATGCCATTCTCATGCACAACCTGGATTTAGATGCATCAGTACGGTCATATACTCGTATCTTCCTTATCACTACTCCCCGACTGCATGCGTTCTAATGTATGCAACTGTTGATTTAGTAAGTCAATTCTCACAAGGAGATTTAAGACGAGGGCATCTCTGACTTTTTGTGTGGGCTGGATTTTCATTTGTTCTTTCAGCACCTGATACATCGCATCCAGCTTTTGAAAATCCTGTGTGAACCGATCTGATTCATGCGATTCATCAAAATGATTGATCAGGGCAACTTTTTCCGCTATCTCAGAACTGTAATATATATCAAGATCAGAAAATTCACCTTGAAGTCTTGTAAGCTCTTTCTTCTCAATAGTTGACTGATCTCCCGTAGCGAAAAAATAAGTAGCTAAGCCAAGAAACAAAATTGCTGCAGCCCTCCAAACAGAAACGGAATTCCACAATGAAATGGTTTTGGCAGCCAGAAGATCAGACGCAATCTTCTTCCATACTTTTTCATCAGGTTCTTTATCATCAAAGTCCTCGCGGTTTTGATGAATGAAATCTTTCAGTGAATCTTTCATATCGTTAATCGTTATCCGTTAATGGTTAATCGTCATCCATTAATCGTGTCTTTCCTGTTAACGATTAACTTTTAACTCTTTTAAACACGCCCGCTTTCCAATATCTCCCTAAGTTTCTTCTTCGACCTGTTAAACTGAGATTTTGAAGTTGACTCGGTTATCTTTACTATCTCTGCAATTTCGGAATGGTCATATCCTTCTAATAAATACAAAGACAACACCATCCGGTATCCATCAGGCAGGAGTTCAATAGCTCGTTTCACTTTCTCAACTGTAAACGGAAAGTTTTCAAACTCATCATTTTGAACTTCCTCGCCTACATCCCAAAGATCATCTTCTGGTATACGTTCAAATTTTCGCTTACTGATCTGGTTCAACGCTTTGTTTACTACAATGCGCTTGAGCCACGCACCAAACGTAGAGTCTCCCCGATACTTCTCTAAACTTCTGAATGCACTAATAAAAGCCTCCTGCAAAACATCTTCCGCTTCATCTGCATTGTTAACGATGCGATAACCAACATTATACATACTACGGCTATATAATTTATATAGGCGTTGATACGCACTGCTACTGCCTTGACGGCATTGCCTGATTAAGTCCTCGTGAATATATTCAGCCTGCACCTCCAATGTATAAAGACAGGTCTACACAAGATAGGTTGCTTGACTACTTGATTTTGGCTAAATTTTCCTTAGCGGGCCCAAAATCAGGTGCTATGGCAACGGCTTCCGCGAATAGTTTCTTAGCAGCCACATTGTCTCCTAGTTGCTGTTTGAGCAATCCCTTTAGGTTTAGAATAGCCACCTTCATAGGATATTCTTTCGATTTATTTTGAGCATCATTAAAGGTAACTTTCATGGTTTCCACATCCGCCTTAGTCAGCAGAATATCTACGTTTACCATACTTTCAGCATATCGCTTTATATCGTACTGCAGGAAAGCAATCTTATAGAGCGTACCCGTGGCTCCTGCCAGCAAATAAAGGCTTTCATAATACTGCAACGCTCTGTCAATAACACCAAGAGATTCGGCAGAGACCGCAGAAATTTCAAGAAAAGCCGGGTCTTTCGGGTTCCTTTTTAAAAGTTCCATACCAACCAGAAGTGAAGAGGTAAACTTTTGGCTCTGATAATAGAGAACAGCCATACTATAAATCAACGAATCGTTTCCAGGATTTCGGATGATGAGATCATACAACGCATTTTTTGCTACTTCCTCATCTCCCCATTGAACAGCCACGGTATACTTTCTATAGAAATGTTCTGTCAATACATCTACCTGCCGAACGGTATCCGGATTCACTACTGGCGCAGGAGCAGGAACTTGCGGC
>JANOQK010000092.1:0-2488 GCA_031414855.1 Bacteroidia bacterium | reverse complement strand
GATATGGCTTGTCATATTATCGAACCACCTTTCCGTGTACTTGGTCTCGGCTATCCCACGGAAGTGGAGTGCAGCGTAGGAAGTGTTTATATAGATGAATTCAAGCGGGGATATTTTCCTGAAAGTTGTCCTCCCTCCTCTCACATCATTATGACCTATGCAGGCAAACCCGGAAAACCAAACGTAAAATTCCATTGGATGGATGGTGGTATTCAGCCAGAGCGCCCTGAAGAATTAGGACCAAACGAAGTGATGGGCGATGGTGGCAACGGTGTGATCATGATTGGAACAAAAGGCAAGATGATGTGCGGTACGTATGGTATCAATCCACAATTGCTTCCGACATCTCGTACAAAAGAAGTTACAGTTCCTCAAACCTATAAGAGAGTTACAGATGGAGCCAATGGTCATTATGCGCAATGGGTGGAAGCCTGTCTGGCGGGTTATGGCAAAACAGAGTTGTCATCATCATTTGATCTAGCCGGTCCACTTACGGAAGGACTGCTGATGGGCAACCTTGCTATTCGCAGTTATGATATTCGTAAACCACGTGCTGGTGGAAGACCTGATCAGTTTGATTATCCTGGAAGATTCATCAAATTATTGTGGGATGGAGCCAATATGAAGATCACGAACTTTGATGACGCGAATCAGTTTGTGAAGAGAGAGTATAGAAGCGGGTGGTCGCTCGGTGTTTAAATCGGTGATCGGTAATCAGTATTCGGTGATCAGTCTGATTTACCGAATACTGATTACCGATTACTATTCAGCTAGTAATTTCGTTAACTCATAACTTAAAATCGTATGCCATTTAAGAAAAAGAATATTCCAAGCGCAGAGACAGTATCAAGAAGAGACTTTCTAAAAACTGCTGGATTAGCAGCAGCTGCATTTACAATTGTCCCCAGATTTGTCTTAGGTGGCAATGGATTCATTGCACCGAGTGACACACTCTACATCGCAGGTATAGGTGTTGGTGGAAAAGGTGAAAGTGACTTAACCGGTTTTGCCGGAAGCCCGGATGGAAAAACCAAAGGAAATCCAAAAGCAAAGATTGCATTCCTATGTGATGTCGATGACCGGCAAGCAGTCGAATCCAAAAAGAATTTTCCAAACGCGAAGTATTACAAAGATTTCCGCGTGATGTTAGACAAAGAAGCGAAAAATATTGATGCTGTTTCTGTATCAACCGCTGATCATACTCACGCAGTGGCCACCATGGCGGCTATGCAAAGAGGCAAGCACGTGTATGTTCAAAAGCCATTGACGCACGACATATATGAAGCTCGCATGTTGACTGAAGCTGCCAAAAAATATAAGGTTGTTACTCAGATGGGAAATCAGTACGCGTCAGCAGATTATGTGCGCACAGCAAAAGAATGGGTAGATGCCGGATTGATCGGTGATGTTACCAATGTACTTACCTGGACTAACCGTCCTGTTTGGCCGCAAGGGATACCTGCGCCAACAGGCAATCATAAAATACCTAAAGAACTTGATTGGGATCTGTGGCTTGGTCCTGTAAAAGAAATGGATTTCAATCCCGCCTATCTTCCATTCAATTGGAGGGGTTGGTGGAATTTTGGTACGGGTGCATTAGGCGATATGGCTTGTCATATCATGGATGCAGCATTCCGCATTTTGCCAATCGATTATCCAACGGAAGTAGAATGCAGTTCGACAACCGCTTGGGCTGATTTCTTTAAAGAAGCAGACTACAAAGAAAGTTGCCCAGCCTCATCGATCATTCATTTAACATTTCCCCGTAAGGATGGAAAAGGAAATATCAAATTCACCTGGATGGATGGTGGACTTCTTCCAAAACGACCTGATGAATTATTGCCCGATGAACAATTGGGTGATGGTGGCAATGGCTACATCTTTGAAGGAACGAAAGGAAAGCTAATGGCAAATTATCAAAAGCCACCCGTGCTGTTGCCAACGTTAAGAATGAAAGACGTTACGTTGCCAAGCCCAACCATTCCGCGCATTGCGGGTGGTGAAGCAGGACACTATACACAATGGGTGGATGCTTGTATTGCTGGGTATGGAAAGATAGAGTTAAGTTCTCCATTTGAATACGCTGGACCATTCACAGAAGCAGTATTGATGGGCAACCTTGCTATAAGAAGTTATGCAATGCAGGGAATACAAGGCGCAAGATACCCAGGCCGCAAAAAACTTCTCTGGGATGCCAAGAACATGAAGATCACCAACTTTGATGAAGCTAATCAATTTGTGAAGAGAGAATATAGAACGGGCTGGAGTTTGTAAGGATCAATTATAAGTTTACAATAAGAAGGGCAACGAAGTGTTGCCCTTTGTTATTTACAAGTATGCTTGGCGATTGATTCAATTAAACATTCACCCTCTCCATCTTAGGCACCAGAAAATGCATGATGGACCAGGCGATCAGATAAGCCGATCCACAAATAATAAACATGATGTAGTAGGCTGTCTCTATTTGTCCTATAGATCGGTAATAAAC
>JANOQK010000091.1:0-2443 GCA_031414855.1 Bacteroidia bacterium | reverse complement strand
GACTGCGGAGTTGCCCCCGGCATGGGCAACATCATACTTGGCTATTACAACAAGCGAATGAAGATCGATTCCTACGAATGCTTGGTTGGAGGATTGCCTTTAGTAAGAGAGTGGCCATATGAATACAAAGCGGTCTTCTCTCCTATCGATGTGATTGAAGAATATATTCGGCCTGCACGTTATGTTCAAAACAGTGGCCTGGTGGTGAAAGAAGCACTCTCTGATGCAGAGCTTGTTCACTTCGATGGCGTTGGAACATTAGAATCATGGAATTCAGACGGACTTCGTTCGCTCATCAAGACGATGCCCAATATTCCTAACATGATAGAAAAAACATTGCGTTATCCCGGTTGCGTTGAATACTTGAGAGTACTGAGAGAAAGTGGATTCTTTTCTTATGAAGAAGTGGAAGTGAAAGGGGTGAAAATGCGTCCCATCGATCTTACTGCCAAACTTCTCTTTCCAAAATGGAAACTAAAACCAGGTGAAGAAGAATTTACCGTAATGCGTGTACGCATAAGTGGTGAAGAGAAAGGTCTTTCAAAAACATACGAATACAACCTTCTCGATCGTACTGAAAAAACAACAGGTACTTTATCGATGGCCAGAACTACAGGATACACATGCACGGCAGCGGTGAATCTGGTGCTTGACGGAAAATTTACCCGCAAAGGAATCTGTCCGCCAGAATATTTGGGAGAAGAAGAAAGACACTTCAACTTCATAGTGGATTACCTGAAGGAAAGAGGTGTTCATTATACGGTCAATAATAGCTAGAAGACTTGAAAATAGTTAATCGTTATAGGTTAATCGTTCTAAATCCCCCAAAACGATTAACTATTAACTTTTAACCAAATCCGTTTTATCCTATCTTGAAAACTTTTTGAGCCCAACTAAAGCCTCTACCGATGACTGTTGAGAAGAAGAGACCCACACTGATTCATGCCTTTATACCCATTGGCATTCTTGTCATCCTTCTGTCCATAAATGTGGTCTTTTTTGGCTCGGGTGCTACGGACGGCCCGAATCAAATTGCATTATTGTTAGCGGCATCCGTAGCGGGAATAATCTCCTGGAGGTTAGGAAGTTCATGGGAAGAAATCGAGCATAGTATTGTTAAGAGTATTAGCTCAGCTATGGCAGCCATGCTGATCTTGTTAGTCATCGGTTCACTCTCCGGCACATGGCTGCTTAGTGGTGTCGTACCTGCCATGATTTATTACGGACTTAAAATTCTTAACCCTACCATTTTCTTGTTTGCAGCGTGCGTGGTGTGTTGTATTGTGTCCCTCGCAACAGGAAGTTCATGGTCTACTGTGGCCACTGTGGGTATTGCGTTACTTGGAATTGGGAAGACTCTTGGAATTCACGAGGGAGTAATTGCAGGCGCCATTATCTCTGGTGCTTATTTTGGAGACAAGATGTCTCCCCTATCAGACACCACGAATTTAGCACCTGCTATGGCCGGAACAGATTTGTTCACGCACATCCGATATATGATGATCACTACCATACCAACACTGATTATTACATTAATCATCTTCTTTGTCTGGGGCTTTACACTTGATACAACAGGTAGTACAAGCACTGAGGCCGTATTGAATTCTATTGATAGTGCTTTCAATTTGAATCCACTTCTATTTTTGGTTCCAGCGCTTGTACTATTTATGATTGTGCGTAAAGTGCCCGCTCTTCCCGCTTTACTAGTGGGGACGTTGATGGGTGCATTGTTTGCGATCATTTTCCAACCACAAATTATTCAACAAATCTCCGGCATCACCGACAATCCAATAAAATCAGCATTTGTCGCTGTGATGAAGGCCATGGCATTATCCATAAACATTAAAACAGACAATGCCATGATCACTGAATTGCTTTCATCAGGCGGAATGGCAGGAATGCTCAATACCATTTGGTTGATTTTAGGGGCTATGATTTTTGGTGGCGTGATGGAATCTTGTGGATTGCTTAAGCGCATTGTAGAAGAGATTATTAAACTCGCTCATTCGACAGGTTCCTTGGTAGCATCCACTGCAGTGACCAGTATATTTTTTAATCTCACCGCTGGCGATCAGTACATGGCCATTGCCGTGCCCGGAAGAATGTTTGCCGATACATACAAGAAGAGAGGTTATAAACCAGAGTTATTAAGCCGCACATTGGAAGATGCCGGAACTGTAACATCAGTCTTAGTACCATGGAATACATGTGGGGCTACACAAGCCAAGGTGTTAGGTATTTCCACTTGGGCATATGCACCCTATTGTTTCTTTTGTATCATCAGTCCCATGATGACGGTATTGATGGCCTATATGAATTATAAGATCCGCAGGTTGGATGATGACAAAGTACCAGCATAACGATCGCGTTACCATCAGCAACGAAGAGATTAATGAGCTTCCCCTTGGTGCGTTCGATGGTAGAATAGAAATCATTGATCAAG
>JANOQK010000090.1:0-5686 GCA_031414855.1 Bacteroidia bacterium | reverse complement strand
GTTAATTTCAATTGTTCTGCAGCAGTTTCTTTAAAGTCCCAGGTTCGCCATAAAATACTTGAGCAACTTTCTGGTGAGATTACAGAATACCAGGTATTCTCTAACATTAATACTTTATCACCAATTGCAATACCCAATGCCCCACCAGATGCACCTTCACCTATGATGATACAAATCACTGGAACTTTAAGCATAAACATCTCTCTTAGATTTCGAGCAATTGCTTCACCCTGTCCACGTTCTTCTGCTTCTAATCCCGGAAATGCTCCGGGTGTATCGATAAAGGTAACAATGGGTTTATTGAATTTTTCAGCCATCTTCATAAGTCGAAGCGCCTTGCGATATCCTTCAGGATTAGCCATGCCAAAATTTCGCATCTGACGCTGCTTGGTATTGCGACCTTTTTGCTGGCCAATCATCATAAATGTCTGGCCATCAATAGTACCAAGTCCACCAATCATGGCTTTGTCATCACCAACTGTCCTATCGCCATGCAATTCGATAAAGTCCGTTGTGATTTCATAGATATAATCTAACGTATATGGACGATCAGGATGTCTTGACAACTGGACACGCTGCCAGCCCGTAAGATTTTCAAATGTTTCCTTTTTCAAATTCTGGATTTTCTTTTCCAATGCCTGAATCGCCCCTTTTACTGAATCATCACTGTCATCTGCCAGGTGTTTCATGTCATCCAACTTCGTCTCTAATTCGGCAATGGGTTTTTCAAAATCAAGTAAATTCATTCCTGCTTTGTGTTATTAAGAACTGCAAATTTAAAAGAATTTCGCAATTTAGGGTCGTACTTAATCACCATAAAACATACATCTATTTTAGTAGGATATCAGGTCGCTTACTACTATTAATTTAAAAAGACAATCAAAAACCTTTGAAGTCTTCTAAATTTGATTTAGAATGAGGTTCACGTAAACAGAATGTACAAGATGCACGAATCATGAGGATATTTTTTTATCTGGGAATAATAGGTCTCATATTATTTGAAATACTAAATGTGTATTTCATAATGCCTATGCCGGGCAGTCAGCGAATGAATAGCCTTGACCTTGCCTATTTTTTATATTCCTATCGATGGGGCTTCAGGATAATTTTTGGATTACTCGCTGTGATTGGAACCATCACCACATTTAAAACAAGCAAGAAAAAATGGCTTCCTGGAATCGCATTAGGAATAACTCTTATTGCCATTTACATGTTTAACTTCAAATTATCTGCCGATGCCATGTTTAGGCAGCCCGACAATCTTTCCTTAAAACCAAAGGCCGGCAATTTGATGAATGACAGTACCATGGTAGTTGGTGTTGAATACAATGGAGAAGTGAAGGCCTACCCTCTTCGCTTCATTACCTATCATCATCAAGTGCGCGATACTATAGGTGGAAAGCCATTGATGATTACTTATTGTAGTGTTTGCCGGACAGGTAGAGTTTTTGACCCTGTTGTAAAGGGCGAACCCGAGAAGTTTCGTCTCGTGGGTATGGATCACTTCAATGCTATGTTTGAAGACACTACCACTAAAAGCTGGTGGCGTCAGGCAACAGGTGAAGCTGTGACTGGACCATTAAAAGGAGAAATCTTGCCAGAAATTGAATCTATTCAAGTAAGACTAGATAAGTTATTTGAACTCTACCCGAACGCAATTGTCATGCAATTGGATGAGACAATCAAATCGAAATATGACACGCTTGGCCGCTATGAAAAGGGTAAAAGCAAAGGTGAACTTACACGAACAGATAGTTTGTCGTGGAAAGACAAATCATGGGTAATTGGCATACAGATTGGGAATGAAAGCAAGGCCTACGACTGGAATCACCTTAAGGGAAAAAGAATTATCAATGATAAGATTGGACAAACCCCAATTATTATTGTATTGTCAAAAGACGCGCAAAGCTTTGCTGCATTTGAACGCCCCTCGGATACTTCAGAGTTCATCATTCGCAATGACACTCTCTTTGCTTACAATAAACCCTATAACTTTTTGGGACGCGATCTCACCTCTCCATCACAACACCTGAGAAGAATAAAAGCCTACCAGGAATTTTGGCATAGCTGGCAAACCTTTCACCCCGCCACGAAACGATATCAATAACGGATTGATACCCAATCATAAATAGTTAACCTTGCTGAAATGAATTGTGCTTCTTCTCTCCTTTCTAACTGGAGTAATTCAATTGTAGGCGCATTGCTTTTTCTTATTTCCAGCACCCCTTCCTATAGTCAGTCAGATTGTTCGTTGCGAATTGACAAAGACGGGGTAAAGGTATACTCCTGCAAAGCAGAGAACAGTAAAATAAAATCCCTTAAAACCACAGTCAACGTTAAAGCCACTCCCCAGCAGGTTATCGATATAGTACTCAATGTCAATGATTACAACAATTGGCAATACCATACTGTCAATGCGCATGTGCTGGAGCAGAAGAGCAAAACAGAATTAATCTATTATACTGAAATCGCTGCACCTTGGCCAGCCAGCAACCGCGATCTGGTAGTAAGCCTGAAAATTGATCATAATGTCCTACAACGAACTATTATTATTCATGCGAATAGCATTCCGGATTTTATTCCACAGAAAAAAGGGATTGTAAGAATACCAATGTCCAAATCTCAGTGGACTGTAAAACCCGTAAGTGATTCCGAGTTATCTGTTGAGTTTATCATGCTGGTTGATCCTGGTGGTTCTGTGCCTGCTTGGTTAATAAACATGGTGGCAGCAGAGGCTCCATATGAGTCATTCAGGAATTTTAAGAATACTATTGAAGGGCGCTAAAGTTTCTTACTTGAATAGTAAGAAGCAAACTGTAATAACGATAATGGCAATGATCACACCTATTATTCGGCCCATCATTACATTTTTGCCATCATAAAATTTTTTATATGCCATGAAAAGTGGATGGAATCGCCAAGGGTTATTGTCTTCTTTGTTATTTTGTTCCATTATTTCATTAATTGTAAATTCTACACTGCAAAGATACGCTAAAAAAACCAGAGAGGTAATAGTCGATTAGCTCACTTTACTTAAATCCCATACTCTTGTACTTAAAGCTATTTAATCGCTAACCTTTACTCCTAATGTACTAAATGATCTTCCGTGCACGATCATGTTGAGTTCCTTCTGTGTCTTCATAATTTCATCCAAAGAAAGTTTAAGTTCAGTATGATATATCTTATAAATCAAAACCCACTCCTCTTTGTCCATAAAACCATCTGAATTAGCAATCACACAAAGCCAGGCAATACACCGAATTTGAGCTTTAGATTCAAGTTTTCTTAACCCAATAATACACTCGGTTAAGAGAGTAGACTTATCTTTGGCTTTCAGCGATTCCAGGGTTGTTTCAAAGCCACGCTCTTCAAAACCTTCAGCTGTCATCATCTTTTTTCCTAATGAAATCTCCCTATCATTGACCTTACCATCAGCGTAGATCAGCAGATAATATAAACTGGTCATGATCGATTTGAAGTTCATAGCAGAACGATAAATTAATGACGCTAACTTATGAAAACCTTTGTTGGTTTCCATGAAAAGCAAACCCAATTTAAGTTAAGATCATAAATAACTTACACAAGTCAACCGAGACTTAACAATCTACTTAAATAAATTTTTGAGGAGAGTTAACGAAAAAAGCCTCGAAAAAATCCGAGGCTTTTTGAGCGGTCCGGACGGGACTCGAACCCGCGACCTTCCGCGTGACAGGCGGACATTCTAACCAGCTGAACTACCAGACCAAGCTCTGATTTTTAAAATCAGGCTGCAAAGATAACTTTAGGGCGATTCAAACCAAAAGTTTGAACTTCTTTTTTGAAAATCAGCTAGGAATAGCCTCCAATCTCTCTTTAAGTGTTTCCTTTTTGGCTCCAATTTTTGCCTCAATCCGATCCATAGCATATTCACTTAAGGTGGTGATAGTCAGCGAGGGATTAACACCCAAATTGCAAGGCATAATACTTCCATCCAGAATATAAAAGTTAGTATAGCCGTGAACTTTAAAATTTTCGTCCACAACACCCTCTTTAATGGTTTTACCCATAGGACAGCCTCCAAGGATATGAGCAGTAGA
This sequence comes from Bacteroidia bacterium, assembly GCA_031414855.1. Lineage (GTDB taxonomy): Bacteria > Bacteroidota > Bacteroidia > Cytophagales > Cyclobacteriaceae > ELB16-189. Next base: position 1,610 of record JANOQK010000090.1, on the reverse strand, counting down.
GGCAAGGCCGAAAACCACTTCACTAAATGCGTTATGAGGAACACCTTTTACTTTTTCCGCATACCGGTATAGAGCATCCTGGCCAACGGGAATATAGCTAGGAACTTTATGTCCCGACTTATTATCAAATGAAAGACTGATTCCCAACCATCCCTTCTTAAGTTTCATTTTCATGGAGTTTGGTAAAGATTGCATGATTAGAAATATGATGGAGTTTTGCGCCACTTTGAAATTGAAAAACGAGCGAAGAAATTCAATTGGCCTGCTGAGAATATTTCCAATCATTTTAGCACTTCTCACCAAAGGAGTTCCATTCCCTGCTGCCATGACCGCCAATCGCATCATAGCGCCAGAGCCATTAGGATACTTGCAAAGTTCTATGTGTGTATTGTCATCTGGATTAAAAATGGAGCTAATGGCAAGGCCATGATTGAGCTTTCGATCGGCAGCCACCACTCCGGAAAGCATTTCAGAATTCGTTAAAATATTTTCTCCAAGTTTATCTGATAATTCCGGAAGCGTCTTGTAAATGTATTTTTGTTTCAAAAGCAAGTCCAGCGTTCCCAGTACTCCCCCACTTACTACAAGTCCTTTTGATTGATAGGTCTTCTTTTCGTTTTTAAACCATCGAGTGCTTTTATGTGTATGAATAAAGTAAGTTCCTTCTTTATTTTCAATTCTATCAACAACAGTCTCTGCCAGAATTTTCGCACCGAAAAGATTCTCGGCAAACCATAAGTAATTTTTATCCAGCGTATTTTTGGCATTGTATCTACAACCAACCATGCAACCAGCACATTCAATGCATCCAGTTCGCATGGGGCCAAGTCCTTTAAAGTAAGGATCAGTTTCTTTTTTTTGATCACCCAAATAAACGCCTACATAGTCCACCCTGCTGTATGACTCAGTGCGTCCCATATCAGCCGCTACAGATTTTAGTATCCGGTCTTCCTCATATTCTTTTGTGAATTTTTCGCTGCCCAACATAAACCGGGCTTTTTCAAAATAAGGACTCAATATCATTTTCCAATCTTTGAAGTGCGACCAGATTGGATTGGTATAGAAAGATTCGCGCGGCATCATATGCGTGTTGGCATAGACCAGCGAACCTCCTCCCACACCAACACCAGAAATAACAAATACTTCCTTAAAGAAACTTAATTTTTGAAAGCCAAAACATTTGAGAAGAGGTATCCATAAATACTTGCGGATGTTCCAATTAGACTTAGGGAAATCAGCTGACTTCCATCGTTTTCCTTTCTCAATCACGAGGACTGTATACCCTTTTTCTGCCAGACGCATAGCCGAAACTGATCCTCCAAATCCCGAACCGATAACGATGTAATCAAATTTTTCTTCTATCATCCAATTACCGGAACTTTGTAGCCATTATTATAAGTTGCCTGGATAAGATTGTTTGCCGCTGCCTCCTTAAATTTTTGTGCAGCCGAATCCCAGGATACTTTCGTTCCAGTTTTGTAAGAAATATTTCCCATCTGGCAAACGGTGGCAACATGCGCACCGGCCTGAATAGGGCAAGTAAGTTCATTTAATTTCCTGGACTTCACAGCATTAATGAAATTTATGGTATGCAAATCCAATCCATTCTC
>JANOQK010000089.1:0-13186 GCA_031414855.1 Bacteroidia bacterium | reverse complement strand
TTCCACTAACGGTTAATTTTTCCAGCTGCAACGTTGCGCACCGTTAAACTCATTGCTTCGATTTGACCTGACAAAAGTGCAAGCGTTTCAACTCGTCACCATTACACAGCGCTGTAAAGGTTTTACACATTTCGCGCATTTGAAGTGCCTCCTATTCTACAACAAAGAAAAAGGGTTCCGAAACTTTTCGGGTCCCTTGAATTGACATATCGCCTATATGCCTACTTAGTAAATGTAGGTACGGGGGACTTTGATGGTAACTCTTTATCGCCACGATCGATGATCGTCTTTAGCTTTAAAATGCATGACAGTGGTTGCGCTCTTACTTGTTAAAATTTAATCGGCTATGTTAATCACTACATGCCCTGCCTTATGTCCTGCTTCCACATAGCGATGAGCCGCTGCAAGTTGCGCTAGGGGATAACGCTTGTCAATTAACGGTTTGATTTTACCAGTGGCAATCAATTCTGCGATGTACGTCATATCGGCAACGCTCTCCCCTGCCAATGCAAAGACGATTTTCTTTTTCGTGGTCCACGATGTCCATAAGCCTCGAAGCATTCGTGTTGGATCGGTGTTCGCCATCAAATAGCATCCCTGCTCAGTTAGTGAGTTGACGCACGCATCGAATGAACTTCTGTTAGTAGGATAGTATTTTTCGTTTCTCCAGTGCTTATTGGAATTCAGCCTAGACGGACGCTTGAGTTAGTTGTGCATGAGTTATTCATATTACCTAGCGCAAGGGCTCGTCCCCCTTGGCAAGGTTTGAACACACCACCTCCGCTTCGCTCGTCCTTTATCGTTGATAGACTAAAATCCGATCGGGTTTTGCGAATCGGACTGAACTTAGAATTATAGACACCTCGGAACAAGCTCCAAAAGTTTTATTGGAGCTGTTGAATAATGAAGTTGTTTTTTGTTCTCCCATCTTCGATCTACCTGATTGGTTTACCACCTATTTAATAAAAGTTCATCGAGCCTTTTCTCTTTCGTTCAACACCAAGGCTTTGCAGCCTCAGCACCAAAGAGTGGTTTACAGACTCTCTCTGAAAAGCGTTTGTGGTAGACCTACTACCATCTTCTATACAGCATGGAAATAAAACCGTCTGTCTTATTTTCTTCGTGACACACCTTGCGCTAGTTGGGGCTAGTTGGGGCTAGTTGGGTCAACCAACGTTATCATCTTGTCGTTTGACTTGCGCATACCCGGCATGACATTTCATATTTCTATTTTGTGCTACTCCTCTGCCCTTGTGTGATCCTTTGCAGACATTGGTGTGTAGGTGTCCACTTCCAACTTGTATGAATTATCTTTTTGATGGCGCCAGACGTTGACATAGTTAAAATCCCATTTCGATGAGTCAGCTAACAAGGTATAACCTATCCCCGTTTCATAGATGAGTTCCCGGTTGCCGCCTACATCATTGATAATAAAAATGATATCAATTGGATTTTCCTTCAATCTGAGAAAACCGGCCCACTCTTTTCCAATTTCGGTTTTACCAGTTAAAATCTCTCTGTTAGGTTGCACATATTGCGCGCTATCTGAATAAATATTAACGAGCCTTGCTGAATCCTTTGTCTGAACTCCCTTACCAAATTCATTGTCAAGAGATGTTACAATTTGGAGCATCTCCTTTTTGGAAAGGTCGGCCTGTAGATTTTGCTTACACTGTACTAAACCAAAGAACAGTAGCACAAACAGCAAAGAATTGTTTTTCATAACTTCAATTATATAAAAAAATGAGATTGGCCTGGTTAACAGTTGTGGTTAATCCAACCGCATCTTCGCTAATTAACCACCCTAACGGCAACACCTTATCTTTAGTTGAGTAGTTAACAAAAGGTTAACTAAAAGGTGTGTACGTTCATTTGATGTCGCAGATATAGATGCTGGTCAATGAAGAATCATATCGGCAGGCATTATTCAGAGTTGGTGATCATTTAAACCTAAACTCCAGTATAAACGAATAACCTTGCCACTGGTTTGTTTTCTACACATCCCAAGGAACACCCCTCTTTTTTTAGGAGGGGTGTCCGAAGGGACGAGGTCGTGTCTATCCTCCATGCAAAACCAATTTCCATTTGTCGCTCTCTGCAAACTCTTTGATAACATCATTTCTATCGACAAGCAATTTCCTTATGTAGCGTGTTAATATGAGTTGATTAAAAAGCCGGCCGAGTGGGCCAAGGGGTGTTTGAAATTCAAAAATATCCATCATCATGAGCGGCTACAAAGTGTTAACTATGTTTGACCCGGAATCCAGAAATAGTTTACGCAAACGTTCAGTAGTGCATTTCATAGATTCGTTTTCCACTGCTTCTACGGGATTGCCTGCCTTTGCACGCTGGCGCTGAAGCTTTAGCGTAGGCGCCCGAAGCGGCTACGCGCAGGCGGGTGCAGATTAAAATTACCCTTCGCTTCGCTCTACATAAATTCTATTGCCCCGCAATGACATTTCATAGGAACGGTATACTTAACACAATTTGAAAATCTTATATTGCTTGCATCATTTGTTTTAAACTACGCTCTATGAAATTAAAAACCATTTTACTCAGTGCACTGGTCGTGATGGCAGGTCAAGCCCTCGCGCAAAAAAAAGCTCAAGCACCCGTTCTCACTGCCGGGAAAAAAGCTGTTATACAATCCGTTGAAAATCAATCTGCACAGCTCATTACCATCAGCGATAAGATCTGGGCTGCAGAAGAAACGGCTTTCAACGAAATTCAATCTTCAAAACTACTTGCAGACCATGCCGAGGCAAATGGTTTTAAGGTAGAGCGCGGTGTGGCTGAAATGCCAACTGCATTTGTAGCCACCTATGGCAGCGGCAGCCCGGTGATTGGTATACTAGGCGAGTTTGACGCTCTGCCCGGCTTATCGCAAAACAAAGTACCCACGAAAGATCCCCTGCATGCCGGAAAGCCAGGTCATGGCTGTGGACATAATCTTTTTGGTACAGCAAGTCTGGGTGCAGCCATCTCTATTAAAGAAATGATCGAGCAGGGTAAACTAAAGGGCACGATAAAATTTTACGGCACACCTGCAGAAGAAAAATTCTTTGGCAAACTCTGGATGGTGCGTGCAGGATTATTTAACGGTGTAGATGTAGTCATGGACTGGCACCCGAGCGAGGATACCAAAGCGGAAGTACAAACGGGGTTGGCACTTGTTGATTTCATTGTGGAATTCAATGGTCAGGCAGCGCATGCTTCCGCAGATCCGTGGAATGGCAGAAGTGCTTCCGATGCGCTAGAGTTGTACGCGAACGGCATCAATTACCTGCGTGAGCATATCAAACCGTCCGTGCGAATTCACTATCATATACAAGATGGAGGGCAGGTAGTAAACGTGGTGCCCGACTACTCACGACTTTGGGTGCGTGTGCGCGACACTAAACGCGAAGGTATGGAAGAAGTGTATGAACGTGTGAAGAAGATGGCCGAAGGTGCAGCGATTATGGCCAATGTGGATTATAAAATTTCACTGATCTCTGGCGTGTATGAAGTGCTGGTGAACCGCACGGGCGGAGATTTGCTTACAAAAAATCTCGGTCTTCTTGGACCTATGTCATACACAACTGAAGAGATTGATTTCGCAAAGAAAATTCAGGAGAGCACAGGCAAGCCTCAAGTCGGTCTTCATACAAAAGTAGAACCGCTGGAAGAAACAAATCCAAACGCTGGTGGTGGTTCAACTGATGTGGGTGATGTGAGCTGGGTTGTTCCCACCATCCGTCTGGGTGTAGCTACTGCACCCATTGGCACGCCCTGGCATTCTTGGGCTGTTGTTGCTTGTGGGGGTATGTCCATCGGGCACAAAGGTATGTTGCATGCTTCCAAAACGCTGGCTATGACGATGGTAGATCTTTTTGAAGATCCAAAAAAAGTGGAAGTTGTGAAAGCTGAATTCAAAGAACGCAAGGGCGATGCTGTATATAAAGGTTTATTACCAGATGGCCCTCCTCCACTTGATAAAAAGTAATTTTTTTTCGTCATTAAAGAGAAGACGTGTGTCGAAATATGACACACTTCTTTTTTTGTGCAACGTTTCTTGACTTTCTTATTTTCAACTTATCTCCTTTGTTGTTGGAGTCAGTCGTCAAGACCACTTAGAGTGGTCGACTCTGGTCATTGTTTTTTATCCATCTGCTTTATGTCAGCAAATAATTTTTCTATTCAAAAATCCACGTTCGATTTCCTCAAGAGTCTTTCCATCAACAATAACCGTGAATGGTTTAATGCCCACAAAGGAGAGTATGAACATGCCAAAGAAAATACTGAACGGTTTGTCGATGCGCTGATTGCAAAAATGAACGAACATGATAGGATTGAAACTCCTTCTGGCAAGAAGAGCCTCTATCGCATTTACAATGATGTGCGCTTTTCAAAAGATAAGTCGCCCTACAATCCACGATTTGCCGGATACCTGAAGCGTAGCAAACCCTTCTTACGCGGTGGTTATTATTTCTGGTTAAGACCTGGAGGAACACACATCGCGTGCGGATTTTCTTATCCCAATCCCGATGATTTGAAACGAATACGACAAGACATTGAACGCAACTATACAGACTGGAATAAACTTTTAAAGTCAAAAGCCCTTCAATCCCAATTTGGAAAGATGATAGGCGATCAAGTGAAGACTGCCCCGCGCGGATTTCAACCGGATCACCCGGCTATTGAGTTACTGCGCTACAAGCAATTCTGGTTTGAACATTCGTTTACGGATAAGGAAGTTCTCTCTCCTGACTTTTTGAACAACGTCAACAAAACATTCAAAAGCATCCGGCCACTCTTCGACTACATGAGTGACGTGCTAACGACCGATTTGAATGGCGAGTCAATCGTGTGATCACCTGCCTTTATTTTTCCTCAGTCTCTAACTTATCTTTTAAGAGTTCAAGCTCCTGCTTTCTGGAGGTATAGATGCGGTGTTCCCAGCCGCTCGCGTAGTAAGTTAACCCCAAAAAAATCAGCATCAATACACCTATCCAAATGGGTTTATTTCCAACCCAGAGTGCTAATACGATGAGCGCTCCAATCGGCAGGAAATTCCAGCGCATGAGCTGGGAAAAACGAACCTGGTAGGTAGCCATCGAAATCGCGTAATGAAGATCCCCCTGCAGTGATCGGTCAAATTGCAAGTCACCTTTTTTTCTTCTCAGGCGACTCACCCATACATAAAGACCCGTACACAGCATCCATCCGGACATCAGGTACATAAAGACATTTCTGCTTTGATCAAGTAAGTTGATGGCCAGCACAAAACTTCCGGCTCCTAGGTTGACCAGAATTGATAATAATTCACTTTTGTTCGTGATGTGATAAGCACTCTTTCGTTTTGACACAATGCGGTTGTGCAGGGCCTTTTCGTCAAGGGCATAAAGGGGCTTGCCGTATTGTGAATCCCAGATTTTTTTCAGTTCCTCAAATTCCATCGTCATTTTATTTTTTTGATTTGGTGATCAATTGCTTTTTAATGCGCGTGATTTTCACGCCTACATTTGATTCGGTAATGCCAAGCAGATTAGCCATCTCTTTGTAGCTAAAACCTTCCAGTAGTAATATGGCCAGTGAACGATCTATTTCGTCCAGCTTGTAAATTTCTTCATACAGCCAAACTAGTCGCTCGTCAATCGATGATTCACTTTCGTGCAGAAGCTGATGTCCTTCTTCAAGTGCCTCCGTTCGATTATGCTTTTGTTCCTTCCTAGTCCACTTGATAGCAGTATTGAGTGAAATGCGATATAACCAGGTGGTCACAGAAGATTCATTTCGAAAAGATGGAATAGAATGCCACACCTGAATGATAATCTCCTGGAACAGATCATCTTGATCCATAGCCTCACGTGAATACGATCGAACTATCTTAAAGACTAATCCTTTATGCAGGCTTAGCCATTCCTGAAAAACATGTTGTTGCTCCTTTTCTGTCACAGGTGTTATTTACTCCATTAGTACTGGTTCCTGAACAAATCCTTACAAGGGAGCTGTAAATAAGTAAACAATTTAAAACAACGATTGACGCTAAAAAATAAGAGGAGGCCATTTCCATGACTTCCTCTGTCTACTACCCGTGTTTATCCTACTATTTGAACAATCCGGCAAAACTCCCGGATGACAACACCTGCTGCATTTTCCTTTCCATATCATTATATATAGAGTGGTTGAGAAAGCCGCCCATGCTAATCCGCTTTACGCCAGCCAATTTCAGCGCTTCAAAATCGGGCAGATCGGGCATGCACATCACATTCAACGGCAAGCGCGTTGCTTTGACACTCGCTTCGATGTCTTCTATATCTGTAATGCATGGCAAAAATATTCCGTGGATGCCTTGAAGTTCATACAACTTTATTCTTCGGATGCCTTCTTTCTTCGCGTCTGCCAATCCGAGCAAATATGCATCGCATCGTACGTTGATAAACATGTCAATATTTTGTGTGCTCAACCCAACAGAAATCTCTCTCAATTTTTCAGCAAACGTCCCGGCATCGGCAATTGCTCGAGAACCGTTCATGATAATCGAGTCCTCGATATTGATGCCCACCACTCCGATTTCATGCAGACGTTTAATGTTGTCGACAATCTCTTTCACTGAACTGCCGTAACCTGTTTCCATATCCACTGACAACGGCAGCTGTGTAGAATTTCTTATTCGTTTTATCACGAAAAAATATTCTTCAAAGCTCATGACTTCGCCATCCACATAGCCAAGTGTGGCAGCTACCGCAGAACTTGAGGTGGCAATGGCCTGAACATTTAGTTTTTCCATAACCTTTGCGCTTTGTGCATTCCACACATTGGCCATCAAGAGCGGATCTGCCTGTTGGTGAAGCTTGTTGAAGTTTTTAAAATTATTCATGATGTTATTTTGGATTATGAGCACTGCTAAACGAATCTGAGTGCATCTTCCAGCTTTCCGAAGCTTTCTTCCACAAGACTAAGAATTTTCCATCACCAAAGAACACTTGAACTTCTTTTTGTCTACCGGCTCGCGATTACACTCAAATATTTCCGTTATTTACCTCCATACCGTTCAATTTTGAATTTTAACTTTTGAATTCTACCCAAGAACATAGCATCACCACCTGGCTTCGCCAAACTAACGGTTTTTGGTTCTCGCTTTACACAGCCGTCTCAGCTTTCTGTTTATACACCTGCATTTTTGCTTTGCGCAAAACATTTGGTGTAGCTACTTATGAAAACATGAGTGTGGGTGGCGTGGACTTTAAAGTATGGATGGTCATCTTTCAGGTGCTTGGGTATATGCTTTCCAAATTCATTGGTATCAAAGTAGTTTCAGAACTAGGCGCTCACGCTCGACTAAAAGGAATTCTGCTGATGGTGAGCATTGCAAGTTTGTCATGGTTGTTCTTTGCCATCACGCCAACACCTTATAACCTTATTTTTCTTTTCTTCAATGGCTTACCGCTGGGTATGGTATGGGGCATGGTGTTTGGTTATTTGGAAGGAAGAAAGTTTACAGAAGTATTGGGTGCGAGCTTATCAGTAAGTTTTATTTTTTCTGCAGGTTTCGCCAAAACAATAGGTGGTTACATCATGCTCGATTGGGGCACTTCCGAATTTTGGATGCCCTTTGTTTCGGCTTGTCTATTTTTTCCTCCACTCGTCCTTTTCCTTTGGTTGTTAAATAAAATCCCTCCGCCAACTGCTGAAGATGAAGCGCTGCGTACCAAACGAAAACCTATGACACGGCAGGAGCGAATAAAATATACGTTGACTTTCCTACCAGGTTTAGTGCTGCTGATCCTTACCTACATGCTCCTCACGGCATTCCGCGATTTCCGAGATAATTTCTCGGCAGAAATCTGGAAGTCGTTAAACTACGACAAGCCTGGTATCTTCACCTACACCGAATCCATTGTAACGGTTATCGTACTTATTGTGATCGCCAGTTTAATGGTAATCAAAAATAATTTTAAGGCTATGGTGATTAATCACATCATCGTATTTATAGGAATGGTAACGGTGGGCGTAAGCACACTGGCGTTTGAGAAAGAAATGATCAGCGCTCCAACCTGGATGATTTTGGTGGGCATGGGTTTGTATTTCGGATACATCCAATTCAACAGCATTTTCTTTGACCGTCTGATTGCTACCTTCAAATACGTGAGCACAGTCGGCTTTCTAATTTATCTGGCAGATTCATTCGGGTATTTGGGAAGTGTGGGCGTGCTCCTATTTAAAGAATTTGGTAACACACAATTAAGCTGGCTTGAATTCTTTATGTCCTCCGGTTATATTTTGTCAATTGCAGGTTCCCTTCTGATCACCGCCTCATTGGTTTACTTTATAGCCAAGTATAAAAGCTGGACGATAGCTTGATGCTAGAATCTGGATACTGGATACTAGAAAGATTCTTTATCTTTTAATAGTAGACTTCAAACAATCTTGAATCCAACATCAAGAATCTAGGATTAAGGATGTACCATCAAGAATCAATTTTCCAGAATCCTGTATCCAAAATCCCGCATCCATAATCATTTATTAATTTCTGTGGCCACCTATTTTAATTAACTTGCACCAGGAAAAAATCCTTCATGCAAAAACTAGGTTTATTTCAAGGACTCCAACAAAAACTGTCACCACAGCAGATACAATTTATCAAGCTGCTGCAGGTACCTACAGCTGAACTTGAAAACCGAATTGAGGAAGAACTTGAGCTAAATCCTACTTTGGAAGAGGGAGCTCCGGAAGAATCTTCCCAAGACGAAAATTCTCCAGACGAAGAACCCACAGCAGAAGAGCCTTCTACAGAAGAGGCCTCGCAGGATGAAGATACCTCCACTTCAAAAGATGAGGAGATCGATATCAAAGACTACCTGCAGGATGATGACTATAGTAGCTATAAGACCCACACAGACGATGACGATGATGAAGATGACCGTGAGATGCCTGTTCCAACCTCTACATCGCTTCATGAAACACTAATGACGCAATTAGGGTTTTTGGGCCTAACAGACAGACACTATATTATAGGAAAACAATTAGTAGGAAGTATTGAAGGCGATGGGTACATCCGAAGAGATCTTGACTCCATCGTCAATGACCTTGCCTTCTCACAAACTGTAGAGACCGATCTAGCCGAGGTAGAAGAAATTTTAAAGAGGATCCAGAACTTCGACCCCTCTGGGATAGCCGCCCGCAATTTGCAAGAATGCCTTCTTTTGCAGCTGGAACGAATGGATGACGGCCAAGATGTAGATGTAATTGTAGGTAAACGCATTTTGAAAGAGTGTTATGAGGAATTTACCAAAAAACACTACGCCAAAATATTAAAGAAGCTAGACCTGGATGACGAAGACTACATCAAGGATGCGATCGAACTGATTGTGCGCCTCAACCCTAAGCCAGGCGGAGAGACCAATTCGGGCATCGTTAAAAATCAGTATGTAATCCCTGATTTCATTCTTACAAATAATAACGGAAAGCTTGACCTTGCCCTTAATTCCCGCAACGCACCAGAACTGCGCATCAGCAGATCGTATTCCGAAATGTTTAAAGCCTATGATAAAGGTGACAAAAAAGATAAGAAGCTGAAAGAGGCCGTCACGTTTGTGAAGCAAAAGCTGGATGCGGCAAAATGGTTTATCGATGCCATCAAACAACGCCAACAAACGTTACTGCGCACCATGCGTGCCATCGTTGATTTTCAGTTCGAGTATTTTCTGGAAGGTGATGAGACCAAACTCAGGCCGATGATCTTAAAAAACATAGCTGAGATGATCAACATGGACATCTCTACCGTCAGCCGTGTAGCCAGCAGTAAAACAGTACAAACCGACTTTGGAGTATTTCCATTGAAGTATTTTTTCTCAGAAGGTATCGCCACGGATTCAGGCGAAGAAGTAAGTAGTCGCGAAGTAAAGCAAATCATCAAAGACTTGATTGAAGTAGAAGATAAAAGCAAACCTTTATCAGATGACAAACTGGAAGACCTGCTCAATCAGAAAGGATATAACATTGCCAGGCGCACAGTGGCCAAATACCGCGAGCAACTAAATATTCCTGTGGCGCGACTTAGAAAAAAATTATAACGTGAGGGGAGTCGCCAAGATTATTTCCATTGTGTTTCATCCCTTATTGATGACCACCTATCTCTTTCTATTGCTATCCTTTTATGTAACCCCAATTTTACAACCCATACGACCATCTGCGGGCTTTCTTGGACTCATTTTCCTAATGACATTTGTTTTACCTGCTTTAAATTTCCTTTTCTTTAAAGTGACTGGTACCGTTGAGAATTTGGCCATGCCAGAGCGAAAGCAACGGATCATACCATTTCTTTTCATCTCCATATTATATTGTGTAGTCACCTTCTTGTTTTATTGGAAAGTGAAAGTACCAAGCGTCACCTCTATGCTAATGATCATCAGTGCAATGGTTGTCATCTCAGCTGTTATCACACTTTTTTATAAAGTGAGTATACATAGTGCGGCAGTTTGGGGAATCATAGGCATTTTATTGCCGTTAAATAAAATTTCAAATGGAACTCTTCTGGTTCCAACAGTGGTATTAGTTGTAATAGCAGGTCTGGTGATGTCTTCGCGATTACTTTTAAATGCTCACACCCCGCGTGAAGTACTGGCTGGAAGTCTATTGGGATTTGGAATTGGGTTTGCAGGAATTGTTATACTCTTCTGAAACCAGTCCTCAATTCAATTTATTTTACGCGATTCATATTTTTGTAAATTGCCTTACCCATTGTTACTTAATAATAAACACTATGAATTTCCAATTCTTAAAATATGATGTGAAAGAAGGTGTTGCCACCATCACACTCAATCGTCCTGATGTTTACAATGCCTTGAATGATGGCATTACCTATGAATTACAAGATGTTTTCAAGGCGGTGGCAAAAGATGATCAGGTGCGTGTCATTGTTCTAACTGGCGAAGGCAAAGCGTTCTGTTCAGGCCAGGATTTAAAGGCTGGCTCAACAGATGAGAAACGTTCTTTTATGGATTCGCTACAGAAGCGCTATAATCCCATCATTCGCGCCATGCGGAATTTACCCAAGCCTATTTTATGTAAACTCAATGGTGTTGCTGCAGGTGCTGGCTGTTCATTAGCGCTGGCGTGCGATATGATTATAGCCTCTGAAGAAGCAACGCTAATCGAAGTGTTCATCAACATAGGGTTGGTGCCAGACTCTGGCTCATCGTACTTTTTACCCAGATTAGTTGGAATGGCCAAGGCATTTGAATTGGCTAGCATGGGCACACGAGTCAAAGCAAAAGAAGCGTTTGAATTTGGTCTGATCAATAAAGTGGTAGCAGCCGATCAATTGAATGCTGCACTAAAAGAGTACACGGATTACTTTGCGCAAGCGCCCACCAAATCAATTGGCATGATCAAGAAAATGTTGAATAAATCAACCACCTCATCCCTGGATGACATGCTGGAGCAGGAAGCGTATTACCAGGAAGCAGCGGGAAGCACTCATGATTACAAAGAAGGAGTTACGGCCTTTCTGGAAAAAAGAAAAGCTAAATTTTTAGGAAAGTAACTGTCCTTAGAATCCAATGTTGTTAAGTTAAACTCTGCTAACCCCCTCTCTTCCGGAAAGGATGGATGTGAGGCCATAAAGAAAAGCTTAACTTAACGACATTGTATTAAAAACCATTGATGGAAATACCAAACGTAACACTATTCATAGTGGTTTGGTCGGGGCCTTTTCCTGCTTCAAACAGAGGTGTAAGATTGTAGAAGCCGAAGAAGTTAAAAGATCCAATACCTATTCTTGAATAGACACCAAATCGAAATTGGCTCAGCCCAAGATTTTGTTTGTCCTTCATTATTTTGGTCTCGCTATCTTCTCTATATTTTACTTTCATCTTAGAATCAAACAAATAGCCAACACGTCCACCAATGGCAATATTAAAGCTTCTGGCAATATCTTCAGGAGCAGTATCAAATCTAAATTCCAGTGGTATTTCCACGTAGTTGGCAACTAACATTGACTTTTTAATTCCCGCAAAATAAGTCGAACCCGAAACTAACGAGAACTCACCAACGGCACCTCCCACTGTGTCGGCCAGCACGTAATCATTCTTAAACAACCAGCGTTCAAAACTTCCCCCGACACCCGGGTTGAAGCTAAAGTGCGACCGGCCCATCCGTATAGGATATTGGTAATACATGTTTACGGTTCGGGAACCCCAAAATCCCTGTGAAAAATTGTTTGGAGATTTAATCCCTCGGTTAAACCCAAAGTCAATCATAAAGGAACCAGGAATATTAGGTCGCGCTGCTTTGGCAGACTTGGCTTTAGCGACATGTTTTTCTTGAACTGCGGGTATTTCTTGGGCAAAAAGCGAAAAAGAGACAAAAAAAAGTGAGAACAACACTGAAAGACTCCGGATCATGATCAAACGTTTATTTTAAAAGGTTCAAAAATAGGTGTTTTGTTCGCAGTGGCCAAAAGTCCTTTTTGCTGAGTGAATTTATTCTTTTAGATTTGCGGTCTGTTTTAACAAACGCTCTGTTGAGATGATTATTTCATCAGAAAAGTTTGAAAACGCATGGGCTTGTAGCTTAACTGAATAAAGCACCTGACTACGGATCAGGAGATTCGGGGTTTGAATCCCTGCAGGCTCACAAATCCCACCTCGGTGGGATTTTTTATGCCACATTTTGTCTACGTCATCAAGAGTGAAAAAACTGGCCGTCTCTATAAGGGGATGACTAGCGATATAGGCATGAGGCCCGCGTTGGTCGGGATTTGCAATCCCGACCCACTTCGAAGCCGCAAATTTCTTCCGGAGCGGATTTGTAATCCAACACGATCTTTAACTCAAGTGCGGTCTGCAAGCAGTCATCATAAGCGTCATGAAAACCAGATTTTTAGGCAACCGCTCGTTCTATAGATTCGCGCATGGGATTTAAGTATGCAATTCGTAGTGACAAACTTCACTTTCTTACGCACACTGTAGTTGATTGGATCGATGTTTTCACCAGGAGAGAGTTGGCGAATGTTGTAGTCGATTCCCTTAATTATTGCGTTGAGAATAAGGGTTTGGAAGTTTACGTCTGGTGTCTTATGTCAAGCCATCTGCATATGATCGCGCGAACAGCGGAGGGTGCGGACGACCTGTCCAGCATCATGCGCGATTTCAAGAAATTTACTTCAAAGAAAGTTGTCGAAACGATTTCGGAAATTAAC
>JANOQK010000088.1:0-2142 GCA_031414855.1 Bacteroidia bacterium | reverse complement strand
TTTTCAAAATTTCCAACGATCGTCACCAGTTTGCCCTTGGGGTCTTTCATATCTTGCACATAAAGCTCATTACCCGTTGTGCTGGTGGATGCAGAGATAATCAAGAACCTCTCGTCTTCCGTAAGGCCTGCTCCGGCATATCTTCTGGGTGTTTTCTCACCACCAAAAATCATCACATCTGATTTCTGCGGAGTATTCAGTTTGTGATAATAGATCTTATGGTATTGTGTCTTGGCACTTAGCTCGCTTCCTTTTGGTTTGTCATAGCTGCTATAGTAAAAACCTTCATTGCCTCTCCATGCGATACCGGTAAATTTCAAGTCGCGCAATGTATCGCCAATCATGGCTTTGTCTACTGTTTTGATAACAACTGCTTTGCGCCAGTCCGATCCGCCTTCCTGAATCAGATAAGCTGCCATTGATCCGTCTTTGGTAAAAGAAATTCCGCCTAAGGCTGAGGTTCCATCTTTTGAAAATCCATTGGGATCCAGAAATACTTCGGGTTGACCATCAATTCCTCTTTTGCGATAAAGCACACTTTGGTTTTGCAAGCCATAGTTTTTGTAGTAGTAGAAATATTCCCCTTCCTTAAATGGTGCAGTTAAACGTTCATAGTTATACACTTCTTCCAAACGCTTTTTAATCTGATCGCGGAAAGGAATGGCGTTTAGATAACCAAAGGTTACTTCGTTTTGAGATTTCACCCATTCACCGGTTGATTTGGTGGTGTCATTCTCCAGCCAGCGATAAGGATCAGAAACTTTGGTATCGAAGTAGGTATCCACTGAATCTGTTTTCTCAGTGGCTGGATACTTAAGATTGGCTGTTTGCTCTTTTGGAGCACCGCACGCCATTGCAATGGATACGATAAGAAGCGAAAGTTTTTTCATGAACAGAATTTAGTAAGACAAGATAAACCAATAGCCAGGGCAATCAGGAAATTTTATCAAAAGAGGTGAATTATTTTTTTTCGCCAAATACCTTCATAAGAAAGTCATCCATGTATTTGACGGTCGGTTCGAACCAGGGATCAAACAAGCAGAAGGAGTGAGGCGCTCCTTCAAACTCATGAACTTCAGAATAAATATGATGTTCATTCAGAGCCTTGATATAGTCTTCCCTTCCGGCATGCATAGGTGCAACTGCGCTGTTTAGAAACAGTGTGGGTGGTGTAGCGCTACTTACGTAACTAAGGGGAGAGGCTGCCTCCCATAATTTTATGTTTTCTTTTTTGGGATATCCAAACCAATAGGTGGCGGCCGAGATTCTTTTGCTGTCATCTCCCTCTCGTGCATCCGGATGAGTGAAAGACAAAGTTCCATCAATATCAACAACGGCATTTACCTTTGAAGACACCTCGGTAAAATCGATGCCTTCAAATAAAGGCATATCGCCTGTGGTGCCCATAAATGCAGATAGCTCGCCTCCTGCAGAAAAGCCCATGGCCACAACCTTTGACGGGTCTGTATTATATTTTTCTGCATTTTTTCTTACCCATCGGATGGCATCTTTTATATCATAGATGGCTGCAGGAAACAGAGCTTCTGTTGAAAGTCTGTATTCTGGTGTAAAGCAAACATAGCCCAGGCTGGCAAGCTTTTGTGCTAGTGGATAATGTTGGGTTCTGTTACCAGAGCGCCAACCGCCACCATGAATGATCAGAATGGCAACTCGTGACGAAGTACTTTTTTCCTTCGGATAAAAGGCTTCAAGTTTTAATTCCCTGTTCCCGATTTTTCGATAGATGATATTTCGTTTCTCAGTTACATTCGTAAAGCGGAATTCTTTAACAAGCTTAATGTCAGGATGTGTTTTTAGTGTTTGTTCATAAGCAACAGGTGAACTGTAAGAGGAGTCTGGTTTGCCAGTGATGCCAATGCGTGATTGTGAAAAGATAGAAGCAACGGGAGTTGTAAGAAGAAGCGTCAATAAACAGAAACTATTTCTTTTCATGACCAGTATAATTTCCCGTTAGGCGTTTTTTCAATTAATCCATTCAAACCTTGTAAATGGCACCAACACTTTTGGGATTTTAATTCCCTCTTTAGTCTGGTTGTTTTCCAGGATGGATGCTACTATGCGTGGTAACGCCAATGCGCTACCATTTAAGGTATGAAGCAACTGTGTTTTTCCTTCCTTGTT
>JANOQK010000087.1:0-16508 GCA_031414855.1 Bacteroidia bacterium | reverse complement strand
GTTTCATTTCTAATCGAATCTTCTTTTAATAAACCATTGATCGTTGAATGTCACTCCAAAATATAACTTAATGTAGTTTTCTTCAATTTTATTTAGTTCCAGATCTCCACGTTTTCCAATCTTGATAGCAAGATCAATACTGGAAACCCTACTTACTGGCAACGATAATCCAAAATTAATGCCAAAATCTTGTAAAGTATTACCGTTTACTAAATAAGGGTATTGATCGAGGCTTACGCCTGTTCGGTAAGTCATTCTTTTCAGGTAACTTCCAGGGGAAGATACATTGGGTGTAAATTCACCCCCTAATGCTAATCTCCAAGCCCCTTGCCCGCTCGGGTTTTGACCCTTAAAATCCTTATACTGAGTGTAATCTAGGTACTGCACATCTGTTCCGATAGTTAAACTGTTGCCCTTGCTGATTGACAATCCGGCACTAAAGGACTGAGGAAGCGTTGTATTTCCATATAAGTTGGTAAGAGCAAGTGAATCGACTGTGCCATCAACATTGTTGCGCTCAGTCTGTTGATAATAATTGGTCTTAACGTCAGCGCTGAAGTCGTAAACAAGCCCGAAATTGATCTGATAATTCTTATTGAAGAGAGAATCTTTATGAAAGGAGAAGCCAGTCGAAAAACTAAAGTCTTTAAAATAGTATTGCTCATAAACAGTAGGGACAAATACAACCGCCTGCTGGGTATCGATTAGTTTGTTGGAGTACCTATTGTTAATAGATCCAAAAAGGTAATTAGCAGTAACGCCAAGCGAAAAATCATCATTTAAAGCAACTCCGTTGGATAAGAATACTTGGTTAATTCCACCACTGCCCGTCTCTACTACTGCTACTTTGTTGGTACTGCCAAAAACATCGTCTGTGTAATTTAGTTGGTAATTAACATTAGTATAAGGCTTTAGGCCAGTAGAGGCAGACCAATATCTACGTTTTACAGGAAACCCAAGAGCCAGATAGTTCAAATTTCCACTAGCGTTCTTCTCTTCTGAAACACCATTCTTCAAAGTTCTGCTTTCACCTACTATGCCAGATTCGAAAACCGTAAATGTATTGAAGACAAGAAGAGCCGGGTTTTTGTTGTTGAGGTAGAAATATTGCGGATTGCTAATGCCTACTCCTGCCATTCCTTGATTATGAGCCAATGAATTTCCATAATACTCGCCAACTCCGAATGCAGAAAAAGGTGTCCTGGTTGCTTGGCCACTTGCGGTCAAGTTTAGTCCAACACTGCATAAAATGAAGAGAAAAATTTTATTGGATTTTGACATTATGGCTAAGAATCCTGTTTAAACCGTACAATACTAAATCGGGGGTCACAAATATGGGGTGTTTAAGATTGTTTTCAAAAAAAAGGGCATCACCTCCGCATAAAATTACCTGTAGCCCAGGGAATTGTTTGGCGTATTGCTCGATAATGCCGCTTACTTCAGCCAACACACCGTTAATAACCCCACTTTTCAAGCAGCTTTCTGTGCTATTGCCAATCAAATCACTTTTGCTTATTTCTGTAATCAACGGTAATCGAGCCGTAAACTTGTTCATGGCCTCGTATCTCATTTGAATACCGGGAGAAATTGCACCACCATGATAATTTGAATGGGAGTCTATGAACTCATAATTAATGCAGGTGCCGGCATCAATTACCAGACAATTTTGCTGAGGAAATTTTTCTAATGCACCGCATGCTGCTGCCATGCGATCAACACCAAGAGTATTGGGTGTTGCATATAAGTTGTGAACTGGCAAAGGCAAATTAATGGAAAGAGAAAGCTTCTTTCCTGAAACAGTAACCCAACGTAATACCTCTTCCGAAGGATGACTCACAGAACTAACTAAGCAGTGTTCAAAACTTTTCTTTTCAAGAAAGCTCTTTAGTTGTTGGCTTGTCGCGAACAGAAATTTTTCGTGTAGCTTAGCCCCACTAAATGTAGCGGCTTTTATTCGCGTGTTGCCATGGTCAATTACTAAGTTCATAGTCGAAAGGTCGAATGTATGAAAAGGCATAATAAGTATAAAGTAATCGGTTTAATGTCGGGCACTTCGCTTGACGGGCTTGACCTCGTGTATTGCAAAATCAAAAAGGAAAAGAAGGGCTGGAAATTTGACATTCAATCAGCAAGTACAAAAAAATATCACCCTGACTGGAAGAGAAAGCTATCGGTAGCTCATATGCTTTCGCCTGAAGAATTATTTTCCCTTGATCATGAATATGGAAAGTACCTCGCAAAGGCAACTTTAGAATTTATAAAAAAGAATAAAATCTATGATGTAGATTTTATTGCGTCTCATGGTCACACCATCTTCCATCAACCGGAAAAGGGGTTTACGTACCAATTGGGAGGCGGTCAGACTTTATATAAGGTTTCAGGATTACCTGTTGTTTTTGATTTTCGCAGTCTGGATGTTATTCGCGGAGGTCAAGGCGCTCCGCTTGTACCCATAGGCGATCGTTATTTCTTTAGTCAATATGATGTTTGCCTTAACCTTGGCGGGATTGCAAATTTGTCAATGGAACAGAAAGGCCAGCGAGTTGCTTTTGATTTTTGTTTTGCCAATATGGGTTTGAATTTTTTGTCGGCAGAGGCTGGAATTGAATTTGACCGAAATGGAGCGCGCGCGGCTTCGGGAATCATAGACCAGGATATGTTGCGAGAATTAGAAACCATATATAAGCCGTTAAGAAAAAAACGACCCTCACTTGGTAGAGAAGGTTTTGAGAAATCTATTCAGCCCATTTTGGATAACAAGAAGATTCCCTTGCAAAGCCGGTTGCGAACATTTTGTGAATCAATAGCTATTGAAACAGCCACAGCAATTCCCTTGAAAAATAGTAGAGTGAAATTATTAGCAACAGGAGGCGGTGCACTTAATCATTTTTTAATTCAGGTGATCCAAGAGAAACTTATGGGTCGGACTGAAGTGATTGTACCCGAGCGTGAAATTATTGAATTCAAAGAAGCACTCATCTTTGCTTTATTGGCGGTGCTTCGCGTCCGTGGTGATGTTAATTGCTTGAAAAGTGTAACAGGTGCGGATAAAGATAGCAGTGGGGGAATTATGATTGGGTTCTAATCAAGCTGCTGAGAAGTTACCCAATAATCACATGGACTGTCTTAACTATTCTATCTTATCAATACGTTAAATTAATCATGAAAGACCTTCTGCAAAAATTCGAAAACAAGCGCCCGGAAATAGTATTTGAATGGAAGGACACCGAAACCGAAGCTGAAGGTTGGGTGGTTATCAATTCATTACGCGGTGGTGCAGCTGGTGGAGGCACTCGCATGAGAAGTGGCTTAGATAAACGCGAAGTGGAATCTCTGGCAAAAACGATGGAGATAAAATTTACGGTCTCTGGCCCACCCATAGGAGGTGCAAAATCCGGGATAAATTTTGACCCCAATGATCCGCGGAAAGCAGGCGTGTTGCACCGCTGGTATTCTGCTGTTATGCCCTTGTTAAAGTATTACTATGGCACTGGTGGCGATATGAATGTTGATGAGATTCACGAAGTAATTCCACACACAGAAGATGTTGGTATCTGGCATCCGCAAGAGGGAGTCTTTTCAGGACATTACAAACCAACGGAACCCCAAAAAGTAAATCGCATTGGTCAACTGAGGCAAGGTGTCGTTAAGCTCATAGAGGATGAATTGTATACGCCCTCACTTTCAAAAAAATATACCGTGGCCGACATGTGCACAGGTTATGGAGTGGCACAAGCCATAAAACATTATTATGAACTGTGGGGTGGGCAAATGAAAGGCAAGCGGGCTGTGGTGCAGGGTTGGGGAAATGTTGGTGCAGCTGCGGGATTTTATTTGTCACAACTTGGGGTGAAGATCGTTGGTATCCTCACACGCGAAGGTGGATTGATTAACCAAAAGGGATTTTCGCATGATGAGGTTTGCGAATTAGTTATGAACAGGCAAGGCAATCGCCTAATCACAGATGAATTACTTTCTTTTGAAACTGTAAATCAAAAAATCTGGGATCTGGAGTTTGAAATCTTTATTCCTGCCGCGGCTTCACGATTGGTTACAAAGGATCAGGTAGACAGAATGATTTCATCCAAGGTGGAGGTTTTTTCGTGCGGTGCTAATGTTCCATTTGCTGATCCGGAAATTTTCTTTGGCCCAACAGGCTTATATGCCGATGAAAAATTTTCGGTGCTCCCAGACTTTATTGCCAACTGCGGAATGGCGAGAGTCTTTGCCTACTTTATGGAAGCTGAAGTACCTATGGATGACAAATCAATCTTCGATGATATTTCTAAAACCATCAGAAAGGGGTTAGAAAAAACTAGGAAAGCCAATACTTCAAAAACGAGAATTGCTCAAACCTCGTTTGAGATTGCATTAAAACAACTGGTTTGATCTTTTTAATGAGGAGGATGTACTGCCAGGTAAGGTTGAATAATCAAGTAGACGATGGCACCTGCAAAATAACCCATCATCGCGAGAAGTGAAATTTTCTTTAGATACCAGATAAAATCTATTTTCTCAATACCCATAGCGGCAACACCAGCAGCTGAACCAATAATTAAAATGCTTCCGCCTGTTCCGGCACAGTAGGCGAGGTATTCCCACACCATGTGATCTTGGTAGTAGATATCCATATTGTACATGCCCATGCTTGCTGCAACAAGTGGCACATTGTCCACAACTGCAGAAAGCAATCCAATTAGCGTTATAATAATGCGCTGGTCACCAACAGTGTGATCTAACCAAATGGCAGCATGATGAAGTGCCTGCATGGACTCTAATGCTCCAACCGCCATTAAAATTCCTAGGAAGAATAAAACACTAGGCACATCTATCCGCGCCAGCGCACCAGCAGCTGTATAATTTTTCTTTACAGCTTCATCTAACTCGGGATTAATCAATTCAGAAACCACCCAGATTATACCCAGACCTAATAGCATACCCATGTAAGGGGGCATGTGGGTGAGCGTTTTAAAGACGGGGACGAAAACAAGCGCACCAACACCCAGGATAAGCATTAGTCTTCCAGAGTTTACTTCTTGCGCGTGATTCTTAGTGTGATGCTCAGTTGTATGACCCAATGTTCCCTTAAGTGTAAAGTTTAAATAGAGAAGAGGGACTAACATACAGGCAACGCTGGGAAGGAATAATGTGACCATAATATTGCCAGTCGAAATTTGTCCTCCGATCCATAACATTGTGGTAGTAACATCACCAATAGGTGTCCAGGCACCTCCAGCGTTGGCCGCAATAACAATCATACCAGCAAAGAACAAACGCATTTCTCTATCTGGTATAAGTTTGCGAACCAAAGAAAGCATAACGATGGTCGTAGTGAGGTTATCCAAAACGGAAGAAAGGAAAAAGGTGACCCAACAAATGATCCAAAGTAAGGTTTTGGGGTTTTTAGTTTTGATCCGATCGGTTATAAAACGAAATCCATGATGCGCATCTACTAATTCAACGATTGTCATGGCGCCCATTAAGAAGAATAGGATTTGGGCAATCCCGCTCAAATGTTCCGATAAGGAAAATGTGACAAACTCATGGTATAAATCTATGGAAGAAAGATTATTAAACTTTTCACCCATTTCAATTTTCAGTACACTCAGAAAAGAGTTGTACGATTCGCTTTCGGTAACGGATGAAGAAGGCTCGGCCAATACAAAGAGCGTCCAACAAATTACCCCAGTAAGAATGGCAGAAGCTGTCTTGTTGATTTTAATAGGGTGCTCAAGAGCAATGGCCAGGTATCCAAGAACGAATACAATAATCACAAGGGCTTCCATAGGCAAGGTTTAAGGTCGTAAGTAAATATAAGCTAAAAATGGTTTTACGAAAACCATTGCGGAAAATTATATTGTTTCAATAGCTTGTAAACTACCGATCGTGTAGTTTTTACACATTCCGACATCGAGATAAAGTTTAGTGTTAGATTAAATTAATCTTCAGTTAATACAGAAAGCACCTACTTTAGCCCAAACAGTCCTTCGTTCAGCAAATTAAGAGCCTTGTCTTTTTGTGACGTTTCAACCAGAATGGAGATATTATTGTGGCTACCTCCGTAAGAGACCATTCGAATGCGTACACCCGCCATGGATTGAAAAACTTCTTTCAATACTCCCTCTTTTTCAGCAAGCATATTGCCCACGATACAAATGATGGATTGATTTTTATCTACTTCAATAGTTCCAAAGCCTTTTAGCTCAGTTACAATTTCATTGAGACGCTTGTCGTCATCGATCGTAACGGACACCGCCACCTCTGAAGTGGAAATCATGTCTATAGATGTCTTGTACTTTTCGAATACCTCAAACACACGTCTTAAAAAACCGTGCGCCAGCAACATCCGTGAAGATTTTATATTGATCGCGGTAATGTTGTCTTTGGCAGCAATGGCTTTAAACTGGCCACGACTTCCTTTGTCACTGATGATGGTACCCGCAGCTTTTTCGTCCATCGTATTTTTTAACCTTACAGGAACGCCCATTTTCTGTGCAGGCACAATGGTAGATGGGTGTAAGATCTTTGCACCAAAGTATGCCAGTTCAGAGGCTTCATCGAATGTAAGCTCTGCAATAGGCAATGTCTTCTTCACAATGCGCGGATCGTTATTATGCATGCCATCAATGTCCGTCCAGATTTGGATTTCTTCCGCTTTGATAGCAGCACCAATTAGAGAAGCGGTATAATCACTACCTCCACGCTTCAAATTGTCAATTTCATTTTTGTGGTTGCGGCAGATGTAGCCTTGCGTAACCAGAATGTCAACGTTACCCAATGTTTCAACCAAGGGCTTCACACGTTCACTTATTTTTTCCAGTTCTGGCTCATCATTCTCATCAATAGACATGAAGTGAAGAGCAGGCAACATGCGTGCACCAATTTTTCTTTCCTGAAGATGATGATAAAATAACTCGGTGGAAATCAATTCTCCCTGCGCTAAAAGTTCGCGATAACTTCTGTCATCAAATTTTCCAGCAGCCAGCAATCTGAATAGACTAAAATAGCGACTCACAATTTCTTGCCCAATGGCAGCGTAAGCGGGCGAGGTGTAAAGTTCCTGAGCAAAGTTCAAGTAATGTTTCTCCAGATCTGCAATTTCCTGAAGTGCAGCCGTTTGTTGCTGTGCAATCAGTTGCTCTCCCATTCGCACCAAAGCATTAGTGGTGCCGCTCAAAGCGGAAAGCACAACAATCTTCTTACCGGGCATAGCCGTTACCAGGTCAGCAATTTTTTTCATCCGCTCTGGCTTGCCTACAGAAGTGCCACCAAATTTTACAACCAGCATAAATCTTTTTTTAAGGGCTGTAAAGATAAAAATGACTACTTAACAATAGACCTATCTCTATAATTTTTTTGAAGAGGGAGACACAAACGATTGTTTGGTTATGAGTAATCTGGAGCCAAGAAATATTGGGCTAAGCGCAAAACAAAACAGGCTTCCCCGATTTTCAGGAAAGCCTGTTAAGCTTATTGTTTATACTTTAAATTTTACTTCTTCACTTCTTCATACTCTACATCTTGTGCTTCACTACCGCCTGAGTTATTACCTCCTGCATTCGCACTACCATCGCCACCAGCATTAGGCTGAGCTCCTGGTTGTGCGGAACCACCTGCATACATCTCTTGTGATGCTGCTTGCCATGCGGCATTGAGAGTAGTCATTGCAGTTTCAATGGCAGCTAAGTCTTGAATGCTGTGTGCCTGCTTCAATTTTTCAAGGCCTGAAGTGATAGCTGTTTTGTTTGCTTCAGAAAGCTTGTCACCAAATTCCTTCAGTTGTTTTTCTGTTTGGAATACAAGTGAATCGGCTTGGTTGATTTTCTCAACTTTCTCTTTTTCTTTCTTATCACTTTCAGCATTTGCCTGAGCTTCCTGCTTCATCTTTTGGATTTCGGCATCTGTTAAACCAGAAGATGCTTCGATACGAATCTTCTGTTCTTTGCCTGTGCCTTTATCTTTTGCAGCCACGTGAAGGATACCGTTTGCATCAATATCAAAGATCACTTCAATCTGCGGCACACCGCGTTGTGCAGGAGGAATTCCATCCAAATGGAAACGACCAATTGTACGGTTATCTTTTGCCATCGGGCGTTCACCTTGCAACACATGTATTTCTACAGAAGGCTGGCTATCGGATGCTGTTGAGAACACTTCTGATTTCTTAGAAGGAATAGTAGTGTTAGATTCAATCAATTTCGTCATCACACCACCCATGGTTTCAATTCCAAGTGACAATGGAGTAACATCCAAAAGCAACACATCTTTCACTTCACCGGTCAACACACCTCCTTGAATAGCAGCACCTACTGCAACTACTTCATCAGGGTTTACACCTTTCGAAGGCTTTCTTCCGAAGAATTTTTCTACTTCTTCCTGGATGCGAGGGATACGGGTTGAACCTCCTACTAAAATCACTTCATCAATTTGACTTACAGAGATACCAGAGTCTGCAACTGCTTTGCGGCAAGGCTCCAATGTTCTCTTGATCAAATCATCAGACAGCTGCTCGAACTTCGCACGTGAAAGTTTTTTTACTAAGTGTTCTGGCACACCATCCACAGAAGTGATATAAGGTAAGTTGATTTCTGTTTCTGTTGAGCTTGATAACTCAATCTTCGCTTTTTCAGAAGCTTCCTTCAAGCGTTGCAACGCCATTGGGTCTTTGCGTAAGTCAATGTTCTTATCTGCTTTGAACTCATCGGCCAGCCAGTTCATAATGCGCATGTCAAAGTCATCACCGCCAAGGTGCACATCACCGTTGGTTGATTTTACTTCAAACACACCATCACCTAATTCTAATATCGACACATCAAATGTACCACCACCTAAGTCGTACACTGCGATCTTCATTTCTTTGTTTTTCTTATCAAGACCATACGCCAACGCAGCAGCAGTTGGTTCGTTGATGATACGCTTCACATCAAGTCCAGCAATTTGACCAGCTTCTTTTGTAGCCTGGCGTTCGGCATCATTGAAGTAAGCAGGCACAGTAATGATGGCTTCGGTTACTGTAGTACCAAGATAATCTTCGGCTGTACTCTTCATTTTTTGAAGAATCATTGCAGAAATTTCCTGAGCAGTGTACAAACGATCGCCAATGCGCACGCGCACGGTGTCGTTATTACCGCTTTCCACTTCGTACGATACCATCTTCTTTTCACCGCTTATCTCCCCAAACTTCTTTCCCATGAAGCGCTTGATAGAAGAAACCGTGTTCTTTGGATTGGTAATGGCTTGGCGCTTGGCAGGATCGCCTACTTTGCGTTCTCCTTTTCCGTTGTCCAAAAAGCCAACGATGGATGGAGTTGTTCTTCTACCTTCGCTATTGGCAATTACCACTGGTTCATTGCCTTCCATTACGGCAACGCATGAGTTGGTTGTGCCTAAATCTATTCCTATGATTTTTCCCATAATATTTTCAGTTTATTGATTACAGTTTTTGAACTACCACCCCCTGAACAACACGTGTGCCAAGCGGGATTTTAAGGAAAAAGGTGACACAATGGCATAATGTCACAGTTTTTTGAATAGTCTAGTCGGCTGTTTGGGTGGCCCCCTTCACTTGCTGTCTTCCGCAAGAACTCCAGACAGTCAGCCTATCGGCTACAAGTCAGGTAACACTTATTGACCAGGAAATGGAGTTTATCCCGCTATTTTGCGGGAGGCTTTCCGCTTCTATCCCTGCCGCGAGATTCAGCACTGTCGTTAGGCTTCTCCTTCCTCGGTCTGTGTCTGCCTGTGCCGGAGGCAGGTCTCACAGACCTAATGATGAAGTGGTTTGTTAGGACACAAACCATGGAGAGGGATGACGAGCCTCTCTGTTAACAGTCATCAAAGGTATTTCTCAAGCCTTGTGCGATTCTAAGAAGTTTCCGCTCATGTTGTTTGAATAAACTCTGAACGACCTTAAGCAAATTTCAACGACTCCTTCATCATTCCTTCCATGTAAGAATTTCATCGAAAACGCCATTCATACAATCCGAAGAATATCCAATTTTGTGTCAAAATTATTCCATGAAGAAAAATTTCATTCACGCGCTCATTCTTGTCATACTATTTTCAACTATAATGGCTTGTTCGACAACCCTTGTAAGCAACAAACCATTGCCTCCCGGTCAGGCAAAAAAAGCCACCGGTAGTCAATCAGCTAAACCTTATGCACCGGGACAGCAAAAGAAAAAGAACAACTGAGTTAATCGCTCTGCCCTACTGAGACCATTCGGTTGGAGTTCTATCCCACCTATGATTTTTTAGTTTTAGCGCAAGAGTCTTTTCTAGTTTTTTGCCATCACTTGTGGCGATGTTGGCTTCCACGTTTTTCACTTTTCGCATACCAGGGATAATGGTGTGGACATCATCGTTGCAAAGAATAAAACGCAACGCTATTTCGGCCATGGTCATATTTTTTGGAAGAAGAGGTTTTAAGGCGTCAGCATGATCAACACTTGAATTTAAATTCTCCGGAACAAAATAAGTTGATCGCCAATCATCTTTTGGAAAAACAGTTTCTTTTGTGAGTGTGCCAGTCAATGTTCCTTCATCAAATGGAACGCGGGCAATCACTCCGATATCCAGCTTTTTACAAAGCGGAAATAAATTGTCTTCAGGATTTTGATCGAAAATATTGTAAATCACCTGTACAGCATCAATCAATCCGCTCTCCAAGGTTTGAAGCACGTTGTCAGGCTCCCAACGATTAACGCTAATACCAAAGTGTTTTACTTTTCCATCCTTCTTTAATTTTTCGACTGCATTCTTCCAATCATCAAGATGGGCCCAACTGTCTTCCCAGACATGGAACTGCTGCAGGTCAATGCAATCCACACCCAGGTTCTTCAAACTTTTTTCAGTGTACTCGATGATATGAGCAGCGGGAAAGCAATCTGACAATTGATACGAAGCTTTTGAAGGCCACTTGAAATTTTTTGGGGGAATCTTAGTTGCAAAATAAAGTCGCTTGGAAGAATGTCGTTTTAACAATGCGCCTAAAATTTGTTCGCTTACTCCGGCTCCATATCCCCAAGCGGTATCAAAGAAATTGCAACCCAACTCTACAGATTTCTCCAACGCATAATCTACCTCTGTTGGTTCTGTGCCAGTCCAACCAGCCAAGCCCCACATACCGTAGCCGATTTCACTTACGTTCCAGTTGGTTCTTCCAAATCTTCTAGTATTCATATTATTTAGTCCTGCATTTATCGGTAATATTTTGCTTGTAACGATTGTCGTCTTTGAGAATCACAAAAAATTCTTTTGTATACTTTTTCATAGATTCAATTTGCTTTGCCTCAAACAGTGACGAGTTATTATCTATTGCAGCCATTATTGCTGATTCTTTACCAATAAATTCTTGTCTTACAAATTGAGTTACCTGTGGTGATCTGCAAAAACCACGATAAAGACGCTCAGTCACAGTTTCAATACCAAGGGTCGGATCCACTACAGCATAAGGTGGGTTAACAAAGCCAGATAAATCAAAATCATAAGCAAGTGGAATGTATTTCTTAGGTTCTTTGACTAACAATTTTGTATTGTGTTGAAAAGTTGTAGACCAGTCGGTATTGGCTACCATAAATTGAAACATTTCATACCGAATTGCGCTGGTATCTTGTAGTGTCATGGGATGGACTTTTAAGCCTTCTCCAATTTTGCCTTTATGGCGATCGGCTACTAAATCATCATCTTCAATAAAGAATCCAGCGAGCTGGAAATTCTTCGGTTTTTTTCCATCCTCTATAAATTCAAGATTAACCAGCCTTGTGTTGAAGTAGTAGGGCGTAATAGCTTCATACATTTGGTAACATATATACTCTTTGTTAAGCAGATAGTTTTTGTTGTCGGTAGTCTGGCAGGGAATTACCAATTTCAGACTTTTATTGCCTTCAAATGGTGTGCCTTTAGAAACAGATTTTTCTATCTTTATCCGAAGTGGAGGGAAGTAACAGGTCTTGAGCCGATAATCACCCCTCACCCGAATACTGATTTTTAGTGAATCATATGTTCCGCTTTCGTTCTTATAATAAAGTACTGAAGGCATGAATACTGAATCATTCGTATTCTTTTTAATATCTTTGATAGAGAACTTTAGCTTGATGTCAAACGGTTTCTCCTCTTTGAACAAAGAAGTAACATTAGAATTTTGAGCAAGCAGAGTGTTTCCGGTTAGCCCAAGTAGGCAAATGATTAGTAGGTTCTTTCTCATAATCTTTTAGTTATATGAATAAGTATCTCGCTGTGTTAAATGTAAGAACAATTATTGTTCTTTTAATTTCAATTGGAAGCTGTTTTTTGGCAATAAATTTTGACATCCGATATGACTATGATACTACGGTAATAAGTATTGCGATCATATTTCCTTTAGTTTTTACGATACGGGCAGCTTTTAGCCGAAGGGAAAAAGCATTGGAGCATTTGAGCCGACTTAAGGCTGGCCTGATGGCTATCTATTATTGTTTTCAAAATACCAGTAAGATTGATGATGAGCAAAAAAAGGAAGTAACTAAGGTTCTAAAGGAGGTACCACAGGTGATGAACACCTATCTCATGAATAAAGGAACGGATGAACAAGTTCAGTTAAAATTGAAAAGTGTTTTTGACTTTATTCAAGTACACAGCGAAGACATTCCAGGAGGGCTTTCGATGAAAATTTTCAGGTTTATGAAAGATGTACATCAAGGGGTGGAGAACATAATGTCCATCAACCGGCACCGGACTCCCGTAAGTCTCAGGGCATACTGCCTTGTTTTCATTTATATTTTTCCGATTATCTATACACCATCTTTTCTATATAAGATAGATTCTGAAACGCCTCAGATTATACTTTATTTGATTACAGCTTTCAAGGGATTTATTTTAATATCACTATACAATGTGCAGGATCACATTGAGCATCCTTTTGATCAAAATGGACTTGATGATATTCGACTAAAGGATTATGAATTGGATATATGAGGTGAACCCTCGTTAAACACCATCATAAACCAGATTGACTGTGAGTTAGGTGTTTCCTTCCTGAATAATTACATTTGCCCCCCATAAATTTTTAATGTGACCTTAGAACAAGAAATTGCCAAGCGCAGAACATTCGGTATAATCAGTCACCCGGATGCCGGAAAAACCACCCTTACTGAAAAGCTTTTGCTTTTTGGTGGTGCGATTCAAAAGGCCGGTGCCGTTAAATCTTCCAAAATAAAAGATCACGCCAGAAGCGATTGGATGGAGATTGAGAAGCAAAGGGGAATATCA
The DNA here is from genome assembly GCA_031414855.1 of Bacteroidia bacterium. Lineage (GTDB taxonomy): Bacteria > Bacteroidota > Bacteroidia > Cytophagales > Cyclobacteriaceae > ELB16-189. The sequence continues at coordinate 3,260 of JANOQK010000087.1, read as the reverse complement.
GTCGCAACATCAGTAATGGGCTTTAATTATAAGGACATCAAGATCAATTTGCTTGATACTCCTGGTCACCAGGATTTTGCTGAAGATACGTATCGCACGCTCACTGCCGTGGATAGCGTGATCATGGTGGTGGATTGTGTGAAGGGCGTGGAAATGCAGACCGAAAAACTGATGGAGGTTTGCAGGATGCGCAATACGCCAGTACTATGTTTTATCAACAAACTTGATCGGGAAGGTCAGGATCCATTTGATCTGTTGGACGAGATTGAGGCGAAGCTTCGTATTAAAGTGCATCCGTTGAGCTGGCCAATCAGTATGGGCAAATCATTCAAAGGTGTGTATAGTCTTTATGAAAAAAGTCTAAAGCTCTTCACGCCAAGTAAAACGACTATTGAAGAAGCAATTGAGATCACAGACATCAACGATCCAAGTATTGATGAATATGTTGGAGAAAAAAATGCAAAACAATTGCGCGCTGATGTTGAACTGCTTAATGGTGTTTACCCTGAGTTAGATATTCAGGATTACCTGGATGGGAAAGTGGCACCTGTATTTTTTGGTAGTGCGGTAAATAATTTTGGTGTAAAAGAATTGTTAGATACATTCATTCGTATAGCACCTCCTCCAATCCCAAGAGAAACTACTTTGAGATTGGTGAAGCCAGACGAGACAAAGTTCAGCGGATTCATATTTAAGATCCATGCCAACATGGATCCGAAACACAGAAACAGAATTGCCTTCTTGCGTGTGTGCTCGGGAAAATTTGAGCGAGGTAGTAACTATCTGCATGTTCGTAATGATAAAAACATTCGCTTTTCAAATGCAACAGCATTCATGGCACAAGACCGAGAAACGGTAGATGAAGCGTGGCCAGGTGATATTGTGGGTTTGTTCGACACAGGAAATCTAAAAATTGGTGATTCTCTAACTGAAGGTGAAAAAGGAATTTACACAGGTATCCCAAGTTTCTCACCAGAGATTTTTAAAGAAGTGGTGAACAAAGACGCCATGAAGACCAAGCAACTAGAGAAAGGATTGCTGCAGTTGATGGAAGAAGGTGTAGCACAGATGTTTGTTTATGAATTAGGTAAACGGAAAGTTATTGGTACAGTGGGGGCACTGCAATTTGAAGTGATTCAATTTCGCTTGAAGAATGAATATAGTGCCACGGTTGAATTTGTTCCGCAGAACACATATAAGGCGTGTTGGATAAGTAGTAAAGACGCTGTTAAACTTCAGGAGTTTATCAATTCTAAGCAACGACACATTGCCCTTGACAAAGATGGTAAGTTGGTGTTTATGGCAGAATCAAAGGCCTGGTTACAGATGGTTCAGGATAATTTTCCAGAAATTAATTTCCATTTCACTTCTGAGTTTAAGGACTAACTTTAAGTCCGATGAAGTACCAAGATCTGGACGTACTGTTTGAAGACAACCACCTGCTGATCATCAACAAGCAGTCTGGTGTATTAGTGCAAGGCGATGCAACTGGAGACAAGCCGCTGGTTGAAATTTGCAAGGAATATATCAAGGTTAATTATCAGAAGCCTGGCGATGTTTTTTTGGGAGTTGTGCATCGACTGGATAGACCCGTGAGTGGCGTAGTTGTTTTCGCCCGCACATCAAAGGCACTCGAAAGAATGAATGCACTGTTCAAAAATAGGGAAACGAAGAAAACCTACTGGGCATTGGTAGCGAGCAAACCAGCAAAGGATGAGGAAACGCTTGTTCACTGGCTAGTAAAAGACGAAAAGAAAAATAAAACTACCGCGTACAAGCGCGAGCACCCTGAAGGTTCTCGCTCAGAATTGAGTTATAAGGTAGTAGGTTACCAGTCAGGCCTATATTTGCTCGAGGTAAATCCAATTACTGGACGGCCACACCAGATTCGTGTGCAATTGGCTTCGATGGGCTGCCCAATTGTAGGTGATGTAAAATATGGATTCAATGCGCCTAATCCGGATGCCAGTATTTGCCTTCATTCCAGGGAACTCGGATTTATACACCCAGTTAAAAAAGAGCCTGTCCACATCACTGCCTCGTTACCTAAAAATCATTTTTGGCAACTATTTTCCTGAGCCTTTTCCTATCTTGACAGCTCAAATTGATGGCGATGGGTTGGATGCAAAAATTACAGACGAGATGGAAGGTACAAAATGCCTTTCAGGTAGTCATTATTTTGGTGGTTTTTGCCTGCACTGGTTTTACAGTCTTATTTTTGAAGCGGCCGTTGTTTCATTATTTATTTGACGGTGGTGAAGTCTCGTCTACAGCTTCTGTTATCTACTACATTCTCATACTCCCCATTTATAATATTTTTTTACTGTTCTATGGTGCGATCTTTGGGCAGTTTCGCTTTTTTTGGGACTTTGAAAAACGTTTTTTTGCGCGCATTATTTCTATCTTTAAGAAACAATAACTATTAATATTTATGAATGGAAGAATTTTATTTTGTTTGGTTGGTTTGTTTTGCTTCTTTTCTCATTCGGCTAGTGCACAGTTTAGTAAGAGTGATAAATTACTAAACCTTGGCATTGGGGTCAACTCTTATTACAATGGAGGCTTGCCTTTAAGCGCCTCTTTTGAAGTCGGCATTACAGATGAAATCAGTGTTGGTGCCGGACTTGATTATTTAAGTTACAACTATAACTTCAATCTTTCAGGAACTAACTATAAATATGGTTTTACAGCAATCTATATTGGCGCAAGGGGCTCCTATCACTTCAGTAAACTTCTTAACTTGAATGTGCAAGAATTGGATCTTTACGGTGGAGCAAGTTTAGGATTCAGAAATTTTGCCTGGAAAGATAATTACAACGGAAGCGGTCTGGGCGGTAGCTATGGCAGCGGTGTATTCTTTGGTATGCACGTTGGAGCCCGTTATTATTTTGCACCTAAAGTGGGAGCCTTTCTGGAGGTAGGAGCAGGAGGATCGGGCAACGCGCGCTTAGGTGTAGCATTTAAACTCTAAGCGAAGAAATTCTCCCAAAGAACACAATGTCTATACATGTATCACTTAACAATTTTCCGGCCTTATTTTCATATACTGTTGAAGAGGTTGACAAGACTATAGGGCCATATGAGTTGTATTTCTCAAATCTTTTAGGTTAATTAAAGAATAAATAACCCCATAGTTTATGAAAAAAATAATATTTCTAAGCCTGCTGCTTATGATTGCCGCTTCATACACTAGTAAAGCTTCAACAGCTATGTATCGAGTTGATGATGCTTCAATTGAAGCTATTTTTGAGGCAGCGAAC
>JANOQK010000086.1:0-16701 GCA_031414855.1 Bacteroidia bacterium | reverse complement strand
TATTCACCTTCATGGCAGTTTATTTGAATCGCGCAGCACGCGAAACCCAGCATTAGTTTATCCCATCAAGGATTGGCAACTGAATATAGGTGATCAATGCGAATTGGGTTCTCAGTTGCGTCCTAATATCGTTTGGTTTGGTGAGGCTGTGCCTATGATGGAGGTGGCAACTGACATTGCATCAGGTGCCGATATTTTTTTGGTGGTGGGTACATCGATGGTCGTTTATCCTGCCGCGGGATTAATTGATTACGTTCCAGATCGCGTGAAGAAATATGTTGTTGACCCTAAAAAGCCAGACATACTTCACGTTACTAATCTTGAGTTCATAGCTGAAAAAGCAAGTACTGGAATGGAAAAGGTAAAAGAGATTTTGCTTGCATGAACTAATCAGAAAGACAAGTGTATTGGTCTTGCTTCTTGATACTTAAGTCTTCCTTCTCATTTCAAAGTTCAAATATCTTATCCATCACCATCCATTTTTCGCCCGGCTTAGCGTGGGGGAGTGCTTGTTGATATTTCCACATTAGTTTTTCCCACTCTTGCACCTTAGGATTAGTGGCATCATTTTTTGACTTTTCCTCGAACGTGAAATCATCTTTGGTTTCCATAATCATAAACAGCCTATTTCCAGTTCGGTAAATATCCATCACTACAATGCCCGCACCCTTAATTGCCTCAATATTTTCCGGCCAACTGTTTCGATGATATTCTTCATACTCTGCAATTAGGGTAGGATCATCCTTGAGATCGAGCGCAAGACAATATCTTTTCATAACTATACAGATTGGGGCTTATAACCACGCAGACCAAACCACGCAATTACAAAAAAGCACAAAAGTGGAACCACGTATGACAATTGGATATTGTATTGATCTGAGATAAGACCCATCAAGACCGGAAAGAAAGCTCCCCCCGCGACAGCCATGACCACCAAGGAAGAACCAATTTCCGTATCTTCCTTAATGTCGTCAATGGCCAATGAAAAGATGGTAGGAAACATGATCGACTCAAAAAATGGTACTGCAAATAACGCCCAAACTGCAAGCTCTGATTTTACAAATGTGGCTACAGCTAGCAAGCCGATGCAGATAAATGAATAGATCAAGAGCAGTCTGTTGGCTGCAATAAACCGAGTCAAAAAAGTTCCTGCAAAACGGCCAACCATAAAACCAAACATAGCCATGCCAAGCCAAACGGCAGCATCCTTTTCAGGGGTATCACTCGTATATTTTGCAAACCGGATAAAAAAACTAGTCACACAAACCTGAGCCCCAACATAAAAGAATTGAGCCACGACACCCCATTTTAATTGAGGATGCTTCAGTGCTTTCAATACACCTGATTTCTGATTCCTTTCGTCAACAGGCACTTCAGGCATAGTTGTAAAGTAAATCAATGCAGCTACTCCTAGTACCACAAGGGCAATAATCAAGTAGGGGATCTTTACAGCGTCTGCTTCCATCTGTAAATATTGATCAAGTTGTTGAGTGCTCATAGCAGTGAGGTCAGCTTCACTATATTCAATACCACTTAAAATCAGATGTCCACCAAGTAAGGGTGCGAAGAAAGAACCAAGCCCATTGAACGATTGTGAAAAGTTAAGGCGTGTTGTGGCAGTCTCTGGTTTGCCGAGAATAGTTACATAAGGATTTGCAGCTGTTTCAAGAAAAGCACATCCCGATGCAATAATGAATAAGGCACCCAGGAAGAAAATATAGATGCGTGTGCTTGCTGCAGGTAAAAATAGCAAAGCACCAATGGCATAAAGCACAAGGCCAATTAGAATCCCTTTTTTATATCCATACTTTTTCATGAAAAGACCCGCAGGTATAGCCATTACCAAATAGCCAATGTATACAGCCGAGTCAATTAAAGCCGATTGTAGGTCATTCAACTGACAAGCTTTCTTTAAATGCGGGATAAGGATAGGTTCAAGATTATGAACGAAGGCCCAAAGAAAAAAGAGGCTGGTTACTAAAATAAAGGGAATCAAATAGGATTTAGCAGAACTTGTTTTGCTAATATTTGCTTGAAAGGAAGAAGGCTGCATGTATTACTTATTAGCTAATAATTCTATCAAGGTGCGTATAACCTCCATCCACATGAATCCATTGCCCAGTAGTATGACTTGAACGGTCAGAGAGAAGGAAGGCGACTGTTTGAGCAATTTCCTGTGGTGTTGTTAACCGATGCTCCAGTGGTATTCTATCCGTAACGGACTTTAATTTTTTTTCAGGATTCTCAAATGAGTTTACCCACGCATCATATAAGGGTGTGTGTACTTCTGCCGGAATTACAGCATTCACTCGTATGAAGTAGGGAAGGAGCTCAACGGCCCACTCCCTTGTTAGAGAAAGTATAGCACCCTTGGCGGCTACATAACCTGATGTATTTCCCTGGCCGGTTACCGATGTCTTTGAGCCAATGTTTACAATGCTGCCTTTATTAACCTTTAGGTAGGGAAGTGAATAATGCGCCATGAAGTAAAAATGCCCGGCATTATTATTTAAGGATGTGATGAATTTTTCAGGAGTTCCTTTCTCAAGGCCAATACCATCATTATAGCCTGCGTTGTTAACCAAGCCATCGATTCTATTGTACTTAGATTGGATTTTATCCACAGCTTTTTTGCAATCTTCAGATGATGTAAGATCTGTTCTAATAAAAAGACCAGCATTATGGATATCTGAAAGTAAATTTTTTGAAGAATCTTCGTCTTTATCTAGAATCACAGGTATGGCTCCTTCTTCGGATAATAAACGCACAATGGCTTCACCTATTCCTTTCCCACCACCGGTTACAATAATGACTTTGTCTTTTAGATGAAGATCCATCTTAATTCTTAATTCGAGTATTCAACTGCTACCTGCTTTTGCTCTCCAAGTCCCTCTATCCCCAACTCAATCACATCCCCAGCTTTCAAGTAAACTGGTGGATTAAAGCCCAGGCCAACACCTGCAGGTGTTCCCGTAGAAATTACATCCCCAGGTAGAAGCGTCATAAATTGACTGATGTAACTGACCAGAAAAGGGACTTCAAAAATCATATCATCCGTGTTGTTGTCTTGCATCATCTTGCCATTTACCTTTAACCACATATGCAGACTATTGTAATTGGGGAGTTCATCTTTTGTTACAAGGTAAGGCCCCATAGGAGCAAATGTGTCGCAGCTTTTCCCCTTTACCCATTGACCATTTCTTTCAAGCTGAAACTCCCTCTCGCTGTAGTCGTTGTGTAAACAGAACCCAGCCACATAGTTCATGGAATCTTTTTCTTCTACGTACGAAGCCTTTTTGCCAATCACAACGGCCAGCTCAACTTCCCAGTCGGTCTTCACACTCTTTTTAGGTAGGATGAGGTTATCATGGGATCCCGTCAATGCTGTTGTTGATTTAAAAAAAATGATAGGCTCTGGAGGTAATGGCATCTTGGATTCCAAAGCATGCTTAGTATAATTAAGACCCACGCAAATTATCTTGGACGGTCTTTTGAATGGCGCACCAATTCTTACCCCAGATTTTATCTTAGGAAGATTAGCTTGATTTATCAACAACCATTTGCTCAATCTATCAATCCCATCTGAACCCAAAAATTGTTCATCAATGTCTTCACCAAAAGAGGACAGATCTAGAATCTCATTATTGTGAAATAAGCCTGGTTTCTCTTTGCCCAATTCTCCAAAGCGTAAAAGTTTCATTTTAAATGATTTAGGTTAAGTATTTAATTTTATGAATCCTCCATCAATAGGATAATCGGATCCGGTTATGAAGGAGGCTTCATCGGAACATAGATAAAGAGCCAGGTAAGCAATCTCATCCGGTTTGGCCATTCTGCCGATTGGTTGTGTCTTGGATAGCTTGTCAAACATCTCTTCTTCCTTTCCGGGATAGTTGGTTTTGATAAACCCATCAACGAAAGGAGTATGAACACGACCTGGCGAAATGCAATTGCACCGTATTCCCTCTTTTATGTAATCCTTCGCTACAGAAAGAGTCATGGAGGCAACTGCACCTTTGCTCATGGAATAAGCAAAACGATCGGGAATTCCTACCGTGGATGCCACAGATGCCACATTAAGTACAATACCAGACTTTTGTAACAGCATATAAGGAATGCTGGCATACATCGCATTATATGTGCCTTTGACATTAACACTGTAAATTCTGTCGAAATCTGACTCATCAGTTGTCCCTAGTTTTCCAATGTGGGCAATTCCTGCGCTGTTCACTAGAATATCAATCGCATTGAATTGTAATTGGATGGAGTTAACTATTGAGATCACTTCTTTTTGATTCGAAACATCCGCTTGATAATAGGAAGCCTGCCCGCCAGTTTTTACAATTTCATCCATTGTCGCTTTTGCTGTATTCTCATCTTTTTCGATAACACAAACTTGAGCGTTCTGCTTGGCGAACAGCAGAGCAATGGCTTTACCAATTCCACTTCCACCCCCTGTTATTAGGGCAACTTTATTTTCTAGGCTAAAAATCACGGGTCAGTTATTTGCTTTTTCTTCGAGAAATTTCTTGAATTTGTCGGTGTTGTAGTTCTTAGTACCTACTTCTTTCAATATGATCTTTCCGTCTTTTGAAATGATAAAAGTAGTAGGAATGGAAGGCACGTTTAATTGCTCTGATAAATACCCGGATGGCATAAATACCGGGAAGGTAAATGACTTATTATGAATATAAGAGTCTACTTTTGCTTTGTTCTTATCTTCGTCAATAGATAGCATAACAAATGTTATTTTATCGTTGTCAATTCTGCTGTATAGTTTTTGAATGTCGGCCATTTCTGCCCGGCAAGGACCGCACCAGGTAGCCCATAGATTTAAGAAAATCACCTTTCCCTTAAACTGCTCGAAGTTGATTTTATTTCCTGCTAAATCTTTAATGGTAAAATTGTAATCAAAATCTTGAGGATTTTTACGTTCCTCGTAACCAGCATTTAATAATCCAGAGTGTAGTGCTGCCGTTTGTGTAAAAAAGGAAACAGTTCCCATAAAGCCTGTTGCCTGTAAAAGCCCGATTACAATAAGGGTGCCTATCACGGGTTTCACGAATTCAATAAATCGCATAGGTAGCTTTTGGCTTGGTTATTGGCAGATGTTTATCAAATCTCATTATTTCTGTAATTTGGTACAATTATTTCTCTAAAATGATTAGAAAATCAATTTACTTTTTTATGATTCTTTTACCAATTGCTTTTAGCGCTAAGGCACAAAAGGTGAAGTACAAGGATCTCTTTATTTTGCTTAATGCCAAGCAGTATGAGCAGGCCGAACCATTTCTAAAAAGGTATCTGAGGGAATATGACGACAACCCAAATGCCTATTTGTTCATGGGCAGCATCTACCATGATAAAGCTGGAAAGAATGATATACTCCTGCAGACTGACTTAATGATTACCAATATGGACTCGGCCGTATATTTTTATGATTTGGCCAATAAAGTAATTACGGAGAAGGAGATTAACAGAAATGAAGAGTATTATGAAGCCTACAGCCGAAGGGATCTTCGTACTGTAAAATTCGAAATTAAGTTGTCGGATGTGAAGTTTGATTTAGAAAAGCGCATTCAAGGTCTGACTGACCGAAAAGGGAAGGTTAAAACCCTGATTTTCCAATATCAGAGTTCCGAGCGTGCATATGCGAGTGTGATGAAAGCCTTCATCACCATTCAAAATAGCTTTCCCGGTTTAAAGGAATTTTATCTTAGATCGGATCAAAAGTTGATGGGTGATCTGAAGACTATTGTTATGAAGTATGACACATTTCTCATCGCCTTTAATGACTACAAGGCTACCGCTAAGGTAATTGGCAAGACGGGCTATAATCAGGTATTGGATGCAACCGATATACAAGACTTTAAAAAGGATGGAAATACTCAGGCAGATTTTACAAAAGATGACCTCAAAATATGGGATTATAAACGTTGGGCTATGTCCAGCATAGATATTATTGACAAAGAGGTAACACCACTATTGGAACATTTGATTTCCTATGACATTGAAATAAATAAACTTCGCGAAAAACTGACCAAGGATTCTATTTCGGTAAAAAGCGATTTAACGCAACTAGTGGATAAGCTTCTTTATACCAATCTTAAGAAGTTTGACCCTGACCCATTGCCGATGGCAGTATTTGGCATGAAAATTTCTGAACTTGAATACAGCTCATTACTAATTACCAACAAATCTCTTAAGGATTCAGCAGACGTGAATCTTCGTATCAGCTGTGTAAAGTCAGAAGTTGCTGCGGTGAGAAAAATTGATAGCCTGGCGGGTCATCTAGTTGAAAGAAACATCCAACTTGATGCGGAAAATTACGTGCATTTTGTAACCCATGCTTATGGTAATCTAACTGTTTTAAAAAGTCTCGCAAAATCAACAAAGGATTTTGCCGAACGAGAGATCCTAAAAAAAGAAAAGGAGTGGGAAAATACTATGCAGTCCTTGAAATGGGTTCTGGATGGAAATGACTCAATTCCATTATTTTCGGACGCCCTACAGCAAAACTATAAATTCAAACCTTTGGTGTTAGTAGAAGAAGATTATACTGCTGGTCTACACTTTACTGATTCTACAGCCACCGGCTATTTCTATACTGTAACAGGGTCACATTTGCGAGATGTTAAGGCTAATTTCCCGGTTGACAAGAATACTTTCAAATTGAGAAATTTGCCTGTCACAAAGGGAATGTCAGCAACTGATGGGAAAGGTCAAGTCTATTTTGTACTCCTGTATGGAGAAAGCAAGGTAGAAGACAAGTACCCCTCAACACTGGCGAAGATTTATCGTACAGATGGCTTGGCGTGGAGTATTAACTATTCACTAGAAATGTTACCCTCTGAACTCCGTTATCAGTCTGATACAGGTGAACTTTCAATAAAAATTTCAGATCCCTCTGGTGGCAGCAAAGTGGTTGTGATTGATAAAGCAGGAAAGGTGGTGAAGTAAGATTTAATTACCGGTCAGCTTTCTCCAATCCTGAAAGCGCATCGTCATTCTTACTTTCATTTTTTCGTAATTGTCCCAGCTGTCAGTGACATGATAAATCGAAGGAAGAGCCTTTACCATTAGTTCATCATAATCAGCTTTAAAAAGCCCACCTCCGTAATAGTAGTAGGTAAACATATTTCCTGGCCGATTGAAAAGTTCAAATCCCAAATAGCCATCCCAGATCTCACTTAAAATCGTACAAGATATTTCACGCCTTTTAAAACGGAATATTTGGCCGGAAGCTTCTTCTTCAAAATATTCAGAGTAAAGATCCATGTCAATTATCCAACCCAAGTACATACCAATGTGCACATAGGCTTGTTCAATAGGTAGGGAGTCTGGGAAGTTGCCAAGGAAATGACTTTTGGCGTTATCGTAAATGGTCTTTTGAACTTCTGCTTTCTTTTCCATAATTCAAGTTTAATGAAAAAATAGATATGCCACGAAAATTGCTGCAATAATTCCTGCAAAATCTGCAATCAAACCAACTGTAAGAGCATACCTGGTTTTACGAACGCTGATAGAGCCAAAATAGACTGCCAGCATATAGAAGGTGGTTTCAGTGCAACCCCGAAAAATACTGGCAAGCCTTCCCGCAAAGGAATCCGGACCAAAGGTCTTGATCGTTTCTACCATCATTCCTTTTGCTGCACCACCACTAAGTGGCTTGAGGAAAGCAACAGGAAGAGCTGGAACAAAGTCGGTGTTCCAGCCCATAAGAGCAACCAGCCATCCTATGCCACTAATGATATAGTCAAGCGCTCCTGAAGCACGAAATACTCCAATGGCAACCAATATGGCAATCAGGTAGGGGATTACTTTAATGGATGTTTCAAAGCCTTCCTTTGCGCCTTCTATGAACGTTTCAAAGAGCGGTAGTTTCTTTGTCATTCCTAATATTAGAAAAGAAACTATCACCGAAATGATAATCAGGCTGCTAATCAGGCTGGATTGGGATTGAAGAGCCGCCTGGTTCAGTGTAGTGAAGTAATAGACTGAACCTCCAATCACCGTACCAAAAATGGCGAGATAGCCAAGTATGACCTTGTCGAAAAGGTTTATTTTTTGATATAGTGAAACAGTGATAAGTGCTACAATAGTTGATATGGAGGTGGCAATCAATGTTGGAATAAAAATATCCGTTGGGTTTGCGGCACCTAAAATAGAACGATCCAAAATGATTGCTAATGGTATAACCGTAAGCCCTGACGTATTTAAACCGAGGAACATGATTTGTGCATTAGAAGCAGTTTCCTTATCAGGGTTAAGTTCCTGCATTTCTTTCATCGCCTTTAAACCTAGCGGAGTAGCTGCATTATCCAAGCCCAGGATATTCGCGCTGAAATTCATAATGATAGAACCTGTGGCCGGATGGTTTCTTGGTATCTCAGGAAACAATCGTGAGAAAAATGGGCCAACTATTTTAGAAAGTATTGGTACAATGCCGCCCTTCTCGCCAATCTTCATGATGCCAAGCCATAAAGACATTATTCCTGTTAGGTATAATGAAAGCTCAAAGCCAGTCTTAGCCATATCGAACGTGGAGGTAAGGAGAGCCGGAAAAACTCCTACATCCTGAAAAAAAACTAGTTTGATAAGCGAAACGGCAAAGGCAATTAAAAAAAAACCTACCCAGATGTAATTGAGAATCATTCTTGAATTCGTTACTAGTAAATAGAGAAAAGTTAATCGTTAAAAGACAGTTATAGTAGAGTCAATTACGCTTTTAACTGATAACTATTAACTCATTTAGTTGGATCTTTATATGGAACTAACCGATCGGCCACAATTACTTTATTATTTTTCCGGTTGATGTCGGCCATGCGCTGACTAGGATCGATCTCAAGATGTAAAATGTCACTTGCCTTTCGGGCAATCTTTAGCGTGTAATTGGGATTCACCCAAGGCCACGTTGGTAAATCAGTTCGTATTACGGAGCTGTCTTCCACTGGCTTGCTGCCCAACAACTCATTCATTGGAATGTAGAATATTTCTTTTGATCCATCCAGATAGGTGACAATAAGATCAATTGGCATTGGGAATTCTCCTATACGATCCAGTGTTACAAACGTGGCATTGTCTTGTTCTGCTATAGTGCTTATTCCATAATCAATTCTTTTTGTTGTGTTGATCCAATAGCGTAGGTACCAATGAAGTTGTAAGCCGGATGTCTTCTCCATTACTCTTACAAAATCGTTGGGTTCAGGATGTTTCATTTTCCAGCTATTGTAATAACGCTTCATTCCTTTATAAAAATTGTCGGTGCCAATAAGATATTTCAATTGGTGAAGAAATATAGCACCCATTGAATAGGCACCAGTGCTATATGCTCTATTGTTGTTATAATGATCAGCGTGTTGACTAATGGGTTCCTGCAGTCCACTTGCCACCAGTCCAAAGTAGCCTGCATAACTTCCTGCGTGAGGATTAACGTCATTGAAAATAGATTGGCCGGCTTCACCGCTGGCGAAGTCCGAGAATCCTTCATCCATCCATGAGTAAAGCGATTCGTTTGAGGCAAGTGTCATTTGATACCAACTGTGTGCCACCTCGTGCGCCATGGTTCCAGCAACCGCATTAAAACCCCCTTCTCCCATAATCAGTGTGCACATAGGATACTCCATTCCACCATCTCCTCCTTGAATGATGCTGTAGGTATCGAATGGGTATTTCCCAAAGTGTTCGTTCAAATGCTGAAAAACCTTGATAGCGGCATCCTCTGTTTTTTTCCAGGCATCGGCCGTTCTATCATTCTTTTGATAGAAGAAATGCAGTTCTGGTCCATTTGGCACCTGAACTTTATCATGTGTGTAATCAGGATCAGCCGCCCAGGCAAAATCGATAACATCCTTTGCCACAAAGTGCCAGGTGAGTTCACCTTCTGGTCTTTTAAAAGTGGCACCTTCTTTCTGATAGCCATATCCAATTTTATCAGGGTTTTGTAGTTTACCGCTTCCAGCGATTATAAATGTTGGATCAAGAGTAATGCTCACATCAAAGTCTCCCCAAGGACTATGAAATTCACGTGCCACATACTGATACGCATGCCATCCCTGAAAATCATATTCCGCCATTTTAGGATACCATTGCGTCATAGAGTAGGCAATACCTTCGCGGTTGTTTCTTCCTGATCTGCGAATCTGAACAGGCACTTGCGATTCAAATTTCATTTCGAAAACTGTCTTGGTTTTCGGTAGCATCGGCTTAGCAAGCGTAACTTCCATTACTGTGCCTTCAATGTGATATGAAACTTCTTTTCCGTCTTGCTTTAACGCAAGAATGTGTTGATATCCAATTTCATTCTCTTTCAGTTTCGAAATTCTGTCCAACACTCTTCTGTCTGGATCAGGAAGATTTCTAGAACGCACATCCATCATACTGCCTGGCTGAAAAGCATTGAAGTATAAGTGATAATAAACTTTTGAAAGGGTATCTGGTGAATTATTATAGTAGACCAGCTTTTGATCACCGGTCACTTTGTGAGTGCTTACATCCAGATGTACATTCATCGTGTACTCTACGCGTTGCTGCCATCGATAGTCCTGACTAAATGAAGGAATGATCGAACAGAATAGTAATAACGTGAAGAGTGCTTTCATACTGAGACAAGATTAGTCCTGAAAAGTATCAAAAGTTGTGGCGAAACAAAAGTATTCCCTATAAATTCAAGCTTCAAAGTTCAAAATTGATTTTTTTAAATCTTGAACTTTAAATCTTACATTATTTGAACCTAATATATCGTGTAACAGTGGCGGATAAAAAGCCACTTTTCGTAAGGCTAAGTTCTTCACCTGGCAAGGCTTTTGGGATGTTGTAGATATAGCTAAAGAGAAAATTCCAATTGTTTAGTGTAACACTAATTGGCGCTGAGAAAGAATAATTCATGTCACCGAATACGGTCTTATTCTGGGTGTAATACAGTGGTAATCCATTTCGGATACGAAGGAGTGCGCCCAGGCGAGTGCTTGCGTAGGGAAAATATTCGGTAATAACTTCGGTGCCGAATAATATATTCGCTGACGGATAAAACAAAATCCGATCAATGCCCTTCCAATTTCTTTTCTCCAGATTTAAGCCAAGACCTGGCATAATCCGATGAGCATTCTTTTCACCAAAATAGAAGTAGTAATCTAACCTTAAAACAATAGGTTTAAAGTTGATAAAATTAGTCACACCAATGTTATTCGTATAAGGGATGACAACATCCGGCCCGGGATCTGTATATATGAATCTGCTATACTCGGCTAACAAGGACCAACGTTTCACTGGCGATATCATATAGCCAGCAGAAGCAATTGTCAAATAATAGTCAGGCTCATATTCTTTGCTCCAGTATCCCGAAACATCGGCATACAATCCAGACTTGTGGAAATAAGAGGCGCCAGCAGATAAACCGAATTGATCAATGCCGATTGTTCTGCCGGTAGATGTGATGTTACTATTGTAGGCCAGCCTTACAGCCATCTGTGATGTTTCCTGAATAGGCTCTAAGGATAACATGCTATCAATCATGTTAAAGATATAAAGAGAATCCTGTAGAGTGAGTAGGGAGTCTACTTCATTCAGGACATCAGTTGCAGACTTTTTAGGGATGTTTGCGTTGTTCTGGTTAGGCAAAGAACTACTATCCTGTTGACTATATCCATAGAAACAGCACATAATAAAGCTAGCACAGAGCACTCCAGACCTCAAAAAATTTCGGTTATACGTTTAATTGCGTTTTTGCCTTAGCTGTTGGTTTTTATCTCTGAAAGTCTCTTTTCGCTGTTGATTAACTCTTCTTTGCTGAAGTTGGTTTAATACCATTCTATTAAATTCTTTTTCGGCACTTCTTAGATTTAGCATTTGTTGTGCAGAAATAACAGTAAGCATGCGGCCAGAGTAATCCTTTTCAAGATCAAGGCTTCTTTGCTTAATCTGGAGTCCCAGATTAACTACTTCCTGGTCTTTTTTTGGATCTGAAGTGTTAGGATCAATCTGCCTGCGGGCTTCCTTTAATTGTTGACGAAGTTCTCCCTGCTTACCAGCAAACTCATGATAGACAGGCCAGAATTTTTCGGCCTGCTGCGGTGTTAATCCCATTCTTTCTGAGATTAATGCAATCCGTGCCGCTTCAATCTTCTTGCGTGCATTCGGGTCTGGCGCCACAAATTCTTGCTCATCTTGTGCAACTCCCAAAGTAGGCAGCAATAGAAGGAGCATCATGCATAATTCTTTGATCCGCTTCATAATTTTATAATTGATCGTTTTCAAATTCATCTGACAATTCCATTAAATCCACGTCACTAAAGTCTAACTCCATTGTATTCAATTCGTCAGGGTTTATCTCCTCTGTATTTACATTCTCTAAAATATCTTCTATCGAAACATCATCTTCATCCAGATAATCCACAAGATCCTGGCTGTCGACTGAGGCTAGTATGGACTCTGCATCGGTTGGCTGAGCGTTGTAATAATTCTGGTAGACAAAAAAGGATGCTGCTATCAGAACAATGGCAGGTAAAGCATATCGCAAAGACAGTGCGAAATAGGATATTTGCTCACGCACAGGAATCTGCTCCGCAATTCTGGATTGAATGACACCAGGCAATTTGTCAAAGTATCCTTCCGGAACTTCGAAAATTTGCTTTTTCGGTATGTCTTCTAGTTTTTTCATTTTTTCCTTTGACTTAATTGTGTCTCAAAAGTTTAATCAATCTGACAAATAATTCTCAATTTTCTTCACCGCATGGTGGTAACTGGCTTTCAGTGCCCCAACACTGGTTTTGGTGATCTCAGAGATGTCTTCGTATGGAAGATCATCATAGTATTTCATGTTGAAAACCAGTCTTTGCTTGTCGGGGAGTGTCAGCAGTGCCTTTTGTAGCTTTTTCTGGATGTCATCACCAGTAAGGTATGGCGCTGAATCAATTTTTGAACTCAGCTCCTCGCTTACATCTTCGATGGGTAAAAAGAACCTTCTTTTCTTTTTATTAAGGAAGGTAAGACATTCATTGGTTGCGATTCTGTAAATCCAGGTGTAGAGTTGTGAGTCTTCACGAAAATTATCAATCGCTTTATGGATTTTGATGAATACTTCCTGTGTCAAATCATCGGCATCATCATGGTCAATCACCATTTTGCGCACGAGCCAATACACTTTTTGCTGATAGGCTCTTACGAGCATATTAAATCCATAATTCCGGGTATCCGGATTGCGGAGTTTTAGTAAAAGTTCTTTGTCTTCCAAATAAGTTAGGCTCGAGACTGTGGGTTAGACTTTTTTGATATCGGAAGGTTTAACGAAGTTCAAAATTACATTGGTAATGTGCATTTTACACCAGAGATCAGGAGATTGAATTTAACGTGTCTACCAATAATTCAAATTGCTCCTTTGAATGCGTGGGGAAATTAGCAAAGCGAAGCTGGCTCTTTTTATTCTCTCCATAGCCGTCTCCCGCAAATAAGCCAGCTTTTGCCAAGTCCTTGGCAATTCTTTCAGTGTGAATGCCGCATTCTGCAACAATAACCGTTTGAGAACGATGTGTTTTATCTTTTACAAAAGGTTTTGCCAGTCCGTGCCCCTCTAATGCTTGATAAAGAATAGCAGCCTTGTATTCTGTTTCCTTGCGAATAATTTGAATGCCTCTTCTGTTAAAATCTTGGATTACTTTGCTAAGTAGATAAATGCTCAACACATTTGGTGTTTCCGGAGTCTGGTTTTTCTTTTCATTCGCCAATAAAGTTGGAAGGCTATGATAAGTACCTATCGACCCGCCATCCTTGGAAATTTTTTCAGCCTTGGCTAAACATCTTTCATTTACAATCCATACACCAAGTCCGGCAGGAAGTCCAAATCCTTTTTGAACAGAGAAGAATACTGAATCGATCTTGTTGTAGTCAAAATCAGGATAGGGAAGGGAGGAAACAGCATCCACTACTACAAAGGCTTCGGGATATTTGTCATTAAAACTATTTATGAAACCCAGAGGCAATGAAACGCCAGTACTTGTTTCGTTATGTGTTAAAGCAATTAATTCGGTTTGGTCAGGTAATGAAGTAGATTCCGTGAATCCTGTGCCCAAGGACGATTCAACTTTGAATGCTGTTTTACCAAGCTGCCCGGCAATTTCAAAGTATCGTTTGGAAAATGCTCCGTTTACAAAATGTGAAGAGTTCTTCTCCACTAAATTCTGGATGGATCTTTCCCATATTTCGGTTGCTGATCCCGTAAAGAAGATATGAAAGCCAGTTGGTATACTTAGCAATTCGACAAGACCAGTTTTTACGGTAGCGTAGATGCTTTCAAACTCCTTACTGCGATGCGATAAGGAAGGAATCCTTTCTTTAAAAGCTTGTCGCGTATGGTCTTCGACTGTGTAAAAAAGTTGACTGGGTCCTGGCGTAAAGTTTACATTCATCGGGTTAGAATAAGAATAACAAAAGTAGCTTGAACTTATTATCGTGCCAAGAACTTGATCAATTGCTTACTAAAAAATTAGAAGTTAATCAAGAGGTTAAGACGTGTGAGTTTTACTTACTTTTGAACCATAAAATCCACTTGGATTTTGAGACACGTTTGCTGAACCTAACAATTATAACAATACCGAGTTAAGCTCTAGGACAAAACCAGGCCTCATGCTGACGGCAACGTCAGTACCTCGCCCTAAAAGCAGGATAACAGTGGAAGGTTGCGGCTACGGAGCAGCTCAAAACTTGTCTTTCTGGGGTTCAGAAATTCCTCTCTTAATCCGGTGGATTTTTGTTTATAAAACTGTTCTAATCTCAGTCTCATCGACAATCACAAGGGTGGATTTTTCTATTTTCTCTTTTATCATTTCCCAATTCTTCTCAAAGAAAATATGTAGTTCCTTGAGGGTATAATTTCCAAATTGAAAATGAATGACTTTAGCGGGCTTAGGGCTCAGAATAGATCTTGTGTAAAAGTCAGAATCTTTGGTCAAAATAATAAGACCATTCTCGCATGCATAATTCCAGATTTTCTGATCACTCATTCGTGTGTCAATATCTGAAACAAATTCAAAGTCGGGTGAATGGAAGTATTTAAAATACCTCGGAAGATTAACATCAACCAGAAATTTTGGCGTTAAGCTGAAATCTTGAAAACAGATTTATCCCGATCTACTGCTAATGAGGCATAATGAATGCACGCGAAAATATCTTCCCTTTCAAGAAAAGGGTAAGCTTCCAGTAAATTTTCTACAGTTTCTCCTGCAGCTAAAAAGTCCAGAATAGTTTTAACGGTAATTCTCATTCCGCGAACAACGGGTTTGCCATTACAGACTTGAGAATCTACTGTAATTCTGTCAATTAGATTGTCCATACTTCAAATATACAACTTTCAGGAAAGCTCAGTAAAGCACTCTGAACTTAATCGTATTCTCGATTGCCCTCAGTTCTTTGATCACATCCTTGTTGTACTCCTTATTGATATCGGTAATCACATAGCCGATCGTTTCATTTGTTTTTAAATACTGTCCTACAATGTTGATTTCATTGTTGGCCAATATTTGATTGATCTTTGCCAAGATACCCGGAACGTTGTTGTGAATGTGGATTAGCCGATGAGCATTTTCTAAAATGGGCAGCGTGAGGTTTGGAAAGTTCACACTATTACTGGTACTGCCTGTGTTGATGTATTCCATCATTTTGCCGGGTACAAAATTGCCAATATTTTCCTGTGCTTCTGATGTACTTCCTCCAATGTGAGGAGTTAGGATGGTATTTCTCAAACCGCGCAGCTCGGAGACAAACTCTTCATTGTTGCTGATGGGTTCGTAAGGAAAAACATCAATGGAGCATCCCGCCACTTTTCCACTCACTACATTTTCTTTCAACGCTTTGATATCCACAATATGCCCACGACTTAGATTCAAGAAGATAACTCCTTTCTTCATTAACTTGAATTCTTCCTCCCCAATCATGTTGGTGTTTGATTCCCTTCCGTCCACATGCAGGGAGATGACATCGGAGAGTGACAATAGCTCTTTCAGGGTTTTACATTTAGTTGCGTTACTAAGTGCAAGTCGCTCTTCTTTATCAAAGTAGAAGACTTTCATTCCCAAATTTTCTGCAATCACTGAAAGTTGAGCTCCAATATTTCCATAACCGATGATGCCCAATTTTTTTCCCCTGATTTCAAAGCTTCCTGCAGCAGATTTGTCCCATTTGCCAGCGTGCATCTTTGAAGACTTATCTGGAATGTTTCGCATGAGCATAATCATCTGTGCAATGGCTAGCTCTACAACCGATCTTGTGTTGCTAAAAGGTGCATTGAAAACGGCAACTCCTTTTTTAGTAGCTGCTTTTAAATCAATCTGGTTGGTGCCAATGCAAAAGGCTCCGATCACCATTAATCGACTTGCATTATCGAGGACTTTAGCTGTTACCTGAGTTTTTGAACGAATGCCAAGAACAGAAATATTTTTTATCTTCTCACATAATTCATCCTCATCTAACCCGGCTGAGTAGGTTTCTACATTGAAGCCCTCCGCTTTCATCAGTTCAATGGCAACGGGATGTACGTTCTCTAATAATAAAACATTGATTCTATTTTTGGGATAGGAGATGGCAGTATTCAATTTATTCAAGTATAAAAATTCGTCAAAACTTGGTGCGATGTGGTCGGCATTCTTCAAAACACGTTCTCGTTCTACATTTTCTGTAAAGGCAAAAAACTTATTTGCCAATCCCGCATGT
>JANOQK010000085.1:0-3692 GCA_031414855.1 Bacteroidia bacterium | reverse complement strand
AAATTGCGGTTTATTCCCCCGAAGTGGACGCTACCACTGGCAAAAGTATTCAGCCTTGGGATGACGCAGTGACTCTGGTCCTAACCTATGCAGAAATTCCTTATACGATGCTTTATGATGATGAGGTGCTCAAAGATGAGTTGGTGAAGTATGACTGGCTTCACTTGCATCATGAGGATTTCACCGGGCAACATGGAAGGTTTATGAGAAGAGAGTCATCTGTTATTGAATCGAAGATACAACAAGAGAGTGCGATGAGACTAGGTTATGCCAAGGTATCACAGATGAAACTGGATGTAGCTAAAAGAATAAAAGGCTTTTGTGCAGGTGGCGGATATCTGTTTGCTATGTGTTCTGGTGCCGAGACATTTGACATTGCATTAGCTGCCGAAGGTGTAGATATTATTGAAAGTTTTTTTGACGGTGATGATCCTGAATCAAACGCTCAGTCAAAACTTGATTTTACAAAGACACTTGCATTTGAAAATTTTATATTGGAACCTGGCAGCAGCCGAAAGTTTTCTGATATCAATACAGGCCGACAGGATTTTGGTGAGTCTTCTAACGGCTTCTTCACCTTGTTTGACTTTTCTGCGAAATGGGACATTATTCCAACTATGCTAACTCAGGATCATGAGCAGGTAATCAAAGAGTTCATGGGACAAACAACTGCCTTTAATGCCGATCTTATTAAGCCAGAGGTATTGGTGTTAGGGGAAAACGCAAGTGCTAATAATGTGCGATATATCTATGGTGAATTGGGTCGCGGCCATTGGACGTTTTATGGCGGGCACGATCCGGAAGGTTCGCCTGGCCGCAGGAGAATGATAACAGATTTGAATTTACATCCTCATTCTCCAGGCTATCGACTGATCTTAAATAATGTGTTGTTTCCTTCCGCGAAAAAGAAAAAGCAGAAGACATAGGGTACTCACTCAAGAGCAACAAAAAGTTCAGCCTGCAATTTCCAAACACCCTTTCGTTTGCGCCACATGGCTGAATATTTTCCTCCTTTGCTGTAAGAGTTTATTCCAATCCAGTTTCCGTTTTCCCAGGCTAATGAATCTGAGTTGCTGATAATAACTTCAGAGGGATTTCGAACATAACTCACTTTCGGGTTTTCTACGAATGACTTTCTCCAAAGGGAAGCAATGGTGTCTTTACCAACAAGGTGAGATCCGTTGCCTCGCACCTGAACAAAATCTGGTAGCCAATAAGCCGCAACGCCTTCGACATCTTGTTTACCGATCGCTTGATTAGAGTAAGTACGTGATGCTCTGATCATCGCCTCATTTTCTTTTCGGGAAGTTTGTGCTAAAAGAGACACTGATGTCAGAAGGAGCACAAATGAATAAACTATTTTTTTCATGTTTAGTCTGAATTGCTTTTGAAAGATAAGGGTAATGGAAACACTTAACGCCTTGCGATTCGCCCTTTTATTTTTAATATCTTTATTGGTATTTGATTTGCTTTTAGGTACTCCTAATCCAAAATTTTGGCAGAGAATAATTTAACAAAGTTTGAGAAATTGTTCAAAGAGCTGTTCAAGCCGCTGTGCAGTTTTTCAATGAAGTACGTGGGAGATTTGGATGAGGCCAAAGGGGTAGTGCATGAAGTCTTTGTTGCCTTATGGGAAAAAATCGAAGGCCTACCTGTCGATATGAATTACAATAGTTACCTGTACACGGCCGTTCGCAATCGTTCTCTGAACTATATCAGAGACAAGAAAAAGAATGTGATGATTGAAAATGTGGCCGAAGGAGAATTTGCCCATACTATTGACCCTATGGGGACTGCGGAATTGGAAACCGAGATTGAAACGGCAATTCAATCGTTGCCTCAAAAATGCCGGGCGGTGTTTGAGTTGAACAGAATAGAAGGCCTTAAATATGCCCAAATTGCCGAAAAACTAGGAATTTCCATTAAAACAGTAGAAGCCCAGATGTCAAAAGCACTAGGTGTTTTGAGGGAGCATTTGAAGGAATTTCTATCGGTATTAATTTTTCTGTTTATCAAGTAAGGGTAAACGTGTTATGATGTGTTATAAACTTAGGATAGTTGTGCGATAAGCCGAAAACCATGCAAGAGGATTTAATCATACGGTATTTAGCGGGCGAGACTTCTACGGAAGAAGAAAAGCAGTTGCAGGTATGGAAAGCTCAGCATGTTGAAAATGAAAAGCATTTTCATGAACTAAAAAAAGCCTTTGAGTTGAGCACGGCTCACGTGACTCAAAGATCAAAAGAAGAGATTGTTGTTGATGTTGATCAGGAGTGGAAGAAATTTGTCAACACTATTGAAAAAAAAGAAACGCCTATACGCACACTGAACCCTGAAAATCCTTCAAGACCCTGGCTGAGAATAGCGGCAGTCCTCTTGTTGTTGATAGTGTCTGGATTTGTTATCAACTATTTTGTTTTCAGGAACGCAGATATACAATTTCAAACGGCTGACAATGTTCTCTCCGTCTCTTTGCCGGATGGATCGAAAGTCACATTAAACAAGCATTCCGAATTATCTTATGGTTCAACGTTCGGAGAAACGAATAGAACGGTAAGCTTAAAAGGAGAAGCCTTTTTTGAGGTGGAGAAGGATCCACTAAAACCATTTGTAATTCATATCAACAATGCTGAAGTAGAAGTATTGGGAACCTCCTTCAATGTGCAAGGCTACACCGTTCGCAAAGAGATAGAGGTCACTGTCCAAACAGGTCTTGTAAAATTTTCAATACCGGAGGCGAATAAGGAAGTACGACTGGAAGCAGGACAAAAAGGAATTTATTCCAAAGCGACTAACGATTTAAAGAGTGGTGCCAACCAGGATATTAACTTTTTAGCCTGGAATACGCTCAAACTTGTTTTTGTGGAGAATGATCTGCAATCTGTAATTGAAACCTTAAACAAAACCTATCAGACCAATATTAAATTACCTGCCACTATTTCTGCATCGTGTGTTGTTACGGTAACATTTGATCACCAATCACTGGAATCCGTTATGAATGTGTTGAAAAACACCCTTAATCTGGAGTACAGGATCAAGGGTAATCAGATTGAAATCATCAGTGCCGGATGTTAATCTGCCAAAAACAATCAAGAGCATGTCCTTTTTGGTTTATTGCTTTCGCCATTTATTTCATTTGCGCGAATGCTTCAGCACAGAAAAAATTACCAGATGCAGTCATTAGTATAACGGCCACCCAATTATCCCTCGCTGAAGTGTTAGACATGATTTCGCAAAAGAGCGGAATCCCATTTTCTTATAATCCGAAAAGAATAGAAGCGGATAAGAAGATTGATTACGTAGCATCCAATAAAACATTTGAATTTATTCTGAATGATTTATCAACGCAATTTGGACTTAGTTATTCATTCGTAGAAGATCAGATCATCTTAAAGCCAGAAAAAAAATCCACAAAATCCAGTCAGACTATTACACTAAGTGGTTTTGTCAAGGATGTCAGCACAGGCGAAGCATTGATTGGTTCAACACTTTTTGTGAAAGAGCTTCAAACCGGTGTGGTCTGTAATGCTTTTGGATTTTATTCCATCACAGTTCCGAAAGGAAGCTATACAATTGATTGCTCCTTTGTTGGATATGAACAATGGACGAACCGTATTGATTTCACTTCATCGTCAACGTTGGATATTACACTCACGGAGGAACCTCCTCTTCTAAAGGAAATAATTGTGGAG
>JANOQK010000084.1:0-7774 GCA_031414855.1 Bacteroidia bacterium | reverse complement strand
TTTGGAACGCTGAGTACGCAGATCGCTTAGGATAAAAAATGATCTCTTCTTTGAATCCTTCTTATGTCCAAATCCTTGCTCATCATGGCTCATCTGTGTCATCTGCGTTCTGGATTTCCTGGATAATCATAAAATCCTTTTCCTGTTTTCCTACCCAGTTGGACGTCTGCTACTTTTTGCTGTTGAATTTTGCTGGGGCGAAATTTATGAGCCTGATTAAAGCCGTTAAACACAGATGTCGTTACGGCAAGGTTAGTATCAAGGCCGATCAAATCCATCAATTCAAATGGGCCCATTTTAAAACCAGCCGACCGAAGAAGTTTATCGATCGATTCGACATCAGAACTATTTTCCTCTAGCAACTTCAATGATTCTACATAATAATGCCTGGCAACACGGTTAACGATAAAACCGGGAGAATCTTTCGCCAGCGCTGAAGTTTTTCTGAGTTTTCTTGAAAACTCTCTTAGTGTTTCAACAAGTTTAGGATCTGTCAAGTCGCCAGAAACAATTTCAACTAACTTCATCAGATGTGCTGGATTGAAAAAATGAAGCCCAATGCAGTTAGCAGGATTTTTAAGTACAGAAGCTATTTGAGTAACTGAGATAGAAGATGTGTTGGTCGCTAAAATAGCCTCGCCATTATTAATGGTTTCTAATTCCTGAAACAGCTTTTGCTTAACCTCCAGATTTTCGACAACGGCTTCAATAATTAAATCCGCTTTTACGTTAGTCAATTCTTCAGCAAGTACAATTCGATTTTGAATCTGCTCTTTCTCGATTGAGCTCAGTTTCCCTTTCTCGACTGCGCCATTCAAATTTCCCCCTATTAATCCTATTGCTTTTCCAAGTAAATCATTATTGACATCAAAAAGTAAAGTTGCGTAACCTGCTTGTGCGCAGACCTGAGCAATTCCCTGCCCCATGGTGCCAGCTCCAATTACTGCTACTATGTGGATGTCTTTGAATTCCATTATTTTTCACCGCGAAGTCGCGGAGACGCAAGGGTTAAATTAAAAATTGTTAACAAATCGCTTGAATAAAATGCAAAATTTAGAATTAGCAGCAAATCTTTTCATAATAATTCTTTGCGCCATGGCGTCTTAGCGGTAAAATTTTTTTATCTGCTCGCAAACATACGTGATCTGTTCCTCCGCTAACTCTGGATAAATAGGTAACGATAAAACTTCCTGCGATAATTCTAAGGCAACCGGAAAATCTTCCTTTGAATACTTAAAATTGGAGTAAGCCAGTTCAAATGGTAAAGCTGTTGGATAGTGAATCATGGTCTGGATACCATGAGTCTCCAAAAAAAATTTCAACTCGCTCCTTCTCTTTGCCTTGATCGCAAACACATGAAACGTGTGTTTGGTATCAGGTCGAACATGGGGGAGCACAATTCCTTTTACATCTTTTATTAAAGAATAATACAGAGAGGCATTTTGAATTCGCTGATCAGTCCATTTTTGCAAATGCTTAAGTTTAACACTTAAGAAAGCAGCCTGCAAGGAATCTAGGCGGCTGTTAATTCCTTCTATTAGGTGTTCATCCTTAGAAAGACCTCCGTGATTTGCCAGCCTCCTGATTTTTACAGCCAATTCTTCATTTGAAGTAATAACGCAACCCGCATCACCATATGCGCCAAGGTTTTTAGTAGGATAAAAACTAAAGGCACTTGCCACGCCAAATTTTCCAGTTAATTGATTCGACTCCTCAGTTAAATGGGCTTGTGAACAGTCTTCAATCAGGAATAAGTTGTTCTTTTTGCAAAATTCAGCAATCTCCTTCACGGGAGCTGCCTGCCCATACAAGTGAACTACTATAACAGCTTTAGTCTTGCTATTAGTCTTTGCCGAAATAACTCCAGGTGTAATTGAATAATGAAGATCGTCCACATCTGCAAAAACAGGCGTAGCTCCAGCGAAGGAAATTGTCTCTGCCGTAGATATCCAACTGTGTGCGGGAGTAATTACTTCATCTCCAATTCCTATTCCTAAGGCCTTGAGGATAAGAAAAAGAGCATCGGTACCATTACCAACACCAATGCAATTATTGACATTATAAAATTCGCAAAACGCCCTCTCAAATTTTGAAACGAAACGCCCCCCAACAAAAACACTGTTTTCAAAAACTGAGCCTACAGCCTCATCCACTTCGGGTTTGATGCTGAGGTATTGAGTTTTTAAATCAACGAATGGGACATTCATTAATAGGCTTCTGTTAAAAGCTAGACGACCGCTTTGAATTGCTTGAGAAAGCGAATATCGTTCTCGGAGAACAAACGCAAATCATTTATTCCATGTCGAAGCATAGTTATTCTTTCTATGCCCATACCAAATGCAAAGCCTGTGTATTCCTCTGGATCAATCCCACAGTTACGCAATACGTTTGGATGAACCATACCCGAACCGGCTATCTCCACCCAACCCGAATATTTACAAACGTTGCAGCCTTTGCTTCCACAGATAAAGCAAGACACATCAATCTCAGCGCTTGGCTCGGTGAACGGAAAATAAGAAGGACGCAATCTTATTTTGGTATCCTTCCCAAACATCTCTTTGGCAAAATGATAAAGTGTTTGTTTGAGATCGGAGAACCCCACGTTTTTATCAACGTAAAGACCCTCCACCTGATGAAAGAAGCAGTGCGCGCGGGCTGAGATGGCTTCGTTGCGATATACACGGCCTGGCATAATAGCGCGGATGGGAGGTTTTTGTTCCTTCATCAACCTAATCTGCACATTTGAAGTATGGGTGCGCAAAAGCACATCCGGATTCTTTTCCACAAAAAATGTATCCTGCATTTCACGGGCAGGGTGATTCTCCGGGAAATTTAGAGCCGTGAAATTATGCCAGTCATCTTCTATCTCAGGACCGTCTGCCACATTGAATCCTAACCGTTCAAATACCTCTAAGATTTTATAACGGGTAATATTCAGCGGATGAAGACTCCCCGTCTTATTGGGCACTGAAGGCAAAGATAAATCGATATCAATACTCGCTGAAGTAGTGGAAGACTCAAGTTCTTCACTTAGTTGTTTAAATTTTGCTTCAGCTGCTTGCTTGAGTTCATTAAGAACCTTTCCTAACGTCTTTTTCTCTTCTACACTGGCCTGTTTGAATTCTTCGAAAAGTTCGGAGATAGCTCCTTTTTTGCTGATGAATTTTAGACGGAATACCTCAAGATCATCAGATACCTTGTGCTTGAAATTTTCAATCTCAACCTTAAGAGATGCTACTTTTTCCCCTATCGTCTCCATATTTCCTTTGCGCGACTTTCAAAATCTGATTAATGACTAAACAAATGGCAATTGCCACGGGTAAAATTAGCTTATCTGAGTTGTTTCTTAAAATCCAGGCCAAAATGACGAAGCAAATGTTCAGGCCGCCCAAAAATAAAGTGGCTTTCGAATGCGTAAAACCCAGATTCAAAAATTGGTGATGAAGGTGATTTCGGTCCGCATGAAATGGTGATTCAAACCTTCTTAGTCGCAAAATAATTACCCTTAACGTATCGAATATGGGAATAATCAAGACACAAACAGCTGTGCCAATAGAAGCTTCAAATCGAGCCGGATGATTTTCTAGCAGATTGTAATTAATATTTATAAAATGAATGCTCAAATAAGACAGCAACAAACCGATGGCAAGTGCCCCAGTGTCCCCCATAAATATTTTCGAGGGCTGCCAGTTGAAAATAAGAAATGCAAGTATGGATCCGCAAAAAGCAAAAGCCAGAATGGAAAAATAAGGATAACCTGCCAAGAAAAACCAACAACCATAGAAAAGAAGGACTATCAACCCAATTGTACCTGCCAAGCCATCCAAGCCATCAATAAGATTATATGCATTGGTGAGAATAATAATTGTGAAAATTGTAATTAACCATCCTAGCCATGTTGGAAAGATAACTGCATCCAGAGTTCCATAAAATGAAGTTAAATACACGTTGCCAAAAACAACCAGAATTACGATAGGCAAGACTTGTCCGATTAACTTCCTGACTGGATCAAGTGCCAAAATATCATCTCTCAAGCCGGTAATAAACATGATCGCCATGGCCACAAAAAAGTATTTTTGCCCGATCCATTCCTGCAGATTAAATGAAATGAGCAGCGTGAAAATAACTCCAAGTATAATGCATATGCCACCCATAGATGGAGTGAAATCCTGATGTATTTTGTGATCGCCTGGTTTGTCAAAAAGATTCCATTGCTGTAACAATTTAATCAGTACTGGAAAGAATAGTACGGAAATTGTAAAAGCGGTGAGCGTATAGATAACAAGTAATGAAATACTCAAGGTTTAGGAATTAAAATGCTTTATCACTACCTCTGATTAGGCTAACAACGGTAAGAAAAATTATCTTAATATCGAGCCAGAAGGTCCAGTTTTCGATATAGTAACGATCTAAGCGAACACGGTTTTCCATGTCTGCAAGATCTTTAGTCTCTCCGCGATAGCCCATACATTGGGCGAGGCCAGAAACACCCGGCTTCACATAATGCCTTGACATTAGGTTTTTTATGCTTACCATGAATTTTTCATTCAATTTAATAGGATGAGGCCGCGGACCAATTAAAGACATATTTCCAATTAAAACATTAATGAACTGCGGCAATTCATCAATACTACTTTTACGCAAAAAGCGACCAACTTTCGTAATTCTAGGATCAGTTTTAGTGGCTTGCTTTTCGTCAGATTCTTTATTCGGAACCATCGTTCTAAATTTAATGCACCCAAATGGCGTGTTGCCCATTCCGTTGCGTTGCTGAATAAAAAATATCGGCCCTCTTGAATCCATTTTAATAATTAACCCAACCAATGGAATAAGCCAAGACAACACTAGAATTCCAAACAACGTAGCGAACAACAGATCAAATCCACGCTTTAGAAATTGATTCCTGGTTTCATCCAGTGCCAACGTAGCTACATCAATGCCTGGAGACTTGTCAAATCTTTCCAATTGGATAGAGTGCTGGTCTTTCGAAGGCGATTCAAAAATCAGTTTTACCTTTATGAGCGAATCCAAACCAAAGTTGATTAGGTCATTTAATTCACCCTCCTTCACGGAAGGAGCGCAGCAAAATATTTCGTGGATATTATGGGCTGCGCAAATTGTTTGAATTTCTTCAAGAGGAAAATCCTTCTTCTTAATTTCAACATAGCCTTTGAATCTATATCCCAGTTCAGGATTCATCAGATAAAATTTACGCACTTCGTGAGACAGTGAATTTCTGCCTATGATCAGAAAATTATGGTTGGGGATTGCTCCTGTCGATAGTTTTCGGAAATAAAATAAAATTAATCGATAACCGAAAAATAGGGGAGTGAATACAAGATAAATTAAAGCGATTTGAAAAGGGCTATAATTTTTATTGAAAAAGATAACAAGAGAAGCTATTACCAGTAAATGAATAAAGAGAAAAGCAACCTGGTTCTTTAAAATCTTTGAAACGGTCCATCCTTTGGTAAGCCCATAGGGAGCTGAAACCATAACCAAAAAAAGCCAAGCTAGATTGCTATAAATAATAAGGTAAATAAATCCCACCCTATCAGTGGCAAAGAAAGAATTATCGTGTACGTAAAAAGCCGTGAAAAGAGAAAGATTTAACAACAGAATATCGCTAAGAAAAAGGAGTATTTTAAATAACCCGGACATTCTTGCAAATTATGTTTTTTGAATCAATTGAGCCACTGAGCGATGTGTCTCTGAATTCATTTCAGATATAAAAATCTGGTGAAGTAATGCGAAAAAGACAATTCCCTGGTAGCGCCCCAAAAAAACTTCCGTTATTCCATAGATCAAAAATGGGAAAACGCATAAAATGGCTAAAATATTTTTATCCCTCACAGCCAGGTATAAAGGTCGTCCAATCATAATACTAAAAGCAAGTACACCAAAAACACCATTGGAAAACAAAAGTTGTATCAATTGATTATGCGCATTATAACTTTCTGAAGCAAATTGCTCCAAATTATGTGTTGTATAGTAATCATTCAAGGCAATCTTATAGTCACCAGTGCCCACACCAAAAAATGGATTTGAGTTAGCCAATATTGCTGACTCCCATAAAATAGCTCGTTCCCATGAATCATTAAGTGCCGCTGCTCGACTACCCTTTTCGACAATGCTAATTAAAAACATACAAGAGAGCATCAAAACTATAAGTCCAGTCACTATCTTTTTTTCCAAGTTCACTTCCTCTGTGAAAAATTTGAGAATGAAAAAAGAAAAAACAAAGAGCAAACTTATAAAGGCTGTTTGACCTCCCGTTAAAATCAGAATGAAGAAAAAAAATAGAATAGTAGTATATCTTTTAAGAGTAGAACTCCCTCCCTGACGATAGTATAAAAAGTAAAGTTCCGTTGAGATGGCAAATATAAGATAGTAAGCGAAATAAGTTGGGTGCGAATAAATGGGTTCAGTAAAATAATCAAAAAAGAAAAATTTGCCATCTTCTTGTATTACGTATCTATATATAGCATAGATCAAACATATAACAGAAGCTGAAATTAATCCATATGAAAACGCACGAATCACTTTGCCTCGAAACTTATCACCGACTTCAAATACTTTTGCAAGTACAATGGGAATAGCTAAAAAAGAAAAATTTGTCTCTAATACTTTCAAGCCAGAAGAAATATCTGCAGAATATACTAATCCCGCTATCAATACAAGTAAGTAGAATATAATATCCCAAGCTTGGAGTAGGTTAATTTTTTCTTTGCTCTTTATAAAAAGAGAAAATATTAACGTTACCACAAGTATCCTTACGCTTATATAAGAAGAAAGAGGAATAAAAAAAACAAATAAGTAAAAGAGTCCTACTAAAACCTCATGCTTCTTTTCTGCGAAATAGGAAAAAGGAGAATTCAATTTAGTACGAATTAAAGTAAGCTAATTGACTCCATTCTTAACAAAACTTTTACTCTCTCTTTGAGTACAAGGAAAAGAAATTTGGTATTAGTTCTAAAATATCTTCCAAACAATCTCCTTGGTTCTTGTATTAATCTGTAAAGCCATTCCAATCCCATATTTTGAACAAATAAAGGGGCTCTCTTGGATAGGTTGGCAAAAACAGGAAAAGCACCGCCCACGCCCAAAAGAACCGCGCTTATTTTTTTAGAGTGATTGGCCATCCACTTTTCTTGCTTTGGGCAACCCAAGGCTACAAATACTAGGTTCGCTTCAGAGTTTATAATGGCACTAACATAGGTCTCATCGTCCAAAGATTTGTCAAAAGGAGGAGAAATCAATCCCACAATCTCAGACTCTGGAAATTCTTCCATGATCTTAAGCCTAATACTCTCCAATACTTCAGGAGTGGTGCCAAAAAAGAAAATCTTCAAATGATTGACCTCAGCCAATTTTATTAAATCAGGGAATAAATCCATCCCGGCAATTCGCTCCTGCTTACATCCGTAAAAATAATTGACAAATCTGACCAGTGGCACACCATCGGCAAGAACCAAAGATGCATTATTCACCTGTTCAGCAAAGTCTCCATCATCATATGATTCAATAGTCATATGAACATTCGCAAAGCAGACGTAACTCGAAGTCTTATTCTTAGCTAAGAAAATTATTTTATTCAATGCATTTTGGTAGCTAACCAAGTCTAGATTTAAACTTATTACTTTTTTTCTAATTCGCTCCATCGCAAAATTCATACAGACTAACGTTCAATCGAGTTTCTTGAAAGGGGCTCTGATTTAAAAAATATAAAACTGAAAATTAAGAAAAAGATTATGCCTTTATTTCTGTTTAGCAT
>JANOQK010000083.1:0-1909 GCA_031414855.1 Bacteroidia bacterium | reverse complement strand
AACTGAGTTGCCTGATTGGGAAGAGCTCAAGGGGTTGAATCAGAAAAAAATTGTGGCGGCTTATGAACACCTTAAGAATACACGAAAGGTACGCGAATCCATCCCAGATTGGATGGATGAGTTGGGCGAAAAAGAAGTTGGCGACAAATGGGAGACTGAATTAGAAGCGCTTAATCAGGAAGCGAGTGTTGTGCTGCGCGTGAATACGCTTAAGGTATCTCGCAAAGAATTGCAGGCTCAATTAAATACTGAAGAAATTGAAACTGAGGCTCCAAAGGAATTTCCGGATGCCTTGATCTTAGAACAGCGACAAAATATTTTCACACGCCAGCAGTTCAAAGATGGTCTGTTTGAAGTTCAGGATGCTGGATCTCAACTTATCGCACCTTATTTAAAAGTAGAATCTGGAATGCGCGTGATCGATGCGTGTGCTGGTGGTGGTGGCAAAACTCTTCACCTTGCTGCGCTCATGCAAAACAAAGGACGAATCATTGCCATGGATACGGAGCAATGGAAACTAGATGAATTAAAAAAGCGCGCGCGCAGAGCAGGTGTGGCTAACATTGAACCGCGTCTGATTGAATCTTCAAAAACAATTAAACGATTAGAAAATTCAGCTGATCGTTTATTGCTTGATGTACCTTGTTCTGGCCTTGGTGTGCTGCGAAGAAATCCTGATGCCAAATGGAAACTGAATATGGATTTCATCGATCGCGTTAAAGAACTTCAGCAACATATTTTAAAAGATTACAGTATTATGATAAAACCTGGCGGCATGATGGTCTATTCGACATGCAGCATTTTACATTCTGAGAATGAAGACCAGGTGCAAAAGTTTATCTCAGAATCCGAAGGTAAGTTTGAGCTCATAGAAGAAAAACGCATTTGGCCTTCGGATGGGTTTGATGGATTTTATATGGCACTCATTAAAAAGAAGTAAAAAAGCTTAAAGTGAAAAGTTGAAAGCTGAAAGCAAATCTGTACCGAACCACTTTAAGCTTTAAACTTTCGACTTTCAGCTTGAATTCGATTTATGAAACTATTTCAAACATTAACTCTATCCTTACTAATAAGTATCCATTATTCGGCTGCCCAGGATTTCAAAACTTACGATCAATCCATCCCTGGCACATCTATAACCTTTAAACTTGCTGCAATTCCTTCAGGAAATTTTTCCATAGGAAGTCCGCAGACGGAACGAGGGAGAGACGAAGACGAGAGCCCGCAAGCAGATATTAAAGTTTCCTCTTTTTGGTTGGGCACAAAAGAAGTGACGTTTGCCGAGTGGGATTTGTATTTTAAAGATGTTACGCTTCCTCAAGCAAAAAATCTAGACGGTGTAACCCGTGCAACTCCTCAATATATAGATCTAACCTGGGGCATGGGCCGCGATGGTAAACATTCCACCAACAGCATGAGTCACGCAGCTGCCATCATGTATTGCAAATGGTTGTATTCAAAGACTGGAATATTTTTTCGTTTGCCAACAGAAGCAGAATGGGAATACGCTTGTCGGGCAGGTAGCAAAACGGCTTATCCTTTTGGTGAAGATGCATCTGCTCTTAGAGAGCATGGTTACTTTAAAGAAAACAGCAATAACAAATTTCATCATGTTGGTCAACTGAAGCCCAATGCATGGGGATTGTATGATATGCTGGGCAACCTGAGTGAATGGACAATCGATCAATACGATCCTACTTACTTTTCAAAAATTTCACCACAAGATCCTAAAACAGTTCCCGTCTCGAAACACCCAAAAACGGTCAAAGGAGGAAGTTACTTAAGTGAAAGCAAAGAATTACGTTGTGCGAATCGTATTGCCTCTGATGCCAGCTGGAACAAGCGTGATCCGCAGATTCCAAAAAGTAAATGGTGGCTGACGGATGGTATGTTTGTAGGCTTTAGGGTT
>JANOQK010000082.1:0-36339 GCA_031414855.1 Bacteroidia bacterium | reverse complement strand
CAGCAATACCTTTCCAGGTAACCTTGTTGATCCGTATCGCGCTTGGGTAATGGCTAGAACTTTGCTCACTGTGGTTGCCATTTCGGATTGAAAAGCGCCATTCTAATAACATCGGCATACTCGCCTTGATAATATCCGTGTTTTTTATAAACGCCTTCTATTTCAAAATTTAATGATTTGTATAAATGAACAGCCGCTGCGTTATTTGAAACAACACCTAACGTTATTTTTCGAAGGTTTTGATTAGTAAAACAGTAATCCAAGATCCGTTGGGAAGCTTCCTTGGCATATCCCTTACCCCATTGGCTTGGCTCTCCCATCAGAATTCCATATTCACCTAGGCCGTGGCGTCTGTTAACTGGGTCAATTTTAATGTTTCCTATATGCTCATCGGTATTCTTGATATGAATACCCCAGAATAACATTTTTTTGTTCTCAACTTCAATCAGGTAGTCCTTCAACATTTCTAAGGTATAATTTCCACCCGTTTCCAAATATTTATATACCTCCGGATTATTTAGCCAGGATACATACCGTTCTGTCAAATAAACAAGAGATAATGGTCTAAACACAAGTCGATCAGATAGCAGTTCCTCAGTCATTTGTTAGCTAAAAAAATTATCGATTGCCTGAATCACTATGTCCTGATCCTGATTGGTTAATGTGGGGTAAATGGGCAAGCTCAAACATTTATCATAAAAAGCTTCTGCTACCGGAAAATCACCCATTTTCCATCCCAGTTGTCGATAGTAGGGCATGGTATGCACCGGGATGTAATGAACCTGCACTTTAATATTTTGAGAATGCAGATAATTATAGAGCCCAAGTCGTTTTTCTGTCTGAATCACATAAAGATGCCAGGCGTGATTGCTCTGATGATTTACGTTGGGAAGCACCAGTGGATATTTTGATAAAGCATCACTGTAACGCTTTGCTAAGTTTTGTCTTCTCTCCAATCCAACTGAGGCCCTTTTTAATTGACTGCTCCCCAAGGCGGCCTGAAAATCGGTAAGCCTATAGTTATATCCCAAGGTTTGCATTTCATAATACCACCCCCCGTGATTATCAATAAGCACACTTGAATCTTTAGTGATGCCGTGGGTTCGAAGCTGAAGAAGTTTTTTGTATAGCTCTTCACTATTGGTGGTTATCATTCCTCCCTCTCCTGTAGCAATATGCTTAACCGGATGAAATGAGAATATCGCCAACTCCGCAAAATTTCCATTGCCACACTTTTGGTGAGTTCCAGTTGAGTCCTTGAAAGAACCACCTGGTGAATGGCAAGCATCTTCCAATATCCATAAACCGTGCTTATCCGCGATGGACCTCAACCTCTCGAGATCGAGCGGATAACCAGCAAAATCCACAGGTACAACCCCCTGGTAAGCTCCTTCCGGGCTACTCTTTAGTAGTAGCTCCAGCTTATTAAGATCAATGGTGTAAGTATTGGGGTCAATATCCACAAAATCCACCGTGCCTCCACAGTACGCAATACAATTCGCAGAGGCTACAAATGTAATGGGGGTCGTTATAACTTTTGAATTGGTGTCTACATTTAATGCGAGCGCAGCCAGATGCAAAGCTGCGGTTCCGTTTGCCACTGCTACTGCGTATTGGCTCCCTATGTATTGGGCAAATTCCTTCTCAAAGGAAGCAATCTGTGGGCCTTGCGTTAAAAAATCTGATTGAAGAGCTCCAACCACCGCATCAATATCTTGCTGGGTGATTTCTTGCTTGCCGTAGGGTATTATTTTCATAGTCTAATAAACGAGCTTGTATTATGGTTTCCAATTTGCTGGATTCAGCAATGATTCATCCGAAATCTGGATGGCACTGACTTCACTTAACAACTCATTAGAAAAATCTGTAATTACTGATTTGAAGTTTTCTTCTAGTTGTTCAGCACTATCAACGCCAATAATTACTCTGTCAACAAAAGACTGTATCAGCGCAAAGCTTAAGCAGGTAGCACGCATATCTAATTCATAACTTGCTACTAGATCAATTAATTGACGAAGTGGGCCTTCTAAACCTTTAAGGTTTCCAGTCAAATTTTTAGGATCTTTAAAGAACAACCCCTGCAGGAAGATAGAACGCACATGAATCTCTTTTCCTCGGCTTTTTGCCTCTCGTAACATCGCTTTCTTTTCAATGTTTAAATCAAAGAGATTAAGCGGAATCTGAATTAGATCAATCGATTCGTCATTGACAACCCTTTCAAGTTCCTGTAAAGTGTAAAGCGAAACTCCAACCCTTTTGATTTTTCCTTTCTTTTTAAGGTCGTTTAATTGATTGCTGTAATTGCCTGATTCATAGTCTGAGTATCGGTGATACAAGTAAGCATAAAGGGATGTTTGATTGATCAAAACCAATGTTCGGTCAACTTTAGATACAAGAGGTTCGTCATCGCCAATAAACTTGCTTATTACCTCAAAGGAATTAACTGAAGTCTTCAGAAAGGAGCCGATTACTTGCAGGGAATCACCATAAGCATCAGCTGAGTCTAGCAAATCAATTCCATTCCTTTGCGCTTCTCGCAAAATCAGGTGTGCCTGTTGTTGATTAGGTTTACCGAGCACATTGTTTATGCCGTACGGAACCCCTAACTGCACTGTTCCCAAAACAATCTTTTGGTTCAATTTGAAGGAATTTTAAATGATAAATGATGGATCAACAAATTTTTTGATGAGTTCCCTTAAACTCTCCACTGTCTCCCATTGATCATTTTCACCTGAGTTATAGCTAAACCCTGGCTGAACCTGCTTCGCACTAAACCGGTGTTTATATTCTTCAACATTAAAATTTGGCTGCTGCGGTAAAATAGCAAAGTAATTGCCCAGATCCAATGTGTTATAAGAGTCTGAAATAGTGATCATCTCCTCATGTAATTTTTCACCAGGACGAATACCTACTTCCTCTTGTTTGCACTCTGGAGCAATAGCAGTGGCCACATCAACTATTCGGTAGGAAGGAATTTTGGGTACAAAAATCTCGCCTCCCGAGGCATTTTCAATCGCATAAAACACCATGTCACATCCATCTTCAAGTGAAATATTAAATCGGGTCATTCGCTTATCAGTAATTGGCAATATCCCCTCACCTCTTTTTTTCAGGAAGAAAGGCATCACTGAACCGTTGGATCCCATCACATTCCCGTAACGGACTACCGAAAAAGTAATATCCCTGCTACCTCTGATATTGTTGGCTGCGATAAAAAGTTTGTCCGAGGCCAGTTTCGTTGCCCCGTATAAATTAATGGGTGCTGCCGCTTTGTCAGTTGACAGAGCCACTACTTTTTTTACCCCACACTTTAATGCAGCATTGATTACATTTTCTGCTCCCAGAATGTTTGTTTTAACACATTCCATTGGATTGTACTCAGCCAAGTGGACATGCTTCATTGCCGCAGCATGAATAACAATGTCAACTCCCTCAAAGGCACTTATCAATCTGCTTTCATCTCTAACATCTCCTATAAAATAGCGAAGCGCTGAGTATTTTGTTTCAGGGTATTCCAAAGCCATTTGATAATGCTTTTGTTCATCCCTTGAGAGTATCACCAATCGCTTTACTTCAGGATATCTCTCCAGAATCAATTTAGTGAACATCTTTCCAAAAGAACCCGTCCCGCCTGTTATTAATACACTTTTTCCGTTTAACATTTATAAAGAATTTATAACTAGTTGAAAATCTAAAACATGAAAACCTACAATCATAATATATTAGTTGCCTCAATTCTGGAAATTACGTCACTAACCCATAATTTACCATTTTCAATATGGCAATACCTGAATCTTATCTCTGCTCGCTTAAACTCGCTTGTCTCAACATAATAAGCAATAAGGAGTAGCCCTTCTCTAATTATCACAATTGATGGATAAGCTCCGTACGCACCATATTCATCATCCACTAAAACTGGTTCAGAGAATTTCAGCACTGCAGAACTAGAAAACCTTATAGAAGTCAATGGATCACGATGCGCCAATATCAATAAAGAATCGTAATAATTAAGCAAATAAGGGGCTTGTCCTGGGAATCCCAGGTCAATATTTGTGGTCCATGTACTACCATTATCAGTAGAAAAGACTGCCTGCATATTCTTATTCAATTGATCTGCTCGCGCCACAACTACTATCCTATCCCTATAGTAGGTTATGGATGGCTCTGATAATGAAATGCCTTTATCAGCTATTAATTGTACAGGAGTTTGCCAATCCATTCCATCATTTACAGATTTGGTTAAAAAACATTTGCTTGGTGCATATTCATGTAAATCGTAGATCGGTAATATCAATTCACTATTGTGAACCAGAAAAGGTGAGGAAGTAGCCATACCAACCCGAACTGTAATAGGGGTAGTCCAGCTTTGGCCGCCATCTGGGCTAGAGGAGACTAATGTAGTTGCTTTTATAAATGATTTAGTTCTTTCAATGCTAAAAAATGAGCACTTCAAATTACCCTCCTGATCAATTGCCAATGAAGGATCTCTATCATCTAAACCAGTATCAATTATCTCTCTAGGGTATGACCAAGTTTTCGCAGTATCTTTTGAGATTGATAATAAAATTCGTCCACCTTTTTTTTCCGAACCTTTCTTTTGATCAAATGAAACATGCTCCACACCATTATAAAAAACACACAATAAATCGCCATTGGGTGATTGTATTATGTCTGGAAAAGCGTTGTAACCAAATGAATAATCAGAATCTGATGAACACGTGATGCAAGTAGCTGCCATTATGAACAAGATCAAGTTTTTCATTGCTATTCAAAGTAATTCTCAATAACCTTTGTTAGTCCTATCTCCAGACTAATTTGATGCTTCCATCCAATTTGATTTATCTTCTTTACATCCATCAGTTTTCTCGGTGTTCCATCTGGTTTAGTGGCATCAAATTTAACTTCACCATCAAACCCAACAATTCTCTTTATCAATAAAGCCAAATCGCGAATAGATAATTCCTCGCCACTGCCGACATTAATGAAATGCAATTCAGAATAATTCTCCATTAGAAATAAACAAGCATCAGCCAAGTCATCCACATGCAAAAATTCTCGTAGTGGCGTTCCAGTTCCCCAAACTTCAACAAAATGGGATTTGATTTTTTTTGCCTCAATAAATTTACTGATTAATGCAGGAATGACATGTGACTTTTGAAGATCATAGTTATCATTTGGTCCATATAGATTAGTTGGCATGGCACTGATAAAATCACAAGCATATTGCCTTCGATAGCTTTCGCATAATTTAATTCCAGCAATTTTGGCA
This sequence comes from Bacteroidia bacterium, assembly GCA_031414855.1. Lineage (GTDB taxonomy): Bacteria > Bacteroidota > Bacteroidia > Cytophagales > Cyclobacteriaceae > ELB16-189. The sequence goes on along the minus strand of JANOQK010000082.1, from coordinate 31,070 downwards.
ACTGCATATGGTTCGTTCGTTTCCTCCAAATATCCAGAAAGTAAATACTCCTCTTTTAATGGTTGAGGTGCTAGTTTGGGATATATACAAGAAGAACCCAAGAAGAGAAGTTTCTTTACTCCATTTAGGTAACTTTGATGAATAACATTGCTTTCAATCATCAAATTTTCATAAAGAAAATCTGCTCGGTAAGTGTTGTTAGCAAGTATTCCTCCCACTTTGGCTGCAGCCAAAAAAACATATTCAGGTTTTTCTTGTGCGAAGAACGTTGTTACTGCCACCTGATTTCTCAAATCCAACTCTGCTGAAGTTCTTACAACAAAATTATTATACCCTTCAGAATTTAGTTTTCTTACTATAGCTGAGCCCACCATCCCTCGATGACCAGCCACAAATATCTTAGATGATTTTTCCATTATTCGTGATATTGGAAAATTTTGTGACCTCCTTCTTTCAAATAATGGTCGCGTTTGAATAACTGAAGATCACTATTGACCATATCATCAACAAGGGAATCTAGATCATATTTTAATTTCCACTTCAAATCACTTTTCGCCTTGGTGGGATCTCCAATCAACAACTCTACTTCCGTGGGGCGAAAATATTTTGGATCTATTTTTACAATTACATCACCTACTCTTACTTGAGCTTCAGAATTATTAACCTTTGAAACAAATCCTACCTCATCAACTCCCTGACCTTTAAAGGAAAGCTCAATTCCTAGTTTGTTAAATACCTTGACAATAAACTCTCGAACTGTTGTCGTTACGCCTGTGGCAATGACAAAATCATCCGCCTTATGATGCTGAAGCATTAACCACATCGCCTGAACATAATCTTTAGCATGACCCCAATCTCGTTTGGCATCAATATTCCCCATGAAAACAGTTTTCTGTAACCCGAGTAAAATTCGGCAAGCCGCCCTGGTGATCTTACGCGTTACAAAAGTTTCGCCTCTTAATGGTGATTCATGATTAAACAAAATACCGTTGCAAGCAAAAAGATTATACGCTTCACGGTAATTTACTGTGATCCAATATGCATAGAGCTTCGCAACTGCGTATGGCGAACGTGGATAGAAGGGAGTAGTTTCTCGTTGAGGAACCTCCTGCACTAAACCATAAAGCTCAGAAGTTGAGGCTTGATAATACCTTGTCTTTTCGGTTAGACCTAAAATACGAATTGCCTCAAGAATTCTTAAGGCACCAATTCCATCCGCATTGGCAGTGTATTCAGGCATATCAAAACTCACTTTCACGTGAGACATTGCCCCAAGATTATAGATTTCGTCAGGTTGTACCTCTTGAATGATGCGGATAACATTAACCGAATCAGTAAGGTCACCATAATGAAGCTTCAGATTAACCTTTTCATCATGAGGATCCTGATAGAGATGATCGATACGGTCGGTATTAAAAAGAGAACTTCTGCGTTTCAGTCCATGAACTTCATATCCTTTTGAAAGCAAAAGCTCAGCAAGGTATGCTCCATCTTGACCAGTGATACCAGTAATAAGTGCTTTTTTCATGCTATTCCAGAATATGATAAATAGGCCGCAAAGATAGTATTTTCCCTTAATTTAGACATTATTTAAAATCAGCCTTTTAGGTTCAAATAACCTTAAAATAGACGCAAAAAAGCCGTTTTCTGAGCAGTCCGCAAGCTTTAATAATGTTAAATACAACCATGAAAGTCGCTCATTACCGATTCATCTTTTTCATTATTTTTTCCTAACAAACAATAATGCCCTGGCTCCGTAAAGTGTGTGCTTTTCGACCATCTCGTAATCCTCCTTTAACTTAGATGCAACGCCATCCATTTCATCATCGGAAGCATGAGCCTGAAGAATCCAAAAAACCTTTACAAGGGAAAGGTTTAGCGTATTCAGATCCTCAACTTTCTCTATATTATTTCGAAAATAATAGCCAAAGTGCCAGGATAGATTCGAATAAATAGGGTAATGAGAAGTATTCCTTAACATCACTATTTCGCTTGCCTCTCTGTATTGATCTTTTGTTAATCTGGTATAATATTGCCTAACAAAAATAAGGTTTATCACAGCCGAAAGGACTAGAATTACCGGAAGAACATATTTCCATTTCAAGTTTCCAATTTTCTCCCATCCCACCGCAAATACAATAATCCATGCGGGCAAAGTGACAATGGTATATCGATTGACCAGCATAGGAGAAACCGTTATTGATCTAATGTAAGGCACCAGATAAGACAATATGATCCATATGATTATTATTAAGAAAACTGGCTTCCGTTCATCGTCAACAGGCATTTTGAACAATGAAAAAACAAACAGATATGAAAAAATAACAAGGATTATAGTAGAGAGGGCATCCTTTCCAACATAATCATAAAAATATTGAGTTATAAAATGAGGCTCTGGTGGTTTAATCCAGCCCAAATCAACTCCTAAATCATTTGTGATCGTTGGCAGCCATGGAACAAAAGCTAACATTATTAGAATTGCTGACGCCACGGATAATAGTATAAACTTCAGATCTCTTTTATAAATCAGAAGAATCAGGAAAGTTAACGCCTGCGCCCCAAAAATGATCAGACCATAATAGTGTGTGTACAACAAACTGATCGTAACAATTACATAGGCACCATAATCAATTATCTTATTCTTTTTATAAGCCCTTATAAAAAAAAGATAAGAAAGGGCGGCACATAGAAATGCCATACTATAAAATCGTAATTCCTGAGAATAATAAATATGGAAGTAATTGATTCCGGTTAATAGCGCAGCAAATAATCCTGTTAGCTTTCCTTGGCATTCCTTACCTAAAAAATAAATTGTAGGAATACTGAGCAGACCAATGAATGCACATGCTATTCGTCCAACTGCTTCGTTGTAACCAAAAATTTTGAACATGTAATGGATATAAATAAAAAAAAGTGGAGGCTGATCTCCCTTAGAATATTCAATTACTGATTCCAGTGAGTTTTCAGGGGCAGTAGGCACAATCGAATAAAGCTCATCTAACCAAAGACTCTGAAAATTTATATGATAAAAGCGCAATAACGCACTAAGAACAAGTATTCCGCAAAGGATATACAATGCTTTTGCATTAATAAAGACTTCAATTTTTTGCACCATAAAACACTACTATTTTTTCAGAAATATGTTGAACTTCATCAACTGTTAATTCAAAATAAAGTGGCAAACGAATAAGGTTTGTAGAGTATCTATCACATTCAGAAAGATCACTGCTCTTATGTGTCGTTGAATAAAAATTACTTTTGTGCAACGATAAGTAATGAAATATTGCATTTATGCCTTGGCTGTTGAGATGGTCCAATAACTTATCTCTTTCCATCGCGGACCGGCAAACTAAATAGAATATATGGGCATTGTGCTGACAAAAAGGCAATAGTGAAGGAAGCGCCACCAAACCATTATCTTCAAGGTGTTTAAGATTTTTATAGTACGTGCTCCAAATTAATTGTCTTCTATTTTGAATTTCCTCAATCTTTTCAAGTTGTGCATAAAGAAATGCAGCCGTAATTTCTGAAGGCAGAAAAGACGATCCAATATCAATCCAATTATATTTATCCACCTCGCCTCTAAAAAATGCCGAACGATTGGTTCCCTTTTCCCAAATAATTTCGGCTCTGTTAACAAAAGCGGGATCGTTAATCAATAATGCACCACCCTCACCAGAAATAATATTTTTAGTTTCGTGAAATGAGAAACAGCCCAGATGACCAATTGAGCCAAGCGGCCTTCCTTTATAAGTTGATTCAATTGCCTGAGCTGCATCCTCAATAACATAGAGATTGTGTTTAGTGGCGATTGACATTACACGATCCATATCACAACTGAAGCCCGCATAGTGCACTACCACAATTGCTTTTGTTCTCGCTGTTATCAACGATTCCAGTTTATTTACATTTATATTGGGGTTATCCTGAGCGCTGTCCGCAAAAATGATGTTAGCCCCCCTAAGTACAAAAGCATTGGCCGTAGAAACAAATGTGTACGAAGGCATTATGATTTCATCCCCTGGAGATGTTTCGATTAGCAACGCGGCCATTTCAAGTGCATCGGTGCAGGAAGTAGTTAGAAGCACTTTTAGGATGCCGTATCTTTTTTCAAGAAAATTCTGACACTGTTGTGTAAAGTGCCCATTCCCTGAAAGCTTCTCCCTTTGGACTGCCTCAGCAATGTATACCAACTCTTTTCCAGTAAGATAAGGTTTATTAAATCCAATCATGTGTTCAACTATGCTGACTTTGTATTTATGACGCTAGTCTTTTCTTACGATAATAGTAAAATCATATTGAAAATAATCGTGCAGCAAAGCTACATTTTTTGAGAAGTTTTTTTTGCAGTAATCGAAAAGGAATAAAGGATCTGCATAATAGAGATAGGCTTGCATAAATTCCTTATCAGAATATTTTGTGAGCAAATTAAATGCAAATCCAAGTTTACTTTTTTTGTGCATAATCTCCAATGTAGACAGAACCTGAGATAACCATTCGGTTTCTTCAGCTTCATATTTAACATTAAAAATTCCGCTTGCAACCGTGTAGTCAGCAATATTCATATCTGATGCCGATTGAATCCTACTCAAAGAAACAATTGGATCGGGTTGTATAGAATCTTGCGCCATTTGAATCATCTCAGCAAGAATATCATATCCATTGTAGGCGGCAGGAAAATATTTTTCAGAAATCAGGTAATTATAAAAGCGCCCTGTGCCGCAGCCTAAATCATTAATCGAGAATTTTTCATTAGTCTGAATTACTTTTATCAATTGAGCAAAGCGCACTAATTGAGCGCTATCGTCCTTCCAACCAACTCCTTGAGAAGAGTTTCCAAAATCTTTGACATGTTGGGTGTAAAAATCCAGAATCTTTTGGCCTACATGAATTCCTTTATTTGGTATAGACATTTCGCACGATGGTTAGCGGTCTGTTTTTTATTTCCAAAAACATTTTAGAAAGATAGATTCCGAAAATTCCTAAAACCAGAAAAATCATTCCGCCAATAAGCCAAATACTGGCCAGAATGCTTGTCCATCCTTCCACATCTACATGTAGCAGCAATTTCTTATAAAGAATAATGACTATGTTAATTAATGCAATTACGAAAGAGACTATTCCCAAAACGAAAGTGAAATAAAGAGGTCTATGACTGAATGAGGTTATGATGTCAAGGGCTCTTTTTACCTTCTTGTGTAGCGTATAAGTCGATGTGCCTTTATTCTCTTTTTTCACCAGCATACCATACTGATTGAACCCGGCTAAAGCAAAAACACTCCATAAATCCAGTTCCTTCTCCTTAAATCTAATAATAGAGTTAACATAATTTCTGGACATGATGCGAGCAGTCAGTGTATCAGCAGGATAATGCACTGGAGATAATGCGGAGAGGGTTTTGTAAAAAAGTCTACCACTTAGTTTTTCAAACCAACCACCTTTCCTTTTTATTTGAACTCCATAGACAACATCCACGTTATGTTGAGTTGTCATTTTTTGCCAAAAATCTTTCAAAAGCTCAGGACTTTCTTCCAGATCACAATCAATCAAAAAAATAAAGTTACCTGATGCGTACTGCAATCCGGTCATGATAGCACGCTGATGACCGTAGTTTCGCGAAAGTTCAATGATTTTGATATTGCCATCATTATTCTGCAATTGAATCGCTGTTAATAACGATTCGTCAGGCGATCCATCATCTACCAATATGAATTCATACGACAAATCCAGTTCCTTAATTACTGATATGGTTCTATCGTAAAACTCCTTCAAATAATTATTGGAGTAATACATAGTTGTAACAATGCTTAATTCCATCATTTAATGAATTTCATGTAGTTTCTTGAGGTTGGCCCCGCATTAAATAATAAATCAACAACGCTAACACCGTGTTCGAATGGAGGGTAAAGTTGCTGGTATTCCTGATACCCATTGTAATCCATCCATTCAATATTTATGTTCTCTTCTTGAAACAAACTTTCTCGAATATAACTCTTTGCTGCTGGTCCTGAAAGATAGTGAGTTGCTCCCGTTTGCTTACAAAGGCTCACTAATTTTTTAGTTGGATCGCCTTCTAGAACATACTCTGCGGAATTACTGATCTTTGTTTTAATACCAATGAAATCACAAACCAGCTTGATAAGAGCCACATTTATTTCGCTCAACATTGGGCTTTTAAATGTCGTATAAAAATCCTCTAGGGGAGAAGAATAAGATTTAAAGTAGGGAGCTCGGCCATAGTTCGTCTTTAGTGAATTCCAATTTTTGATGCCCCAGTTGTTAGTGCTTACTTTTGTTTCTGAGATTTTTTGTTGAAGGCTTCGCTGATATACAGGGATGGTTATCCAGTGCGTGCCGGAAGAAGATTTGATCTTGTTTCTGTTTCGCCAATCATTTTTGGTGTACTGTACCTCATCGTAAATGATAAACTCGTCTACAAGTCCAATGATGTCAAAATAACCTTTCCAGGGAATATAGTTTGATTGTAAGATGGCGATACGCTTTGACATTCTTAGGCATTAAATTTCAATTAGCCGACCAAACAAGATAACTATTTGAATTTCCGTATCTCATGCGCCAACTCAATAGATGATTTGGCTTCAGACAAACCAAATCCATTCCCTTTCAGTATTTCTTCATAACTCCTGGTGTGCAATTCTGTAAACCCATCACTAAATTCTATTTGTTCTCCATCCATTGTTAAGGAACGATATGTTCGCTTGCCTTCTTCTCTTATCTTTTCTGGGATGTGATCAAAGTTTATACTCAATTTCCAGTTGACCCTTGCTCGCTCAAGCTCTATAAAACCTGCTCCAACATCGTCTTTCAGTTCGCTCACCTTTACGTTCTTAACGGATCCAAAAACCCAAATCAACATATCAAAAAAATGAATGCCAATATTGGTGGCTATGCCACCTGATTTTGATTGATCTCCTTTCCAACTGATATGATACCAATGTCCCCTGGATGTTATGTAGGTGAGGTCAACCTCATAAATTTTATCTTTTGGCCCGCTCAATACTTTATTACGAAGAGCAATGATACTGGGATGAAGCCTCAACTGAAGGATTGTATACACTTTTTTACCAGTTTCTTTTTCAATCTCTATCAATGCATCAACATTCCATGGATTTAGTACCAGTGGTTTTTCGCAAATCGCATCTGCCCCCTGCCGGAGCGCAAACCGGATATGGGAATCATGTAAATAGTTTGGTGAACAAATGCTCACATAATCAACCGGGGTGCCTTGCCTTTTAAGTTTGTCCAAATGCCTGTCGAAGCGTTCAAACTCAGTGAAAAAATCAGCATTCGGAAAATACGAATCCATCACACCAACAGTGTCGGATTTGTCCAGCGCTGCTACCAGATTGTTACCCGTGTCGCGAATTGCCTGGAGATGTCGTGGTGCTATGTAACCAGCTGCTCCTATTAGTGCGAAATTTTTCATTCGATTTTATTCACTTTTCCATTTTCTAACTTATATCGCTCTCCACTTTCCAGGCAAATCGATATCCCATTGTCATCGAATGTAAGTTTATGCCCATACTCACTAACCCATCCTGAGTGCCGTGCCGGGTTACCGATCACCAATGAGTAATCAGCAACATCCTTTGTTACAACTGCCCCTGCTCCGATGAAAGCATATCTTCCAATGTCGTGACCACATACAATGGTAGCATTAGCGCCAATAGACGCTCCTTCTTTCACAAGGGTTTTTGCATATTGATTTTTACGATTGATTGCACTTCGTGGGTTAATCACATTTGTAAAAACCATCGATGGGCCAAGAAACACATCATCCTCGCACACTACTCCTGTGTAGATGGAAACATTGTTCTGCACTTTCACATTCTTGCCCAACACAACTCCAGGTGAGATAACTACATTCTGACCAATATTACAATTGTCTCCAATTTTACATCCAGGCATAATATGCGAGAAATGCCAAATTTTCGTTCCAGCTCCAATTTCACAACCCTCATCAATCACGGCTAAAGGATGTGCAAAAAAATTGCCCTTGTCAGACATGATAAAAATTTCTTATGGTCGTGCAAATGAAATCTAGTTCTTCTTTTTTCATTTCTGTGTGAATAGGAAGCGAAATTACAGTTTTTGAAAACTTTTCAGTAACCGGAAAAGACCCGACTCCCAATCCAATCTGGGTATACGCTTTCTGAAGGTGCAATGGAACTGGATAATAGATCATAGTGGGAATTCCTTCTCTTTCAAGATACACCTTAAGTTCATCACGTCTTGCGGCTTGAATTGTATATTGGTGAAATACGTGCGTGGAATTTGGTGCTCGATATGGAATTTGAATTTCTGGTATGTTAGCTAGATGTTGATCGTAAAAAAGCGCCACCTCATTTCTCTTTTGCTCATAGTCATCTAAATAGTTCAGCTTGACTTTCAGTACGGCAGCTTGTAAAGTATCCAGCCTGGAATTTATTCCTATAATTTCGTGGTGATATTTAATTTTCTGGCCATGATTTGAGATCATTTTAATCTTTTCGGCAAGCAGATTGTCATGTGTGAAGATAGCTCCTCCATCGCCAAAACAACCAAGATTTTTTGAAGGGAAAAAAGAGGTGGTTCCAATCGTGCCAATGGTGCCAGCTCTTTTACTTAGGCCATTACCAAATGTATAAATAGCCCCCAAGGCCTGAGCTGCATCTTCAATAACAAAAAGATTATGTTTGTTTGCTATTTTCAGGATAGGCTCCATGTCAGCACATTGTCCATAGAGATGAACAGGAACAATTGCTCGTGTCTTAGCCGTAATTTTATCTTCAAGCTGATTAGAATCGAGATTGAATGTATGTTCATCCACATCAACAAATACGGGTGTTAAACCGAGCAAAGCGATTACTTCAACAGTGGCGACATAGGTATGTGCTGGAAGGATAATCTCATCACCTGGTTTCAGATCCAGAGCCATCATGGCTATTTGAAGCGCGTCTGTGCCGTTTGCACAAGTAATCACATTTGTGCCACCCAGGTAGGCTGACAAATTTTTAGAAAACTCAGTTACCTCAGGACCTTGAATGAATGCCGTAGAATCAAGAACATGCTGCATCGCATCATCAATTTCTGATTTGATGCGTGCATACTGGCCATACAAATCAACCATTTTTATGGTGCCCACAATTCCCGAAAAATTATAGTTGAATTTATTTATTCAATTTTTGCTCCCATTGCCAGGAGTGTAACAATGCTTCTTCTATACTGTACCTGGTCTTCCATCCCAAAATCAAACTTGCTTTTGTCGGATCTGCGTATGTTTTTTCAACGTCACCAGACCGTCTTGGTCCAATCACAAAATTTAACTTCACGCCTGTGACCTTTTGAAAGGTTTCAAGAAGTTCTAAAACAGAGACACCTACACCGGTTCCCAAATTAAAGACTTCATAATAATTCCCATCTGATTGGTTATTGAGAAATTCCATCGCTTTCACATGAGCAATGGCAAGGTCTACCACGTGAATGTAATCGCGAAGGCATGAGCCATCAGGAGTATTGTAATCATTTCCAAACACGGTGAGTTTCTCTCGCTTTCCAATTGCTGTCTGTGTAACATAAGGAATTAAATTGTTTGGAGCGCCTATCGGCAGTTCTCCCATTAATGCAGAGGGGTGCGCACCTATTGGGTTGAAATACCGCAAAGAAATTGCACGCAATCCAGTTTGAAAAGTATCTTCGAGAATACGCTCGCACATTTGCTTGGTTGCTCCGTATGGAGACTCAGCACGTTTAAAAGGCGCTTTTTCACTTACAGGTATCTGATCAGGTTGTCCATAAACAGTACAAGAGGATGAAAATATAAGATCCCTAACACCAAATTCCTGCATCACCTCAATGAGTGATACAAGTGATTGTATGTTATTCTGGTAATAGTCCAGTGGCTTGGCTACAGACTCTCCAACAGATTTATACGCTGCAAAATGCATGACGCAAGAGATAGGGCCTTGCGTTTTAAAAACGTCCCTTAGAAAATCTTTATCAGTGCAGTTCCCTCGATGGAAACTTGGTTTCTGATTTGTTATCTTTTCCAACCCTTCTAAAAGTGTTGTGTCACTTTTAGAAAAATTATCCACAATAACAGGTTCGAATCCTGATTGAATTAGTTCTACAGCCGTATGGGCACCAATATACCCAGCACCACCTGTTACCAGAATTTTCTTTTTCATTTATAAACGAGCTGTTATCTGCGATTTGTTTAGAATTCCTTTGACGTCATACACTACAGCATTATCCGCCTTGATAGTGCTCCAATCCAACTTAAAAAATTCCGTGTGACTTACAGCCAAAACAATGGCGTGGTACTTCTTATTCAATGATTTAGTCAATAATAATCCGTATTCATGTTTTACCTCATCACCATCGGCATGTGGGTCGTAAATATCCACCACGGTTCCAAAGCTTTGCAATTCGTGAATCACATCAACTACTTTACTGTTGCGAATATCGGGACAGTTTTCTTTAAACGTAATCCCTAATACCAGAACGTTGGCTTTGTTTATTGGTAGTTCATGCTGCGCCATAAGTTTAATTACACAATTGGCAATATGAACACCCATATTGTCATTGATGCGCCTTCCTGACAAAATTACCTGAGGTGTGTAGCCTACGCTTTCTGCTTTGTGGGTAAGATAATAAGGATCGACCCCTATGCAGTGCCCACCCACCAAGCCTGGTTTGAATGGCAGAAAGTTCCATTTAGTGCCTGCTGCCTCTAGTACTTCGTGGGTGTCAATACCTATCTTTTCGAAGATCAGAGCTAGTTCGTTTACAAAAGCAATATTTAAATCGCGTTGAGAATTTTCAATGACCTTGGCCGCTTCGGCAACTTTCAGTGAAGAAGCTTTGTGAGTTCCAGCTGTAATTATTTTTCGATAAAGTTGATCCACTTTTTCAGCAACTTCTGGCGTGCTGCCACTTGTTACTTTCTTAATGCTCGGCAAACGATGCTGCTTATCTCCAGGATTAATTCGTTCCGGTGAATAGCCACAGAAGAAATCAACATTGAATTTCAATCCACTTACTTTCTCCAGCACAGGAACACAAATCTCTTCTGTACATCCAGGGTAAACAGTAGATTCATAAATGACTATATCTCCGCGTTTTAAAACACTTCCTACTGTTTTGCTTGCGCTTATAAGTGGAGACAAATCTGGCTTCTTAAATTCATCAACTGGTGTTGGAACCGTTATAATGAAATGCGTTACAGTTTTCAGGTCGTTAAGATCGGTTGAAAACTTAAGGTTAGCAGCACTTCGGAGTTCCAATGATTCAACCTCAAGTGTACGATCATGTCCCTTTTTAAGCTCTTCAATTCTTTCTTTATTGATGTCAAAACCCACTACCTCCATCACTTTCCCAAACTCGACCGCTAGCGGAAGCCCTACATATCCAAGACCAATTACTCCAATTTTATCCATTTTGTAACGTGACATTATAATAATCCAAATACCAATCAATAAATTTTCCGACACCTATTTCAATTGGTGTGGAAGGTTTGAAATCAATCTCCTTCACTAAATCATCAACATCAGCGAGCGCTTCGGGTACATCTCCCTCCTGCATGGGCAGAAAATTCTTAATAGCCTTTCGACCCAGTTTTTCCTCAATAATTGCTATAAATCTGATCAATTCAACTGTACTATTGTTACCAACGTTATATATTTTATAAGGAGCAAAACTTGTAGCTGGGTCAGGAGTTAGTCCGTTCCAGTTCTTATTTGGCTGTGCAATTTTAGGAATAAGTCGGCTTACACTTTCAACAAGATCATCAACATACGTAAAATCTCTCCGCATCCTTCCATGATTAAAGATATTAATGGGCTCCCCAGCTAAAATTGCCTTTGTGAAAATAAATAAGGCCATGTCAGGTCTTCCGTACGTTCCATAGGCCGAAAAAAAGCGCAATCCAGTAGTTGGAAGATTGTACAATACCGAATAGGTATGCGCCATCAATTCATTAGATTTCTTTGAGGCCGCATACAGGGAAAGTGGATGATCAATGTTATCATGCGCTGAGAATGGCATTTTCTTGTTGGCTCCATAAACCGAACTTGAAGATGCGTATACTAAATGTTTTACTATATTATGTCGGCAATTTTCCAAAATATTAAGAAATCCATGAATGTTACTTTCCAGGTAAGCATGTGGATTAGTGATAGAGTAGCGAACTCCGGCCTGAGCTGCAAGATTTACGACAAATTCAAAATTATAAGATTCAAAAAGATTATCCATCCCTTTTCTATCGGTTAAATCCAGCTGATGGAATTTGAAATTCTGATTTTCTCTAAGCAACGATAGGCGTGAATTTTTAAGTCCTACATCATAATAGTCATTGACATTGTCAATACCCACAACATAGTATCCAATATCGATAAGTCGCTGCGAAAGATGAAAGCCAATAAATCCAGCTGCACCTGTTACCAAAATCAGAGTTCCCATTATATCTAAAATTCAGGCAAAAATATAGATTTAACCGGTGAATCTTCCTTAGATTTGCAGTTCATTTTATCACACATGGACGAAAACAAGCCTAAGAGTCAATCATCAGATGAGATAGATCTATCACAAGTCTTTAAATGGATAGGAAACGGTTTTCGGAATTTTGGCAATTCAATTCTTAATGGACTTGCTGGACTTCGAAGAATATTTTTTGAAAACAAGAAGTTTTTTGGGTTGGTTATTGTTTCAGGATTAGCAATTGGGGCTTCGTACTCTGAGCTCCTGAGTAAGAAGTATTATAAATCCTCCATGATTTTAAGTTGTGATTACTTGAATAGGAGGATTGTAGAGAGTACGATCGAAAAATTGAATTTACTATGCGAGGAGAAAGAACGCGAGGGGCTTTCAAAAGAACTAAACATTCCGGTTACAACCGCTAAAAGCATTCTCAAATTTGAATCAAAACCATTCGTGTCTGAAGATGACATTGTTGAAATGGAAGTTTTGAAAGAACAACTCAACAATGTGGCAGAAGCTAAAAAAGATATTGTTAAAAAAGTGATCTCAAAACTTGAAATTGATAACAAGAGTGCCTTCCAGATAAGCATGCTTATTACTGATCCTGAGCTGGTAAGTAACATTGATAGTTCGATTGTTAATTACTTGAAATCCAATGATTATGTTAAGCGAAGAATTGAAATCAATAAATCCAACCTTCTAGAAAAGAAGACAAAATTGCTCCAAGAATCCAAGCGACTGGATAGTCTAAAATCCGTTCTCTTTAGAAGCTTTGATAATATGTCTAAACAATCCAAACAAGGATCAAACAATGTTATACTTAGCGAAAAGCCATTGACGGATCCTCTTTCTGTTTTTAGCCAGGATTTAAGTTTCTATAATGAAATTCAATCCATAGACACCCGACTTTATCTTCAGCCAGATTTTGAAGTAGTGGATGGCTTCACTGCATTTAAAGAACCAGAAAGTGCAAGTCTTCCAAAGATTTTGGTTATAGCCTTTCTGGTGTCATGGATACTTGGCTACTTAATCTTAGGTCTTTTCAAATTTGATAAATACCTGGCAAAACTTTCTAAAGAATCGAATTGATAAAAGCCTTATTCCAAAAGGAATTTATTCTTGAACTTAGGCGTAAGTCTGCCATCAGTGGGCTTGCGCTTTATCTTTTTAGCACAGCTTTTATTTGCTACCTCACTTTTAGTTTGCGGCAGAATTTAATAACTCCGTTAGTTTGGAGTGCTCTATTCTGGATCACCATTTTATTCACCGCTGTCAACACCGTTGCCAAAAGTTTTATAGGAGAGAAGAAAGGAAAAGACATTTACAACTATTCCATTGCCAGTCCAGAATCGATAATCGTTTCAAAAGTCATTTATAACTTTATTCTCTGCGCCCTCCTTTCCTTTACAGGGTTCATTCTATTTGTTTTATTTTTAAATAATCCGGTAATGGACCTTTTCTTTTTTTCACTCACTATCTTGTTAACATCTTGGGGGTTCGCGGCTTCACTTACAATGCTTTCGGGAATTGCTGCTAAAGCAAACAACAGCAACATATTAATGGCGGTGCTCAGTTTCCCAATTGTTATTTCCATTTTACTCATGGCTATCAAAATCACCAAAAATTGTATTGACGATCTTGATCGTTCTGTAAGCTGGGATGAAATACTCACCCTCCTCGCCATAAATTGCCTGGTCACAGCGGTTTCATACCTCCTCTTCCCTTATATTTGGCGTAGCTAAATTGGTTGCCAGTTTCGATTAACGTTTATTTTATGAGAAAAATTTGGTGGAAATTATCTGCAGTTGCCCTAATAATTTATACAATTATTGGCGGTTTACTTTTCCAGGTACCCCGGCTTAACATTGTAAACGAAACGATCCGCGCATTATACTTCCATGTGCCTATGTGGTTTGGTATGGTTGTGATGTTTCTGGTTTCTACCATCTATTCAGTAAAATATTTGCGTAAGCCTTCTATGGAAACAGATACGCGGTCTGTGGAGTTTGCTAACACTGGCTTACTTCTCGGACTCCTTGGAATTTTCACAGGCATGATTTGGGCCAATTATACATGGGGCTCCCCCTGGCATGGCGACCCTAAGCAAAATGGTGCTGCCATCTCATTACTTGTTTACCTGGCATATTTTGTTTTGCGCGGCTCTGTTGAAAACGAAGAGCAGCGAGCAAAACTAAGTGCCGTCTACAATGTGTTTGCTTTTGCAGCAATGATTCCACTTATCTTTATCATCCCCCGCATGACAAGTTCCATGCACCCTGGCAGTGGTGGTAACCCAGGATTCAATATGTATGATTTGGATAGCAATATGCGGATGGTCTTTTACCCAGCCGTCATTGGCTGGATTTTAATGGGAGTCTGGATAGCCACATTAAGAATTCGCACAAAACTTATTGAGGAAAAATTATTTGACCTTGAAGATGAAAAAAATGTATAAAACAATTGCCACAGCAATATTTGCTTCATTGCAATTTTCACTTTTTGCGCAATCAGAAGTTGAAATGGCAGATACCTTGAGATCGGAAGGCAAGATTTACGTGGTGGTGACCATTATGCTCGTAATTTTCTTAGGCCTTATAGGCTACCTTTTCTTGATGGATAGAAAAATCTCTCGTTTAGAAAGAAAACTCTCTGAAAAAGGCCTCAAACGTTGATTTCCACATTTTTCTTAATCCTCAAAATCCCGTTTTTTGCCTTAACTTTAGGCCGGAAAAGCGAGGTTTAAAATGAAAAAATCACACATCATTGCAATTGTTGTTATAGGGGCGGCTATTTCTATCATTATTGCCACGGCCGGGGATGCCAGCACATATGTCAATTTCGATCAGGCCTATGAAATGGCCTCCGCAGGAAACACTACCAGCATACACGTTGTGGGTGAACTTAAAAAAGATGAAAGCGGGAATATTGTTGGGATGGAAAAATCTGCTGACAATCTTTCCTTCTCATTTGTACTATTGGATGACAATAAAAAAGAACAAAAAGTATTTTACAACGAACCGATGCCTCCCGACTTTGCGCGATCAGAAAAAGTGGTGGTCATTGGTAGCTATCAGCAAGAGAACTTTGTAGCAAGCAAAATTCTTTTGAAGTGCCCTTCCAAATACCAGGAACAAAAACTGAATGCAGGGGTTTAATTATAACCTCAGTAAATCACTCATCTTAAATTATACTTAGTTTATCCAGACATGCTTCATTATTTTATTGGTGACTTGGGTCACCTTTTTGTTATCTCATCCTTCGTAACATCTCTTGGATGCGCGTTTTCTTATCTCAAAGCTCAGTCATCGACAGATCTCCAGAAAAGAGAGGCATGGCTTAAAAATGCGCGTATTGGATTCTATGTACACACCCTTTCTGTAGTTGGGATTGTTGCCAGCCTATTCGTTATCATCTATCAGCATTATTTCGAATACCATTATGCATATGCTCACTCTTCGCTTCACTTGCCTGGTCAATATATGATCTCTTGTTTTTGGGAAGGACAGGAAGGAAGTTTTCTGTTATGGATGTTTTGGCAAGCCATACTTGGTATCATTCTTATTCATACGCAGAAAACCTGGGAAGCTCCTGTGATGGTCGTCTTTGCTTTTGTGCAGGCATTTCTAGCCTCCATGATTTTAGGAGTCGTCATTCCATTTATCAACATCAAACTTGGCAGCTCACCTTTTATTTTGCTCCGCGATGCAATGGACGACCCTATCTTCACCATGCAACCTGACTTTATTCCAAAAGATGGCAATGGACTTAATCCGCTTTTACAAAACTATTGGATGGTTATTCACCCGCCCACGTTATTCTTAGGATTTGCTACAACACTTGTTCCCTTCGCTTTTTGTATTGCTGGCTTATGGCAAAAGAAATATTCAGAATGGGTGAAGCCTGCCTTGCCCTGGGCCTTGTTTTCAGGTGCAGTGCTTGGTCTCGGTATTTTGATGGGCGGATATTGGGCGTATGAAACACTAAGTTTTGGTGGATACTGGAATTGGGATCCGGTGGAGAATGCTGTCTACATTCCATGGTTGATCCAAATCGCCTCCATTCACACCATGATTGTTTATAAAAACAATGCAACAGCATTGAAGAGCTCTATCATTTTAGTGATTACTGTATTCGTCCTCATTCTATATTCAACTTTCTTAACGCGCAGTGGAATTTTAGGAGACGCATCTGTTCATTCATTCACTGATCTTGGCCTTTCCGGACAATTGCTTGTCTATCTTGTTTTCTTCACGCTGGCGGCCATTGTATTGTCAATCATTCGCTGGAAAGAAATTCCATCCTCGGAAAAAGAAATATCCACTTACTCAAGAGAATTTTGGATTTTCCTTGGTGCAACTACGCTTTGCTTGATGGGTTTTCAGGTGTTATTGCCCACTTCAATCCCTGTCTACAATAGTATTATCAGGCTTTTTGGTGGTGTCTCTAACCTGGCACCGCCAGCGAATCAGATTGAGTTTTACTCAAAATTTCAATTGTGGTTTGGTGTTGCTGTTGCTTTGTTATCAGGGACAGGACAATTTTTTTGGTGGCGAAAAATGGATAATGGTAATTGGAAAAAAGAATTGCTTGCACCTGTTCTGATTACTCTCATTGTTTTTGCTCTTATCATTTCTCTTGCTCGTGTTTATCACCCAACTTATTTGATTCTGACACTTGCAGGGGTATATATCATTGTTTCGAATATCAAAACACTTGGCACTATTTTCAAATCCAGCACGCGTCTTTCTGGTGGGGCTATCTCGCATATTGGTGTGGGCATGATGTTGATTGGGATTATGTTTTCATCTGGTTATTCTGATGTTGTTTCCCTCAATAACACAGGGCTACTTTACAGGAAAGATGCTGGCACCGAATTCAATCGGGATAACCTTTTACTCTTTATCAACGAGCCGCGTACGATGGCCGACTACGATATTGAATACTTAGGTGAACGACTTGAGCCTAGACACAAATCAGGTTATGTAAAAAAGAGTGACATAGAATTGACAGAAGATCCTTTCAAAGTAGTGGCAAAAAAAGATATCCTTTTCAAAGGCAAAAAGCTCTATGCCGCGAAAGATACGTTTGAAATATATCCTGAAAACACCTTCTACGAAATCGAATTGCGCAAATCTGGTAAGATAGCAGCTTCACTTTTTCCACGTGTGCAAATAAATCCTGCCATGGGAGGTTTCCTTGCCTCACCCGACATTAAGAAAAATTTCGGAAGTGATCTGTATACACATGTTTCTGCGCCAATGGATCCTACCTCAGAACCTGATTGGTCTAAAATGGAAGAAATGAAAGTGAAGCAAGGTCAGCAGTTTTTTGTGAACGATTATGTGGCCACACTAAAAGAAGTAAAGCGCCTTGATAAAATACAAGGTCTTGAACTATCAGAGGAAGATGTAGCCGTGAAGGCAATCATTGAAGTTCAAGGCGAACGCGACAATTATACCGCTGAACCTATTTTCTTGATTAAAGGTCGTTCCCAAATTGGCAGAATTTTTTCGGAAGTAAATGATCTTGGAATAAAAATCACACTCCTCAACATCCATCCTGAAACAGATGAATTTTCTCTTGGGTTGAATACTCGTCAAAAAGACTGGGTGATTATCAAAGCCATGGAAAAACCACAAATCAATATCTTGTGGCTGGGCACAGGTGTGCTGATGATTGGCTTCAGCATGGCAATGGTAAGAAGGTTTAAGGAAATGGGGCAATAGATATTTTAGCTTACTCTGTTTTGACTATTAAGTCATGAAAAATATTTCATTGCTTTTCCTGCCATTACTTTTGATTGGATGCTCGAGCGAAGAAAAAAGGCATTCAAATTTTACCACCAAACTCGATAGTCTTTATACCAGAACATTTCCTGCTAATGAACCAGGTGCAGCCATTTTGGTTTTGAAGGGTAATTCTATACTCTTCGCAAAAGGCTATGGGGTAGCCGATATCAATACTAAAGAACCCATTTCCAGCAAAACACTTTTCAACATAGGGTCTATTTCAAAAACATTTGTTTCCAATGCCATTCTATTACTTCAAGAACAAGGAAAACTTTCCGTGGAAGACAGTCTTTACAAATTCTTTCCTGAATTTAAGAATGAAGAAATTGCCAAGAAGGTGAAGATCAAACATCTACTCTCGCACACTTCCGGATTGCCAGATAACAGACAAGTAAGTATAGACACTGTCTTTTATCTTACAGCTAAAGATGCGGAGAACTGGTTGCCCGTAACAAGAACGGGTACACTCGTTTTCGAACCAGGTTCTCAATTTGAGTATTCCAATCCTGGATTTAACGGGCTTGCTTTAATTATAGAGCAGGTGAGCGGTATGAAATGGCAGAAATTTATTGAGGAAAATATCCTCAAGCCTTCCGGAATGAATACTAGCACAATCACTGATGGCCCTCATCCCGAAAAAGGAGTTGCCCATGCGTACAATAAAATCCAGACTCAATGGATAGAGGATGATTATGGAGAAGAACCTACGTTTCCCGCATCCGGTAATGGAGGTGTATGGAGCTCCATTGAAGAGTTAGCGAAATATGAGCAGGCAATTCGGGGTTCACTATTTCTAAAGTCAAAAACTATCGAACAATCCAAAACGATTTTTCAACCGGTAAATTGGAAGAGTATCACCACCCCTCCTGCTGTTGGCTGGTCCTGGTTCATTGGTCAAACGAGAGACAGTTTAAAAACAGTTGGTCACACAGGAAGTCAGGGTGGCTTTGTGGCTAACTATGTTACAGTGCCAGACGAGCAAATTCTGTTTGTCATTTTATGTAACACCCCAAGAGATATTGAGGCGGACGCAACAACTATTTTAGAATTACTAAGGAAGGAAAATTACTTTGAGAAGTAATATAAAAGTATTAACCTTTCCGTAAGGGAAGTGTAAAAGAAATAGAGCTTCCCTCTCCTTCCTTGCTGGTCGCCCATATCTTTCCTCCATTTTTTTCAATTAATTCTTTGCACAATACTAGACCAATGCCTGTTCCCTTCTCCTCGCGTGTACCTTGGGTAGTTACGCCCTGTAGCGTAAAGAGTTCAGCCAAATGGTGAGCTGGTATTCCTATTCCAGTATCAACAATTGAAACTTCAATCATCTCTTTTTTGGGTATGGCGGAAACTATGACACTCCCACCTTGTTTGGAATACTTGATAGCATTTGAAATAATATTTCGGAACACCGCATCCACCATATTTGGATCTGCCCAAGCTTTCATGTCGTTCTTCAAGGTAGAGCTTGAGATAATACCTTTTTGAATGAATTCAGATTTTAACAATTGAAAATTGCTTTCCGCTATGGAAGAAAGTTTAATTTCCTCAGGGGAATAAAAATGGCCATCCATTTGCATTTTTGCCCACTGTAATAAATTGCTTAAAAAATCAGAAGTATGATGGAGCTGTATTCCAATTCCGTCAATTAATTTCTTAAACTCAATTTCATTAACTCCTCCCATTTTCAAAACAGTTAGAGATCCTTTGAGTGAATTAAGTGGGCCCTTCAAATCATGCGAAATAATCGAGAAAAGTTTGTCTTTAACTATGTTTAGTTCTTGAAGCTCAGAATTTTTGAGGCTTAAATCCTCGGTTCTCAGTAATACTTCCTTCTCCAGTTTTAAGTTTGTTTCACGTTCATTTTTGAATTCCTTTTCCTTTGCCTCTCGATTTTCCTTGGTGAGAATATTCAATCGATCCCCTATGGCAAATGAGATAAGTAAAGTTTGCATGATGCCCCCTAAATACAAACTCAGACTTGAAATATAATTAGCATAAATCCATCCAAGATTTTTCAGGGATAAGGCCACGGCTGCCATTAGAAGTGTAATCCAAGCCAACAAAAAATAGCGCGCAGGCCTGAAGCTCTTACTGAAACAATAGGCAGCGCATATCAAAATCAATAGGCAATGAAAAATAGTGAGGTAGTGAAGGTAATAAAAAGGAATTCTTGGGAAGAAAATAACCATGGATAACGAGAACGTCACGGCAAGAAGGGCATCTGCTATAAGGAGTCTGTCTAAGAAAGGGCTGAAATTTCGGAGATCAAGAAACGACCTAGTCAACAAACTCGAGGTTATTATAAAAAGAGGTCCACTTAGAATAGCAAATAGATTATTCCATTCAGGATGTTGCGGATAGAGGTAAAAAAAACCATATCCTTGAAAAAAGGAAATCACATTCACCCCGCTGAGCAATGTAAAAATGTAGAATAACGTAATCTTATCACGTATAGAAATATAAAGGAACACATTATAGAAAATCATTATCAATAACGCCCCATAAAACAATCCATTCCTAAATTGAAGCTCACCGCTTGCCTTGTAAAATTGCTTACTTTCCCACAGTGTAATCGGAACCTGAACTGAAGAGTTAGATTTGACTCTTATATAAAAAGTTTTTTCTTCTTGATTCCTCATTTGGAATGAAAACATTGGATTGCGATGTCTCACTTCCCGATCAGAAATCGGGAATTTATCACCAGATTCTTTTTTAGTCCAACGATTGGTTGAGTCATTAACGGAATAAAATTCAATTAAATCTAGCGGAGGGTTACTCACTTCCAGATACCATTCATTAGATCTACTATAATTTAATATCCTCAATCGAAACCAATGAGATGCGCGATCAAAGCCCAACGTAGGCACACGATCAGGAGAGGTTGTGACAAATTTTGCTTCTTGAATATTTTCAACAGTGAAAGAATCAAGGGGGTCGTGAAAATATTCCAAGTTCCCCTTAACGTCAATTTCTGACGAATCATCCGATAACAAAATCTTCTGAGCATATGTACTCTGACCTATCCATAAGATCAGACACAGTGTAAAAAGAAATCTCAGTAATAATTTCATTCTCTGTAAGGTTGCCAATTTACAGGAATGGTAAGACATGGTTAAATTATTTGGCAAATAAAGAATTCTAATTTGTCTGTTTTCTATTAAACAACCTTTTTGCGAATGGCTTTTGCGTAGGTACGGCTCACGGGAAAATTTTTTCCGTTTTGCATTTTTACCACCATTCCTCCATTGAAATGGCGTTCGATCTCCTTGAGAAAATTAAGATTGATAATGGTCGATCGATGAACCCGAATAAAAGTATCTGGATTCATAATCTCATCTAACTTTCCAATCCCAGAAGAACTTACAAACTGATCAGCTTTGGTAGTGATGATTGTATAATCACCCGATGCTTCCAAATACACAATCTCTTCTACGGGAAGATTAAATAGTTTTTCAGATTTTTGAACAAAAACATGAGATTCATAGGAAGACTTGCGCTCGCTCCTCAGGCTATCAAGCAGATCTTCGAGGTTGCTGTGTTCAAGTTGCTTTTGTTTTAGCGCACGATTGACAGCCAATCGGAAACGTTCCTGGTCAAGTGGCTTCAGTAAATAATCAACTGCATTTTTTTCAAATGCCTTGATTGCATATTGATCGTATGCTGTCGTAAATATTACATAAGGCTCATGATCGATGTCCTCTAATACATCGAATCCAGTCATTCCCGGCATCTGCACATCTAAAAATATTAGATCTGGTTTCAATTTATTAATCTTTTCCACCGCCTCACTTCCTTTGGTGCACTCACCGATTATTTCAATTTCAGAAAAGGGTTCTAGGAATTCGCGAAGAAGGTCGCGGGCTAATTTTTCATCATCAATAATCAAACAGGTTGTTTTCATGCTTCTTGGTTTTCTAATTCTGGTTCTTTAACTAATTTATCTGTCGCCTCATCGTGCACAAAAAAACTTACAACATATCCGTTTTCGTTTGATCGTACTCGTAATCCGGATTGTGTTCCATAATAACTTTTCAGTCGAAGGTCCGTATTGCTCATGCCAACTCCACTTGAACTTCCGTCCATAACTTTCTTGGCGTTGGAACCAAGTCCGTCATCTTTCACCTCAAAATAAATAATGGTTCCCGATCTTCTTACTGTAAGGCTAATTGTTCCACCTTCATCTTTCGGGGCAATTCCGTATTTGACCGAATTCTCAACCAGTGGTTGCAAAATCATGGGTGGAATTAAAATGCCAAAACAGGTTGGGTCTACATCTTTAATAAACTTAAGTCTATCTCCAAAGCGCACTTGTTGAATACGCACATAATTTTCAATAAAATCTATCTCATGAATCAATTTAACTCGATCACCATTATGAGAATCAAGTGCATATCTAAAAATATCTGAGAGCTGCGTAATTAATTTCCTGGCCTGTTCCTTACTAGAGTGCATCAATGTGCTGATAGAATTGAGTGTGTTAAAGAGAAAATGAGGGTTAATCTGCGATTTAAGCAAAGATATTTGCATCTCTTTATTTTTTAGCTGCAACAGACTCTTCTCTTGTTCCTGCTTTTGCAGTCCTTGAAAATATCGAATGACATAGTATACGCCTACAGTTATAATATATTGATCATAAAAACGAAGCGCATCCCAACTCATCAGGCCAATCATATACTCCTTCCAATGCACAAAGTATACGAAACCCTCCATGTAATCCGTGAAATAATAGGATAACGTTCCATTTACCATAAAAAACAGAACGATGCCTACCACATGACCAGTTAATTGAAATACCGGCTCGAACTTGAATAAAAAATGTGACCAAAGAAAAATCAGGGCTATGAAAACGCAGAGGGCTTCAAAAAGAAAAAAACCATTCCAAAGTACATACGTCTCGGGATTCACAAACTTCCATTCAAAAAAAACACTAATCGCAAAATTGATAGCATACCAGAGGCAGATGAGTAAGTAGGCTTGCCGCCAAATTCTTGGGATGTTGTCTATAAGTTTCACCAGCATTGAATATGTCCTATAAATTTAAGGATTTGAAGACAAACACGTCCAACAAACCTAAACACAGGTTAAAACTCTATTTTTAGCGTTATACCAAGCTCAACTGGTTTCATCTAAAACACTATATTTAAATCAACTTCCATCTTATCCCGCTTACAAAATGCCTAGACGGAGGATCTACTATTCTACTACATCCATGAATAAAGGTTTAATCACCATCCTTATCCTCGTAAGCAGTCTTGCAGAAGCCCAGAAACTTACCGTTTCGGCTAAAGTAATTGATAAGGAAACAAAAGAGCCGTTAATCTTCGCTACGGTTGGCATTTTGGGAAAGCCTATTGGAACTATCACCAACATGCAAGGCGATTTTGACTTTTATATCCCTTCCGAATATCGTAACAACAACCTGGTCATAAGTATAATAGGATATAACAATTACGAAGCACCAGTTTGGACATTATTGGGCACCGAAAATCAGGTGATTGAATTGGGAAAGTCTACCACAGTGCTTCAAGAAGTAATGGTGACCGATTCGCTAATGGGAGGTGAAATATTACAAATAGCTCTTTCCCGGATTGAACAAAACTATCCTATGGCGCCAACTATGGTAGATGGGTTTTATCGGGACATCAAAAAAGTTGGTGGTGTTTACATTTCACTATTGGAAGCTGCCGTAAAAATTTACGATGAGGATTATAGCACGCCACGAAATAAATTCAAACTTCGAGAGCGTGTTGCATTGTTGGAGGTCCGTAGAAGTCTTGGATATTCCAACAAATTTACTGCCTACTTCGATGAGGATAATCTACTTGAAGACCTATTGCTCCATAATAATGTTCGCTACCGACAATTTCCAGAAGAAGAATTATTTTTTTCGAGCCTTAGGCGTGAAAAGGATTCCTACTACAATGGTCATGAAATTTATGTGGTCAGTCACAAAGAAGAATATAAACTCATCATCTACATAGATAAAAAGAATTATGGCATCGTTCACCTCGAATATGAAAATAATCAGCAAGCAACAATTGGCAAAAGAAGAGGCCTTGAAAGTAAGTTTGCAAACCTAAAACGCGTCATAGACTTCAAAGAATATGATAATAAACTATATCTCAATTTTATCTCTGTTGAATCGAAGATCAATTGGTATGACGCTCAGTCTGGTGAGTTGAAATTTGAAACTGAGCTTTATCAACAACTGTTGGTCAATGACATTAATCCTATTCCTCAAGAGCGTATCGGTACAACGGAAAAAATGCGTAGTTATGGCCTTCAATATCAAGACATGCCCTACAATAAAAAATTCTGGGAAAACTACAATGTGATTAAAGAAAGTCCGCTTGATCGAAAAATCATTACAGATCTGGAAAGAGAGGAACCATTAGAGAAACAGTTTGAGAAAAATTAGGAAGCACTCTTAGTCATTCTTAACTGTTTTCTTCTGGTAATCGACAGAGCAATAAATCCTAACACAAAAAATACAATAAGTGCCAATACTGAATTCTTCATCCCCAGCCTTTCATCAATAAAGCCGAAGGTGAATATGCCAATCACGATGGCAATTTTTTCGGTCATGTCGTAAAAACTAAAAAACGATGCCGTATCGCGTGTGACCGGCATCAGTTTACTATAAGTGCTTCTACTGAGTGATTGTATGCCTCCCATCACCAAACCAACTGCTACGGCCAATCCATAAAAGTGAAACTCCACATTTTGTCCTGACTCCTTCAACGTAGCAACGCCATATGCGGCTCCACATATTCCTACCCATAAAATGACGATCGTCATTAACACATTGAGATTGCCGAAGATGCTTGATAACCTTGCTATTAAGGTTGCGCCCGCTACCGCCACTAATTGGATTACCACAAGTGTAATGATAAGTTTGGTGGGTGGCAGTCCCAGCATTTTACTTCCAAACATAGCGGCAGCCAGCATTACCGTTTGCACACCCATACTGTACAAAAAGAAAGAGGCGAGGTACCAATTCAGCACACCAATTTTTATAACCTGACGAAATACTTTAGCCAGCTCTTTAAATCCAGAAGTTAAAAAATTTGCTCCCAATTTTTCGTCAGCGGGTTTGCCGTTTGGCAAGTAAGCAAATGTGATTTGAGCAAAGCCTATCCACCAGATACCCACCAATAAAAAGGTAAACAACGGGCCTGATGTTTTATCGCCCTTCGCCTGAAAGTAGAGCACCAAACCAAACCCGATCATTTGCAGGATAACGCTGCCGATGTATCCCATCATAAAACCCCTGGCACTTACCTTATCACGATCCTCATGAGCCGCTATCTCCGGTAGGTAGGAGTTATAAAAAACCAAACTGCCGGCATAGCCCATCACTGCTCCAATAAAGCAAGCTATACCCCATCCAATATTTTCACCTCTAAACCAATAAAGTCCGATACACGATATACCACCGATGTAGCAAAAGAATTGCATAAATCTCTTTTTGTTTCCCCGATTGTCCGCAATGGATGAAAGAATTGGAAGAAGTAAGGCGATTGTTAAATAAGCAAAAGCTATTGTATAGTCGTATAGAGCCGAGTTTTTAAATGTCAGGCCAAGAAACGGAACACTATTTTCGCCATAGGCAGACTTTGTTACTCCCAGAAAATAGATCGGAAAAAAAGTAGTGGTGATAACCAGGTTATATACTGAGTTGGCCCAATCGTACATCCACCAGGCTTGTACTGTTTTCTTGTTGTTTAGAATTAGTTCCATAAGATCACTTAAGTTTAAGTCTAAGTCTCAATGAAATATATGTTAATATTTCAATATGTCTTCCCACATTATTAGTTCTGTATAAATCTATATTGTAGAGTAAATTGATACACAAACCCATTTGAAAAATCAGTGTTTAATTGTTGTCGGTCATCACCTACCTGAATTAAAACAGTACCGAATGATATCTTATCATTCTCATCATACACCCGGTAGCTTCTTCCTAAGGAATAACCTACTTTGGTTTGCAGGCCAAGTCCTTTGCTAAGATTGAATTTTAAATAACTATATAAATCGTTAGTGACTTTTACTACATATCCACCTTCGTTAGACGTAGAAATATTGGTAAGGTGATAGGACCGTATTTGCCCAAAGAAATTTATGCCAATATTTAAACGATCATGGAGTTTGTAATTCATATCAGCCAGAAAAGGCAATGTTAAGTTCACTTCAAGTTTTTTATTTGGGCTAAGATAATACAGACCGAACAGTGGCACACAAAAAGGGCCAAATAGTTCCGAATTGTAGTACATACCGATTTTATACTGCAAATTATCACGTTTGGTATACTTCATGAGGCCGATCGCTCCGATCTGAAAATCCTGCCGTGTAATGTCCTCAAAATCTGAAGATAATTTTGGAATAAGCAGATAAGTACCTGTCCAGGAATTGGAATGTTTTTTAGATAATCCGACTCTTACACCCACAACCGAGAAATTTTCAACAGAGCCAGTTTTAAAAAGTTTAGTTTCATTTCGCTCATAAATAAAACCTGTCAGCATTGCATCCGAAGGATTAATTACAATAGGGACGGTGAGATCGATGCCAAGTTCTTTAATTCGCGCGCATGAGTCGCTGTTTTCAAATTTATTCAATGGTGTAATGTTGTAATACAACTTGGCAATGTCCACATACTGTTGAGCAAATGAGTTTAGGGTAGAAGATAGCAGCATAATAAGGAGGATGTTGCGCTTCATTTGTTTTTGCATGAATTGTTTCATGGGATTTTTCTTTATTTGACCCTTCAAAAGTACCCTATGAATAAGCTGCTCTGATTCTATTCCTTACCAGTACAAATAATGATTTTGGCACGATTTCGAAGATATTACATAATCAGATACCTGAATTGCATTTTTTGCAAATGAGAAAAAGCAATCGTTGCATGAGCTGCAAATAGTGTTGCTAAAAAAACCCCAATCTATTCAACAACCAATTTTAACTCTTCAATAATTTCCTGCCTTTCAACAATTAAGGATGAGAATAATGCTGGCTTTCTTTTGAGTATTCCTCTGAATTTCCATTTTTGTTTGAACAAAAGAACCCATCGAATATATCGCATTGCAAACAAACCTGAGAGGTAAAATAAAATCAGGGAAAAGAATCCCAACCAGATATATTTGGTTGCCCAGCCACTAACCACAGCCATTGTGAGATAACATATAATGAAAATCATCATACCTATAGCCATGGCAATGGAGCCTTTAAATGCCGGGTTGATTTTTGTTGTTGGAGACTTAAAGCCGTCTCGTGAAAAGAGATTTAACTTTCTAAAATAAAATACCGTAGCATAATAAGGGATTGCATTTATGACAAAACCTATTAGGAAGATAGGTAGTGCAAAAATCAGTCTCAAAAACTCACGTGTCGAGATAAGTATAGAAAGGTCGGCTATTGACCGATCGGCTATTTCAAACTTCTTTAGCTTAGCTAAATAATCATTGAGCTTACGCTCAAGCTTTACAATTTCATGAGGTTGATGTTCACTAAGCTTTTGCAAGGACTCAATTACTTTCTTTTGGAAAATAAATTTCGATTCTCTTTGCGAAGGTGAGCTATCACTTTCCTGAAATTTTCTTGTCAAAAGAAATTCTACTTTTTTTACAACAGAATCGAGTTCTTCATACTGAACATGCAGGATAATTCCTTTAAGCCGTACTTCCAGTTCCTCGGTAAATCTTACTACTTCAGATTTATCGGAGGAGAAGTCTTTCGTTGAAAGTGGCTTTCCAATATTGATAAACAAATCACTTTGAAACCGATGAGGATTGTTATAGTTCAAACCAACCGGAATAACGTTCACTTCTACTTTGCTTGATGAATTCTCACGAGTGCCAAGTGCCATCCTCGCTACTCCGGTCTTAAGTTTCCGAATTCTTTTTTCAGTTACGCTGTTGCCCTCTGGAAAAACGAGAAGTGCACCTCCATCACCTAACAATTCAAAGCATTTTAAAAATATAGTATCATTGTTATGGGTTTCATTTGGTAATGTTGAAGGCCGGTAAACCGGAATCATGTTTAAATAATTGGAATATACCCAGGACTTTAAACCTTTACCAAAAAACTCAGCGGCTGCCATAAAATGCAAAGGCCGTTTTATGATCGCGGCTACTACCATCGGATCCATGAATGCGCTGGGATGATTTGCTACAAAAATGGTTGCTCCTTTGATGGGCACATTCTCATAGCCCTTTATTACAATTCTCCGGAAATAAGAATTGAGTGTTAACCTAATGATCCACTTTACAATCCGATAGAGCATTTTAGATGTATTTGATTGCGATGATTACCACGTAGAATAGACAAGTTAACAGTCTGGTTTAATGATTAACTGAATTTCATGGAATTTTCCGGAGTCACTCACTTGCGCTTAGGATTAAAAGTTTGCTATTACAATAATAAGCAGGAGGATCTTACCCGCAATTGCCCCTGCAGCGGCCCTCTTGCTCCTCTTCTTCACAATTTCATTTTCAAACCCAGCCCGGTAAAGTTTATCATGCACTCCGTTTGGAACATGCTCAAGTTCCACTTTGGAATTTGCCGCACCTAAAGATAAAAATGGAGAGCCAACCGTCATGCCCAAAAGAAATCCTCCTCCACCCCAGCCCATGCTTTTCTTACTATCCATCGCATCCATTACGCCTCGCTCATAGCTTTGTAGATAATACGCATTGTCTTTTTCTTTATTCATTACTTCTTCCCCAACATCCTCAGTCATTACATAATCATCGTCTTCAACTGATACCAAATTCGCCAACGTATCTATGTCCGATCCAGAATGGAAGGCAGGTGCCGTATTTTGGTCAGCATCACTATATGTTATAGCGTCCGCTCCATCTCTCCATTGAACATAACTTTCTACTTCATACTTCATGGCGCGTTTAACCTTATCACTGCCAATCGGACGATACGAAATCACACCGTCATCAATTCGTTGGATGAAACCTCGTAAGGTATCTTTAGTAAGAAGAACAATGATGTCATAGCCTTTCTTAATGGGTTGGTATTCTTGATCAAATACAATCAGAAAATCTGGTGTCTCTATTTTTGAAACGTCCATTGTTTTCAGATCAGCAAGGTTTCCGCTTAACACATACTCAACCTTTGCAGAATCAATTCGCCAGAGCAAGACATTCTTTATTGTTTTTCCGGAATGCAAATAGATGGTGCTGATTCCTTTAGGCAAGGTGGTATCCTGTGCCCTTAGAAGTGAAGCAGAAAACAGGAATAAAATAATTGTCAATAGGTTTTTCATCACAATAGTTGTTATTGATTTAACATCGTTGAAATTCTAGGTTTGCCATCAGGGAATTCAAGTTTAATAGGACCCCACTTGCTTTCGCTGAATTCTACACGTTCAATCTTTTCGGTCAATAAGTCATGAATACTTCCATTCTTTACATACGTGATCCAGTAATCCTTTACCTCATACAGCATTATGTTTTTAAGAATGGAATGATCTTTTATTATAATCCTTCCCACACCAAGAGCTTTCAAATCTTCCTTCTTACTGAGATCGGGTAATTGAGCAAGTGTTTCAACCGAATGTGTGGCGATCAGGACGAGTGACAAAACAATAAGGATTTTCATGGCTATACTTTTTGGGTGGAAAGAAACCCACGCCTATTGGCGCGGGTTTAAGTTTATTCTTATTGGACCTTTGGTTTTCTATACAGGTTAAATCCAAAAGAAGCTCCGACAACAGTTCCTTCCTTTCTTGGCAAGACATACACATTGACAGGAATATTCAGGTAACCAGATTTAAATGTTTTTCCCACTCCGAAGAACAGGCTTGTAGATAACGCAAGGCTGCCTCTGCTGTCCAGTCTCTTTGTTTGTGGATAAGGATTAGTCTCGGTAGCATTAGGAAGGGAATACCAATCGTTGGCCAGGTACCATTGACCATCACTTGTACCATTAGCACCATCACCCCAAAATCCTTCTGCTTTCTTTACGACCCGAAACGAAGGGCCAAATGCAAACTCCCAACCCTTCTTGCCCATTCGGAAGCCGTTCAAAAAAGTAAAGGAGGGGATAAATTTTCCTGACTCTAATCCACCTATCATCGGAATAAATTCAACCAAAGCCTGGAAGTCTCCCGAGCTTAAATACTGCCATTCCTTTTGCCAACCGAATTGAAACGTAGCGGGATACATGTTATAGCCGCCCTCACTTTCGGGAGCAGTCATAACCGTTGCTGCATCACCTGTTGCCATTGAGAACCCCATACGCGGGCCATTCAGACTAAGTTGGGTTTTAGGACTTTCAATCGGTGCATCGTAGTTAACGAGCAAGCCTACTAAGTTTTGATCCGGTGTAATTCCCATCAGCTTCTGCACAGAAATGCCAATCATTCGCTGCAACTCGGGTTGAAGATTAAGATATTCAGTAGCATCTTGTTTTTCAACAGACTCACTTTTTACATCGATTACTTTTAGCGAGATCACAATTTTTTCACCAAATCGTTCCACACTTCCGGTGATCATTTTCTCTGCCTCGAGAACTTTACCTGCCGCCACTACACATGATTTGCCAAAGCACGTTTTCAGGTCGATGTTGTTTTTCTTCACTGCCTCAGCCACATCATACTTATCCATGACATTAAAGACATTGGCTTTTTCTAGTTCGAGGCGTACCATATAGCCAACCGACTCCGCATCCTGGATAACGCCTTTGCTATCAACACCCAGCACAGCGGCTGTTGATTTTTTGGGAGTTTGTGCATACATGCCGACCGATGCCGCCATTAACAAACTCAGCAATACCGATTTGGTCGTACCAATTGAC
>JANOQK010000081.1:0-20652 GCA_031414855.1 Bacteroidia bacterium | reverse complement strand
GTTTACCAGCGGGTCTGTGATATATCCGTCTTCATTATTTGTAAGTGCGATCGGACTTGTGACATCATCCTTAACAGGAATGTTGTATAGGCTTTGATAGTAGGTTTCTGCTTTCACACGCAAGTGCTTGGAAATGGCCCTGTCATAGGCTAGTACATAATGATGAGCCTTTGTGAACCCTAAACCTTTGTTTGGCTTGTAAAATGTTCCGTCTGTATTTTCCACTTGTGATTCGTAGGTTCCAACCGGTTGCATTTGACCATGCAAGCCATAGCCAAAGCTTACAGACTGTTGTTCGTTCAATTCATATTTCACCGATGCCCGTGGTTCAAGTGAATAGGAGTTGTTATTAGTTAGTTGCAGAAAATGAAGACCTGTGTTTAGACTAAGTTGCTGCGTTACCCGATAATTCCATTGAGAAAAAAGCTGTACTGTAGTAGCTTGTCCTTTAGCATCAAGTGGAATATCAATTACCCCCGTTTCTTCATTCAAATCTTTTTGGATGAGGTTATAGAAGTACTCATTGAAATAAGCGCCCGACCGGATACTATGACGAGCATTAAACTTATGGTTGAGTACTGAACTTACCGTGAACTTCTTGTTAATGTTATTCTCCCTGTAAGTAAAATTTGGCGTATAGTTCTCATCTAATTTAGCTGCATTGAAACCGTGATCGTTACCCGAAAGCACAGCAGCAGATTGCAGATAGGTGTTAGGGGAAAGTGTGATGGCATGTTTTACTCCGGCAGCACTTGTATTTGAAAAGTAATTAAAGTTGTAACGGTCATCTTCTGTTTCCCAATTGGAAGAATCTTTTTTTGCTGCCAGCTTCTGGTCGCTAAGTCCTCCAAATCCGAACAAAGAAAAATTGCCAGCCTTCTTTGTCGGGAAATAGAAATTAAAGGATAAATCCTGGAAATTAGTGATGGCATCGCCAACAGGTACCCCTATACTTGAGAGAACAGAAAGCGTAGAATAGCGATAGTTGATAAGGTAAGATCCTTTATAATTTTTTGAGAACGGTCCTTCAGCGGCTATATCCATTCCTAAAAATCCTGCTTGCACAGTGTACTCTCTTTTTTCGTTGTTGCCCTTTCTAAGGTTAAGATCAAAAACTCCCGACAAAGCATTTCCGTATTCGGCAGGAAAAGCTCCTGTCATAAAATCTGAATTGGTGAGCAGTTGTGAACTAAGAATGGAGATGCCGCCACCCGAACTGGCTACCCCTGAAAAGTGATTTGGGTTAGGTATATCCACTCCTTCCATTCTCCAAATCAAACCGTAAGGCGAATTGCCTCGAATTGAAATTGTATTATTACCATCGCTGGTTTGCACCACGCCTGCATACGAAGCAGCCATGCGTGCAGGGTCGTTTACAGCTGCAGCATATTTGCGTGTTTCTTCAACAGAAAACGTGCGAGCGCTTACTGAAGCCATATCATTCAATGGCTTGTTCTTTTCTACATCAGGCCTGATCACAATTTCATCCATCTGCACAATGTCTTCCTGAATAGGAATATTCAACACCACTTCTTTGCCTGAGTTGACAATCACATTCGGAAGTGTGATGTCTTTGTAGCCAATAAAAGAAATTTTCAACGAGTGGCTTCCAATCGGAACTTTTATCAGTTTAAAATTTCCATCTGAGTCAGTGGTGGATCCAATCATTGGATTGGAATTAAGAATGATTACTGTTGCCCCAGGCAATGGTGATTTTGAAACTTTATCAATTACGCTTCCGCGGATGGTTTGAGTAAGAGATTGCGAAAAAAGTTCTGATGTTGCATTAATCAAAACAAATAGAATTAGAATTTTTTTGAAAGGTGTCATAAATTTGTTGTTCGATACTCCGGTTTGTTGGTAAGACAATTTGAAATAGATATACCCCTATTAAGACTTGCTCATTTTTTAATTGATAGTCTTTTCGAACGAAGCGATAACGGAGTGAGAAATCTTACCAATCAGTTGGTCATAAACTCTAAAAGAAGATTTCTCGCAATATTATGAGTGCCTTCGAACAAAGGGGAGCGCGCTCGAAAGGACTATGGGTAATCCGCGGTCTGAGTCTCCACTGATCTCTTGCACAATAGTCTTTTCGAACGAAGCGATAGCGTAGTGAGAAATCTTACCAATGAGTTAGTCATAAACTCTAAAGAAGATTTCTCGCAATATTATGAGTGAATTCGAACGTAGTGGAGAGCGGTCGAAAAGACAAATTCGTACCCGTGGTAAAAAATTCTTACAAAAATCTTAACCCTACTTTCGCACCCCACCACATCTTGAGGTTGACATTATTTGAGAACGTTTCCTCATGAATTATTTTGGGCTTGTAGTTAGTAAACAGATCTGGATAATCGGTGAAGGTTGTCTTGGTCACATAGCCGTTGAGAGTCGCTCCTATTGCAATCGAGAATTTTTTGGCTACCTGAAAATCAAAGCCTGTATAAAATTTATTCAATAAGCTCAGCTCCTCCGTGAAACTTCCTTTGTTCACCTGTTGAGAGGTAAGATCAAAATTCAAATACAACCATTTAGTAAGTTTTGGTGCAGTGCCAATGCCGTATCCAAAAGTCCATACATTTTGTCCATCCGTTGTTTGCTCTGACATCATCCCAGCTGATAGAATATTATAGAATTGACGCACTCCTGTGCGAAAGGCTAGGTTCGTATAAAAAATTTCATCTGCCGAAACTTCTATTTTATGATAGCCGCTGTTCACAAAACTGATTAAGCCAATAGGAACACCCCCTAAACTATCGGCATAATTGAAAAGTCCAATCTGTGTTCCTCTCACATTTCTTCCATGATTATAGAAAGCGGAAATCTGTGATCCCGAAATTTTTTCAG
The DNA here is from genome assembly GCA_031414855.1 of Bacteroidia bacterium. Lineage (GTDB taxonomy): Bacteria > Bacteroidota > Bacteroidia > Cytophagales > Cyclobacteriaceae > ELB16-189. The sequence goes on along the minus strand of JANOQK010000081.1, from coordinate 17,805 downwards.
TTGCAATATTGGTAAAGCCCGCAAACTGCGATCCCCGGTAATCGCCTACTTGCACATTGCCAAAGCCCGCCAACTGAACACCATACGAAGGATCTCCCGTGTAATTGACGAATCCTGTCGCCAACACTCCATCCGCGGACTTTACGTTGACATTGCTAAAGCCCGAAACCTGCACCCCACGTGCTTCTCCTAAATTAACATTTGTAAAACCCGCAAACTGAGCAGCCTTCACTTCGCCTCGATTTAAATTAAAAAATCCAGCGCCTTGCGCACCATACACATTTCCACCTACCATGTTTCCGAAGCCAGCCACTTGCAGAAAGCTGACATCTCCGCGGTCGAGGTTGAAAAAGAATCCTAATTCGATTTGTTTTGTACCTAATGAATAGCCCCCTAAAATATTGATCGAATAATCATTGATCACATTACCGCTGAGTCTTCCGTTTGATCCGAGGAATGGAAGAAATGAAATTTGTATATCGCGATATAAGGTATCGCTAATGTTTTGCACATTCGCTTCTGAGCCATACGGAAAGTTGGCAATGTCTTCTTGTTGAACGATCGAAGAATCAGGTTTACTTGTTGACTTTGCTTCGACCAGAACAGAATCTTTTCCAACCGGTGAGATAGCGATATTTAAATACTGGCTACCTGGCGTTGTGATCGCGACCAGCGTGTCTTTATAATCTTTCTTGCTCACCGAAATCAGTGCTGTCGAATCTTTCTTATCAAATTTGATTTTATAAAAACCAAACTGATCGGTTACTGCCGATGAGAGGGTGGTCTTGTTATATACACTTGCATCCGGAATTTTTTCTCCTGTCTTCTCATCTTCCACATAACCGCTTAGTACAATCACAGTTGTTTCTACTTTTGGTGGTGGCGGTGCCTGGGTAAGAATGAGGTATCCATTTTTTTCTTTATACAATTTTGTTCCTTTAAAGATAGCGTTCAGTGCATCGCGCACACTTTTGCCAACTATATTCAGCGTTACTGTCTCACTATCTGAAATGATGGAAGAGTTGTACGAAAAAGAAAAATTTCCCTGCTGCGCAATTTTGTTCAACGCAACAGAAAGTTTTTCTTCCTTAATTGAGATCGTAATTTTTCGCTCTAAAATGGGTATCGTTTTGCTTTGAGAGAAAGACTGGACACAAGAAAAACTGACGAGTAAAAGTGTGTAGAATAATCTCATACAGAAACTAATTAGTACATCCCTTTCCGTCCAATAAAATCTCATCACCCTGCCGTGTGATGGTGAGCCCCATTGTTTCAGCTATTACTTCCACAATGGTATCCGGGTTGTCTTCCTTGAAGTTGGCTGTGAGACGACAATTATGAAGTTCTTTGTTTATTAGTTTTATTTTTGAATCATATACCTCATTCAAGAGATTAATAACCGCACCCAGATCGGTGTTATTGAAGCTAAATACTTTTGTTTTGTAGGCTAATGTATTTGTGTCTATCTTTTCAATGCGATAAAACTCTTTTGACTTTTTGCTGTAGATCCCCTTTTCACCTGCCTTCAAGTTTAAGCCAGAATCTTTTAACGTATAAAATTGTACTTCACCTTGCGTGACCACAATTTCAATCGTGTCTTGATAAGGATATGATTTCAAGTTGAACTCCGTTCCGATATCGCGAATTAAGATCTCACCGGTTTCAATCACAAACGGTTTATCTTCCTCATGCTTCACGGCAAAGTAAGCTTCGCCTTTCAACTTTACTCTGCGTGTTTTTTCTTTGGCATTGTATTCAAAGGTTAACTCACTTCTTTTATTGAGGAAAGCAGTACTTCCATCCGGCAAAGTGTCTTGTATGGTTGCTTTGTCCGATGTTATAGCAAATGTCTCTACCGGTACATCTCTCCATTGATAAAGAACATAGCCAACTCCCAACAAGAAAATTATACCTGCCGCTATTCGTAATACTGACCAGTATCCAACATCCAGTATCTTGCTGCTAGATTCTTGATTCTTGATTCTTGATCCTGGGGTTTGTCCCAACCTTTGCCTTACCCGCTTCCACGCTGCATCCGTATCAAATTGCATTTGCAAATTGGCCGAACCTGCCTTTTCGAAAATGGTTTTCAGGTGATCATAGTATTTCTTATTAGCATCGTTTTCATGCGTCCACTGTTCCACCAGTAGTTGTTCTCCTACGGTCGCTTCTCCAGCCAGCACTTTGCCGATTAAATCATCCATACTACTTCGCTCCTTCCCTTAATCATTATATCAATTGATCTCATCTCATATAAATCAACTACTCTCGCCTCTGCTTTTGCAGAAGCTCCGTAGTACTTAGTATCGTCAAACTCTTTCTCCATCACACAATCCAGTCTTTCATAAAAATTAAAAACAAAGGCAGATAATCTTTCAACTGACCACGCATGATCTTCAAGGCTTTGCCCATGTGGTTTTCAACTGTCTTAATAGAAATATTAAGATGCTCTGCTATTTCCGCATACTTCAATTCTTCAAATCGACTGAGTTGAAACACGAGGCGGCATTGCTCTGGCAACACCTTCATGGCTTCATAAATTTTTTCTTCCAGTTCGCTTGAGATCACCGATTGTGCCACGGCCTCATGTGTGGGTTCTCCTCCGGCCATTTCAAATGCTGCGTGTTGCTGCTTTACCTTTTCGTGTTTGATCACGTTGAGGCAGGCATTGCGCACCATGCGATACAGGTATGCCTTAAATGAAGTCTGAATTTCAATGTTGTCTCGTTTCTCCCAAACCGAAATGAAAGAAGCCTGCACCACCTCTTCTGCTTCATCTTTATCGCTTAGGAAAGAGTAGGCGTAGGTGCAAAGTGGTCTATAAAAAGTTTTAAATATCATTTCAAAAGCAGTTTCCTTGCCCTCCTTAAACTCCAGATACATGTGTTGTTCGAGTAAATCCACTGCTTTTTTAAAGATTCAGTGCAATTTACGGTTTTAGGGCTCTGAGGTTATGACAACCGTAAGAAGTTTTACCCCTATGGATGGGTGGATTTTTTTTTGGTAGAATCAAAGCAAACAAGTGATTCAAATCAACTCTGCCTATCAGTGACTCCCGCCTTGTCCAGCTGAGTTTACTCTACGAGGAGTCGGAGGCTAGCCGTTATTTGCTCTCCAGCATCTTCTCGGCCGTATCAGCAATCTTAAGCTGTTCAATAAAATTTCCAATATCGCCATTCATGATGGCCGGAAGATTATGTTGCGTGTAACTAATGCGGTGATCAGTCACACGGCTTTGTGGATAGTTGTAAGTCCTGATTTTTTCTGAACGATCACCACTTCGCACCTGGCTTTTGCGCGATGCACCCACTTCAGCTTGAGCCCGTTCTACTTCACGCTCGTATAGTCTTGCGCGTAACATTGCCATCGCCCGCTCACGGTTGCCAAGTTGTGACCGTTCCACCTGGCACGTTACCACAATGCCAGAAGGCTTGTGCGTCATCTGCACCTTCGTTTCCACTTTGTTTACGTTCTGTCCACCAGCACCACCAGAGCGTGATGTGATGACTTCGATATCCGCAGGATTAATTTCTACTTCAACTTCTTCCGCTTCCGGCAACACAATCACGGAAGCAGCCGATGTGTGTACGCGACCTTGCGTTTCTGTGGCCGGCACGCGCTGCACACGATGCACACCCGATTCATATTTAAAAATTCCGTAAACGCCTTCGCCCTCAACACTGCTGATCACTTCCTTGTAGCCACCTGCCGTGCCTTCGGTCACATCCATCACGGTCATTTTAAAACCTTTCACTTCACAGTAGCGCTGATACATTCTCCACAAATCTCCGGCAAATAGTGAAGCCTCATCACCTCCAGTTCCTGCTCGAATTTCCAGGATAATATTCCGGTCATCATTCGGATCCCGAGGCATCAGCAAATCTTTGATGTCTGCATCCAATGCATCGCGCTTTGGTGTCAGTTCATCCAATTCCATCTTGGCCAGCTCACGCATTTCAGGGTCTTTCTCCGTCTCTAGCACTTCTTTGGCGTGATCGATGCCCTCTACTGTTTTGATGAAATCATCGTATTTCTTCACCACCTTTTCAAGGTCGCGATATTCTTTGCTCAGTTGACTGAACTTCTTAATGTCCTTCATGGTCTCCGGCTGGGCCAGTAACTGACCAACATCTTCAAACCTGAGCTTTATTTCTTCCAGTTTTTCAATCATAATCCAATACCGATAGAGATCGGGCGGGCAAAGTTAAGAAAATAGACGATGATGGATTGTTTTTTGGCTGCCAAGACTGCCTAAGCTTTAGCGCAGGCAGTTGCTGATAATCGTGATACTTGCCCTCCATTTCACTTGAGTTGATTAACTTCACGCTTATATTTGAGTTCATGAAAAAGTTAATTTTAATCGGTTTTGTTTTCCTTACGGCATGCGGTGGTACACTTACTGACGAACAGCGAAAAAAAGCGCGCGAAAGCATTGAACAAGGTCAATTGAAACGTGTTACTGATTCTGAATTAACCGAAGCTTCCTTTGCGCTCGGAAGAGCGATTACCGAACTGATTGAGAAAAGCGATCGCGATTTAACCAACAGGATATTTCTGGATTCGCTTCAACAAGTTTTTAACGTGGAAATCATTTCGATGAAGCCTGGCGATTCAACCAGTCGCGCAGTCGAACAACAAATTATCGAAGCTTACATTGCGGGAACAGGCCAGGTAGAGCTTAATGACAACATTCAAAAGCTAGGCAAAGACTCAATGCTCTACACTAAACCCATTCTGAAAGATCGACCTGATGGTTCGATGGAATTCAGCAAGGCACTAGGCATACGTATGGCAAAGAAAGAAATCGTGCTTTCAATCAAAGATTAACCCCCTTTAAAAACCACACAAGCACATAGAAGACAGATGCCTAAAAACCTATGTGCCCTATGTGGTTAAATTATTTTTATTAAAATACCAATCTTCCAAAGTAAACTAAATGCCAATTCCTTCCTGGAAAATTTGGATAGACACCGGAGGCACGTTCACCGATTGTATTGCTATCACACCACAAGGAAGTTTCAAGCGGTTAAAAGTGTTAAGCAATAGTGTGCTGCGCGGTAAAATTGTAGCACAGCCAGATCCACTCTCCCTAAAAGTTGAACTCTATTGGCCTATTCATAAAGATATTTTCAAGGATTTTACAATTACCATCCTTGGTTCGAAAATCATTCCCTTAAAAATTCAGGCTGTAAATTTTGAACAAAACATCATCACGCTAGCTAAGCCACTGAAAGGTAAATTCAATGATCATACAATTGAAATCACTTCTCATGAAGAGGTTCCTGTCTTAGCCGCACGACTTCTCACGGAAACATCCTTGGATCAAAACTTTCCTCCCATTGAGATGAAGTTGGGATCAACTCGAGGAACCAATGCCATTCTGGAACGAAAAGGCGCGAAGACCGCATTATTAGTCACTAAAGGATTCAAAGATCTTTTAGTGATTGGCAATCAACAACGACCTGATCTTTTTACGCTGAATATCATCAAAGAAAAACCGCTCTACGATCTGGTAGTGGAAGTAGACGAGCGCATCGAAGCGGACGGAAATGTCCTCACCTTACTTTCTGAAAAAGAAGTAAAACGATTGACTGAAATTCTTCGAAAGAAGAAAATTGAGTCTATAGCTATTGCTTTTCTGAATAGCTACAAAAATTCTGCTCATGAACAGCAACTCATTAATGCCTTTTCAAAAGCAGGATTTTCTTTTATCTCTGCTTCGCATAAATTATCAAGTCAGGTTAAAATTCTGCAGAGAGCCGAAACAACAGTTGCCAATGCTTACCTAACACCTATCATTCATCGCTACATCAATCAAATAAAAGCGGGCTTAGCCAATGCTGATCTGAAAGTAATGACTAGTGCGGGCGGATTAGTGGAGGCCAATAATTTCTATCCGAAGGACAGCTTACTTAGCGGACCTGCTGGTGGTGTCGTTGGCGCAGCCATGGCTGCAAAGCTCTCAGGTATTGATACCCTTATTACATTCGATATGGGCGGTACAAGTACCGATGTTTCATTATACAATTGTCAATATGACTACCGCTACGAATCAAAAGTTGGAGAGTTAAAAATTCTATCTCCCTCTCTGGCCATTGAAACCATTGCCGCTGGTGGAGGATCTATTTGTGATTTCGATGGATACAAATTTACGGTTGGGCCACACAGTGCAGGCGCTTCACCGGGTCCTGCCTGCTATGGCGCAGGCGGACCACTCACGATTACTGATGTCAATCTTTTATTAGGAAGAATTGATCCAGAGAAATTTTCGATACCACTTCATCGCAACAAAGCGGAGGAAGCCATAAAAAATCTTTTAGAAAAAATTAAGAACGCCACACATAAGACCTATTCATCAGAAGAGGTACTAGAGTCTTTTATACAAATCGCAAACGAAAAAATGGCGGATGCTATTAGAAAAGTTTCGGTTCAGCATGGGCATGACCCCGTTGATTACACTTTACTTAGTTTTGGTGGTGCAGGAGGGCAGCATGCTATTCAACTGGCGGAAATTTTGGGAATGAAAAAAGTGTTGATTCCCTATGATGCAGGTCTACTCAGCGCTTATGGAATTGGACATTCATCTGTGGAGCAGTTTGAGGAGAAGTTGATTTTAAACGCATTGGATAAAGCGAAACCCGAACTTGAGACTACATTAAAGTCTTTGGAAGAGAAAGGGAAGAATCACTTGATGAAGACTGGATATTCTTCAACAGAGATTCATTTACATAAACAATTACTATTTCTTCGATTCAAGGGTCAGGAAAGCACGATTGAAATAGAATACAATTCGTCAACCAAAATCATTGAAGCTTTTCGCAAAAAGTACGAGGCCATTTTTGGACATTGGCTAGAGTCACGCCCAATCGAGTTGGAGTCTGTTAGAGTAATTGTTGCTGTAAAAGGATATATAACCGAAAAGAGATCTCAAGCAGGAATAGTTTCCAGTCCAAAGGCAATCAAAAAGCTAAACCTGTTTTCGAATGGCAAATGGAAAGAAGTTCCGGCATTTCAATGGGAAGATTTAACGGCCGGCTCACAAGTTGATGGCCCTGCGATTATCACCAGCAATAACTCAACTTCAATTGTGGAAGCAGGTTGGCAGTTCTTATTAGATGAGAATAATAACGCCCTTCTTCAAAAAACTGGTAACTCCGGAATAAAGTCAATTGCTCATAGCAACGAAGCATTACTGGAATTGTTCACGAATCGATTCACATCCATTGCACAAGAGATGGGGGCTTTGCTTCAGCGCACTTCCTTTTCGGTGAATGTGAAAGAGCGCTTAGATTTTTCATGTGCTTTGTTAGATCCAGAAGGATATCTAGTGGTGAATGCTCCACACATACCCGTTCACTTGGGAAGTTTAGGCGTATGTGTTCGTGAAGTCTTAAAAGAAATAAAAATCAGCGAAGATGATGTAGTGATCACCAATCATCCTGCTTATGGTGGTTCACATTTGCCGGATGTGACGCTAATAAAAGCAGTCTTCTTTAATAAAAAATTGGTTGGTTATGTGGCCAACCGCGCGCATCATGCGGAGATTGGTGGAAAGAAACCAGGTTCTATGCCAGCTGATGCGACAACGTTGGAAGAAGAAGGAGTTATTATAGCCCCTATTTATTTAGTAAAAAAAGGAAAGCCTCAATGGGAGGCCATCAAAAAAGTATTTTCGGAGGCAAAATATCCAACACGGCTCTGGGAAGAAAACCAGGCAGACTTAAATGGCGCGCTTGCTGCAGTAAATTTTGGTGAGCGTGCATTACACCAGTTGTGTGAGAAACATGGACCGGCTCAAGTTGTTTCGTTTATGAAAATGCTTCGAGACTATGCATCCTCTTTATTGAATGAAAAGCTAAAACAACTTCCTTTCAAATCTTTCAAAGCCTTGGAGCGATTAGATGACGGATCTAAATTAAAGGTTGTTATTCAACTCAAGCGAAATATACTGATCGTGGATTTCACAGGCTCATCCTCTGTTCATCCCGGAAACCTTAACGCTACAAAAGCCATTGTTCACAGTGTGGTGCTTTATTTGTTGCGTTTATTGGTAAACAAACCCATACCTATGAACGAAGGCTTAATGGAAAGGGTAAAATTAATTTTGCCACATGGTTTATTGAATCCTGATTTTAAGAACATGAAAGACCTTCCTGCTGTGGTGGGTGGAAATACTGAAGTCAGTCAACGATTAACGGATACATTGCTCAAAGCATTTCAACTGGTCGCTTGCAGTCAGGGCACGATGAATAATTTTTTATTTGGCAATGATCATTTTGGCTACTATGAAACAATTTGTGGTGGCACGGGTGCTGGCTTGGGCTTTGATGGCACGAATGCGGTACATCAACATATGACAAACACACGAATCACTGACCCTGAAATTTTAGAATTGCGTTATCCAGTCAGGCTTGAGAAGTTTGAAATCCGGAAAGGCTCCGGTGGAAAAGGAAAATGGAAAGGTGGCGATGGAATTACCCGAGAAATCTATTTTAAAGAATCGCTTGATTTAAATATTCTGTCGCAACATAGAAAAGAAAGACCGTATGGTTTGAAAGGAGGATTGCCGGGGAAGACAGGACAACAATTCATTATCCAAAAGAGTGGAGAGATTCAAAAAGTAAAAGGAATGGATAGTGCCTCTGTCAGTGATGGTGATCGCATTGTTATTCAAACTCCAGGAGGTGGAGGGTATGGAAAAATGACAAGTTCAAAGTCTAAAGTTTAAAGCAAATTGGGCGAGAACGTTAGTCTGGAGCTTTCATTAGCAACAGTCAAGGTTCCAGTTGCTCCATGCCTCCACGCAATGTTCGGGGCTTCATGCCCAATGGGAAAATTAAAGGCTACTGGGTATTTAAATTCTTTTACTTTATCCAAAACAATCGCTTCAACAGATTGCCTAAAGCTTCCATCAGCATCAGTTATATCAGTCATGTGCCCGATGATCAAGCCGGCCAAATGATCTAATTTAGTAGCCCTCTTCAAATGGGTAAGCATTCGATCGAGCTTATACTTGTATTCGCCTACTTCTTCGATAATTAAGATTGTATTGGTGGTATCAACTTCCGTTGCTGTGCCAAGTGAGTCCACCAACAAAGTCAGATTTCCCCCCACAACTTGGCCGGTAGCTGAACCCAATCGATTTGATTCAGACACTTTTGCTTCTATTTGAACAGGTTCTCCGAATAAAACCTTCCTTAAACTTTCTACCGAATCCTTATGCTCTGGCTTTGGAAACTGAATGGGCATCACGCTATGAATGCTTTCAATGCCTAGTTGATGGAGTTTAATATGCAGCGCGGTAATGTCACTGAACCCAACAATCCACTTTGGGTTTTTTAAATAGTTAGAAAAGTCCAGTTGATCAATGATTCGTGTTGTTCCATAACCTCCACGAGCACAAATGATAGCACTTATTTTCTGGTCATCTAATAACTGTTGAAAATCTTCTAGTCTCTCCTCATCAGTTCCTGAAAAGTAGCCGTGCGCTTCACTAAAAATATGCTTACTAATCTTCACTTGTAATCCCCACAACTTTAAAATAGACACGGCAGTATCCAGACTATCTTTTTTGATTTTTCCGGCAGAGGCTGCAATGCCGATGAAATCATTTGCTTTTAATGTCCTGGGTTGCATCGCTTGAAGATAATAAAAAAGCCTCGAAGGTGCGGGGCTAAAAATTTAAAAAAACCTGCCTACAGACATAGCTGCCTTTCGGCAGGCAGGCCAATAAACTATTAATTCGTTTTCGTTACAGGAGTTGCTGCTGGTGTTACACCAAGTTTCTTCAATACCAATGTTGAGATGTTGTATTTCTCATCATTATAAAGAAGGATATCACCGCCACCTATAAGTTGTGGGTTGATGATGAATGAATAGCCATTTTCCTTTGCTACCTCTTCAATGGCCTTTCCTACTTTGGAGAAAACAGGTTCCATCAATGAATTTTGTTTTGTTTGCAAAGACGTTTGAGCATCTTGTTGGAATTTCTGGATGCTTTCTTGTAACGCTCCCAACTCTCTTTCCTTATCTGCTTTAATAGCATCTGGAGTGGTAGCGGGCATTCCCTGGTAGGTCTTCAATTTAGTCTCATAGTCTTGATATTTTGACTTCAACTGATTCTCCAACTGGGTACCAAAGGTTTTTAGTTCAGCGTCTATTTGCTTGTATTCTGGCAACTGGGCAAAGATGTAATCCCAATCGGCATAACCGATTTTTTGAGCTACCGGCTGTTGGGGTTGCGTTTGAGCGTTTGAGGCAATCGAAGCGCATCCTAAAAAAATCAAAAGAAAAATTGTTCTCATTATAATTGTTAGTTAGTTGTTTATTTAATCTTATCGTTTGGGTCGCCTAATCCAAGTTCTTCCAACACAAAATCTGTGTAATCGTGTCTGGGATCTGTATATATCATTACGAGTTCTCCAGCTTTGTCAAAAATGATAGCCAACCGATTAGCCTTGGCTATTTTTTCAACGGCATCGAATACCTTATCCTGCAAAGGTTTAATCAATTCTTGTTTTTTCAAAAAAAACAGACCACCAAATCCGAAAACCTTTTTCTGGTATTCTTTCAGGTTCGTTTCTTTCTTTTTTAGCTCTGTCAACCTCTCTTGTTTCATTTCCTCTGTGAGCAATACCTGTTCCGCCTGGTAGCTGCTATAAAGTCCTTCCACTGCCTTTTGCATCTCCTCCACTTCCTTTTGCCATCCTACTGAAAGTTGATCAATTTCATCCTGAGCTTTTTTATAATCAGGCATCTTGCCCAGAATAAAATCCGAGTCAATGTAGCCGAACTTCTGAGCTGAAACAAAATTCAGGCCTAAAGCAAAAAACGTAATGATTAGTGCAAAAAACCTCATTTATCGGAGCTGTTGGCCAATCGTGAAGTGAAATTGTGAACCGCTAATTCCAGGAGCCCCTGGCAATCTATCAAATCCATACGCCCAATTTAATCCTATCAAGCCGAAGGCAGGCATGAAAATTCGCGCCCCAAACCCGGCAGATTTATAGAGATTAAACGGATTAAAGTCTTTGTAATTGCCCCAATTATTTCCTGCTTCAGTGAAAACGAGACCATAAATGGTAGCTGTCTGGCCGGTGGTAACTGGATAGCGGAGCTCTAATCCAAGTTTATTATAAACAATACCCCCAACAATTTCATCTGGTACGTTGGAATTTCCTCGCGCATAATTAGGAGGTGTAACCTGGTTGTTAGGATATCCACGTAGCCCAATAATCTCCTGCCCCAAAACAAAGGAGCTAAATCCTCCAGCTAGTCCATCACCTCCGACAAGGAAGCGTCCAAAAGGACCTGGCTCCAAAGTATTAGAATAGGTGTTGATGAAACCAAAGTGTGCTTTGCTTTCCAATACTAGGCTTCGCCCATTGGGTTTAGAGCTCCCTAAAAGTTTTATATAGAACTTGGCATCAAGCATCCACTTATTCTGCTCTACCCATTTATATATTTGAGCAGGATCTTCATAATAACTTGGGTCTCTCCATTGCGAGTAAGGAGGAGTAAGGATCATAGCAAGTGAAATGGTTGACCCTTGTGTAGGGTACATAGGATTGTCTATGCTATTGCGCGATAGGGTAGCATTGAAGTTAAAGTCGTAGGTTTTTCCAACGGGAACAGGCAAACCAGGATAATTGGTATAGTTATATACGAGAAAGGACAAAGAATTGGTGAGTGAGAAATAATTATCAGGCCACTCTAATCTGCGTCCAAGACCTACTGTTATACCACTTTGCCTCAATACAGAATTGTCATCGAACTGATAATTTTGCTGAGGTCTTCTGGAGATTGACCTATTCAAACTAACAGTGAATGAATTCGGTTTTCTTCCACCTAACCATGGCTCGGTGAAGGACAGGCTATAGCTTTGAAAGGCTTTTCCATTGGCCTGCGCCCTCAAGGATAAGCGTTGTCCATCTCCAACAGGGAGGGGCCTCCATTTATCGCGATGAGGAATGTTTCGCATTGAGAAGTTATTGAACGAAATACCGGCCGTACCCACAAATCCATAAAAGCCACCCCAACCGCCAGAAAGTTCAATCTGATCATTTGATTGCTCTTCTACTTTCCATTCAATATCCACGGTTCCATCAGCTGGATTTGGTCGTATGTCTTGCTCTACTTTTTGAGGATTGAAATAACCCATTGAAGAAAGTTGCTGTTGCGTGCGAATGATATCTGATCTTCTGAATTTTTGCCCCGGAACGGTGCTAAGTTCCCTGCGAATAACATGATCACTGGTACGATCGTTTCCACTGATGATGACTTCATCAATGGTTGCTTGATCTCCTTCAAAAATCCTCATTTCAATATCAATGGAATCGCCAACGATGGCCACCTCCACAGGATCAACTCTGAAAAAAAGATAACCATCATCCATATAAAGCCCACTGATATCAGCGCCTTTAGGATTGAAGGTGGTCTTTTTATCGATCATCTCTTTGTTATAAATATCGCCCTTCTGTATATCGAGAATCTTGTTTAAAGTAGTAACCGAATGAAGATAATTACCAGACCATATGATGTTTCTGAAATAATATTGATTGCCTTCAGAAATTTTAAATTTGACATCAATGTTTTTCTCATCAAATACAACCAGTGTATCCGAAATTATTTCGGCATCGCGGTACCCCTTGGTGTTATAATATTCGATCATTTTGAGTTTATCCGCTTCGTATTCAGAAGCAATAAACTTTGATCCACTAAAAAAATTCAGTTTAATGTTTCGGTTAACAAACTCCTTCACCTCGAGCCAGCTAACATCATAACTTGAATCCAGAGCTTCTATCAATTTTTTTGGTCTAAAATCGAGTAATGTTCTCAAGATCACGCGATGAATTGAAATGCGAGCATGTTCATGAGTCTTTTTTAATGGTTTCTTAAGCTTTGAAGAGCTGATATTTGTATTGCCTTCAAAAATAATTTCATTAATGCGCACCTTGTTCTTCAGATCCACATCAATGCGTAGTTTAATGCCCCCACGATTGAGCGTGTCTAATTCCTGCGAAACGGCAACTGTGGTGTTCAAAAATCCTTTTTTTGTAAAATGTTTTTTTACGGTGAGTTCCGCATTACGGATCATTGCATCATTGACAATTTTACCTTTAATAAGAGTGAGATCTTCTTTCAATGACGACTGGCGTCCTTTTGAAATTCCAGTAAAGTAATATTCTGTAAGTCTTGGTCTCTCGGCAAGCTTTACGGTAAGAAACACATTTTGTCCTTCTATCCGATCCACTAAAATTTGAACATCACCAACCAAGCCATGCTTCCAAAGTTTGCGAATGGCTCCAGAAATTTGATCTCCGGGTATCTTTATTTTGTCACCGATTTTTAAGCCAGTAAGTGAAAGCATTGCGTTTTTGTCCAGCACATTTAGCCCGGTCACCTCAAGGCCACCGATATAATATTCTGTTGGGTTAGCGTAATTAAGATTGTTGTCTGAAACTGGTGGAGCTGTTTTTTCGCGGCTTTTCCGGAATTGGCCAAACACTGCAGTGACTGCTAAAAAAAATACAAATAACACCGTAAAAAATCTCTTCATCACTTACACCGTTCTTTCTAATACTTTACCAAATCTTCTCTCTCTTTTCTGATACGCACAAATAGCTTCGTATAAGTCCTCTTTGCGGAAATCAGGCCAAAGTGTATTTGTTATATAAAGCTCTGTATAGGCTATTTGCCACAACAGAAAATTACTTATTCTCATCTCCCCACTTGTTCGAATCAAAAGTTCTGGATCGGGAATGCCAGACGTTTCAAGGTAGTTACCAAACATAGATTCACTTATGTTCTCAGCATTAATTGCTCCTTCCTTTACCTCTTTGATCAGTTTCTTCACAGCTTTTACAATCTCAGACCTACCGCTGTAACTCAATGCCAGAAGTAACGTTAAGCCGCTATTATTTTTTGTTGCGTCAACTGCTTCTTTGAGATTATCCTGGCATACCTTAGGAAGATGACTTACCTCTCCAATCGTTATCAATTTCACCTGGTTCTCATGAAGGCTTTTGATCTCTTTCTTCAACGTGTTCACTAATAATTCCATGAGGCCGTCTACCTCATCTTTTGGTCTTCCCCAATTTTCTGTACTAAATGCGTAGAGCGTCAAAAACTTAATTCCCAATTCTCCGCACCCTTCTGTTATATCTTTTACCGATTGAACAGCGTTGCGATGACCAAAAATTCTGGCAATCCCCTTCCCCGTAGCCCATCTCCCATTACCATCCATGATAACGGCTATATGCCTTGGCAAATTATTAAAGTCTATATTTTCCTTAAAAGTGGCCACAGGGGTGCAAAAGTAGCCTATTTTTTTAAACTAATCATGCCAATTTCCCCACACCTATCACCCCTATTGTCATGGATGATGGTTGTCAACGCAAAATAGTTGAGATTAACGATACGGATTGGTTGGACACGGAATATCGTAGAGCGTACGAGTCAGGGTTAGCCCTGTGAAAAAATAGTTGTCGTTATCATAGCGGTTTCCGTATTGATAGTTCTTCACCGATAGGTCGCCATCTGAAATATTATCCAGATAATCAAAAAAAGTCTTCCGTATTCCCACCTCAAATGCAACATACCATTTTGGATTAATCACGTACTTCATCCCACCTCCAAATGGAATAGCAGGTTGTACGTTGCTATACTCTGCATTTTTGTTGACATTCCCAGACATAATAAAAAGGGAAAAGCCAGCGAAGAGATAAGGGGTAAATCTTAATCTACGCTTGCCATCTCTCCAATCTAAAAAATGGTATTCAAAAGCGGTGGATGCCTCTAAAACAAATAAATTAAAAGAAGCAGCACGTTGTTTTGCAAAACTATCGATTGGGCGCTTATCGCTTGCTGCTAGTTTGCCTCCCGTTAAAGCTGTTCGGAAACTAACAACCTTACTAATATTGTTTCTGTAAAAAACTGTTCCAGCTGGTTTTGAATCCAGGATATTAAACGTGCGGACAAGGTCACCTGTGTAATTGAATGCACCAACCCCGAAACCAAATTCTGAACGTTGTGAAAGTTGTGCTGAGCAAAATTGTGATACGAGGGAAAGGCTCCCAATTAGAGTTAGTTTTAAAGCATGGCTAAGTGTGCCACTCATTATCTAAACTTAGCCTTATGAAAAGATGCTCCTAAAATGTAAGTAAGACGAATGCTTGTGACCATGTATATATCTTTATCATTCTTTCCACCCCTCATGTTTTCTGGATGCTCAGAACCATAGCCAGCCTCAACAACGATTCCACTTGGCGTCACCACTGGGTTAACGGGCATGCCCGGTATTTCATTTGTTCGATAGGACATTGACTGGGCTAAAGGACTCTTAAGCTTTTCAAGTCCAACATAGTGTTGACTCACGTCATCAATATAATCGGTGAAGGTATAGCGATAGCCGATATCGGCCCACAGATCCATCACTTCATTGATTCTGAATCTAACCCCTGCTCCAAATGGAATTGCAAACTGTACAACTTTATAAGGTTTAATTCCAGAGTTTACATCAGTAGGATCAAGGGTTGAGTATTGACCTTCCGTTCCCAGCGGTCTCAATTTCACCCATTGGCCAGCTTCCGCTAACGGAGCTCCTGTCAAGTCTGTTGCTGGGGCCTGTGCTTGCGGTGCATTTATAAAAGCAGCCGCTCCGAGGTAGGCATAAGGTGTCCATTTTACCCGACTGATATAAGTGGCTTCATTCTTAAATAAATCAAAGATGGCTACAACAGAAAGCTCCTTGATTTGATTTCGAAACGACACATTTCTCTTGTAACGATACTGGGCATTTTCATCAGTAGGATCCGCAGATTCTGCATCAGAGCCCTTCAAAACCCCATACATAAATTGGGCCTGAAGCGAATAGCGAGGACCAAACCTATGGACGAAATCAAGACCTAGACCAGGACGTGTAAAAGAAATGTCGGTGCTTACACGACTTGGCTTCGGAGCAAGGTCTCCATAGTAATTTAGGGCATTAACAGAAAAACCAAGTGAATTATACTTTTTGTCTTTTGAAAATCCTTGTTTCTTTCCCTTGAAGTGAGAAATCCGTTTATTGTTTTTTTTAACAGATTTTCTATTCAACTGCGCCATCGAATTGCTGGCAAGAAAACCAACCAACAGAACAGGGAGCAATACCAAAGCTAACTTTCTCATACTGAACAGATTTGCCGA
Organism: Bacteroidia bacterium; assembly: GCA_031414855.1. Classification (GTDB taxonomy): domain Bacteria; phylum Bacteroidota; class Bacteroidia; order Cytophagales; family Cyclobacteriaceae; genus ELB16-189. The sequence goes on along the minus strand of JANOQK010000081.1, from coordinate 1,620 downwards.
ACAACAAAACTATGAAATTAACCTGAATTGTAAACTATTTCATTTATCCTTTATTGAATCACTTTTAAGCATAAGATGTAACAGTTCGACTATGATAATTCTAGTTTCTAAGATCAAGTCCCCAGCTAAGTTTTTGTCGAAGTGTTTTGAAGTAATGATTACCCTGCAATTGTATCAATTTAACTTTAAATGGACTCTTTTTTATGGTAAGCCCAATGGTTTCATCAATGGAAGCGAATCTTGAATCCAGTGATATCAGGAATTTTTTACTTCGGCCTTCTACTTGAAAGGAGATTTTTGAATTATCCGATAGAACGATAGGCCTCGCTGTAAGATTGTGCGGGCTAACTGGCGTTATGATAAAACTTTCTGATTTTGGGTATACCAAGGGGCCGCCACAACTTAAGGAATAACCGGTTGAACCAGTTGGCGTAGAAACAATAACTCCATCCGACCAATACGAGTTTAATAATTCACCATCTACAAAGACATGAACAGTTACCATCGATGAAGTATCTTTCTTCATAATAGTAAAGTCATTGAGTGCGAAGTTCAATCCGCCAAAAAGTTTAGCATCTGTTTCTAATTCTAATACCGTTCGTGAATCTATCTTGAAGTTTCCCTTAAAAATATTTTCGAGTGCGGTGTCTGTTTCTTCGCGGCTGGTAGTAGCAAGAAATCCAAGCCTTCCTGTATTTATTCCCAGGATAGGTATCTCGTGTTTGCCAACATAGGTTACGGTTTCCAACAAGGTGCCGTCACCACCAAGGGACAAAAAGAAATCGAAGTTCTTTAGACTATCACCAGGCTCAAAGGATGGCAGTTTTAGCGATTTTAACTTTGAGGATTTTAGGTGCTTGAGAAATTTTGAGGAAACATGAATGTCCGCTTTCTTTCGTTGCAGAGATTCAAATATTTTTTCGTTGAATCGGGCGGCATGGCCTTGTACTTCCTTTCCGTGTATTCCGATTCGCATGATTGAAAGCTATTACAATTAAATGTTTAGGTATTTTAGCAGCATATCAATTCGTCCATTGTCATCCACATCTTTTCGGATTTCCTGATAGCGCCCAATAACACGATAGCTAAATCTTTCAAGGGTGGCAACAATTCGTGACAAATCCACCTGATTGATTTTTAGAGTCAACTTAATTTTTCCGGGATCCATATTGTCTTCTATCATCGTACTGCTGATGATCTTTGCCTTATTCTCCTCCACCAGCCTGCTAATTTCAGCCATCGAATAGTCAATCATATCCATGGAAAGCACAAGAATACCACCCTGCATTTTAACAGCAGCAGTCTGTGCGAAAGAGGCCATTATATCTTGCACGGTAATGACACCAGCATATTGCTGATCTTCATTTATCACCGCCACGATCTGAAGTTTATTTTCCCCTGCAATCCTCAATATATCATAGAAGTGCGATTCAATGGAAACAACACAATCCTTTCCGGTCAATTCAAAATCACCAAGATTTTTTTCAATATCATTCGATTCAAGAATGATTTCTTCAGAAATGAACCCAAGCAATTGACCTTCATCCACCACGGGCAGATGATTGCAACGGAATTCTTCCATCCACACAATCGCTTTATGCGCATCGTCTGTGACTTTGA
>JANOQK010000080.1:0-5014 GCA_031414855.1 Bacteroidia bacterium | reverse complement strand
AGGGAAAGTAAGCAACATAAACATGGTGAGCTTTGGTGTGAGAATGAAAATCAACGGCACACCAATTAGTAAAACCAAAATCTGGCGAAGCAATTCGGCCAAGGTAAATGTAAACGTGTCTTGCAGTGTACTTACATCTGCAGTAATGCGGCTAATCAATTCGCCAGTTCTGCGGCTATCAAAGAAGGACATGGGTAGCCAGATAATTTTTTGATAAATGTCATGGCGCAAGTCAGCCAATGCTTTTTCACTTACAACAGTGAATGTGTAAACGCGTATGAAGGAGAAGATGCTTTGAATGAGAAGAATGCCCAACAAGGCAAGGGCAATCTGGTTGATGCTGGAGAAGACGGGTACTTGTTTGCCTTGCGCAACATCTAATAGCTTACCTGCAAAGTAAGGAAACGATAGTAAAGTGCCACTGGATAATCCTAATGATATAAGTCCCCAAATGAATGTCCAACGATAGGGCATCATAAAGCGGAATATGCCGGCCATTCTTTTTAGGCTTGATGCATTAATTTTTCTCTTATCTTCCTCTTCTAAAACTGCTCTCTTCGCCATAGCCGAAAAATATTTTTGATTTTAGATTGTGAGTGTTTGAAGCTATTCTTCGCCTGTATTAAGCGAAGAACTAATTAATTTTTAATGCGGCTAATTAAAAAACAACTTCTGAATGAATAGTATAATGAACGCTGTCACTTAGAATCATTTTTTGATTTCCTTCAATTCTGTAGCCCTTCAAATATGATTTTCCGTTGAGCTCATCGAAGTGCATTTCTAATTTGCGATGGCTGCCATATAACGAATTGGTTTCCTGATAAAGAGCCTCCAGTTTTTTCAGTCGTGTAGGCGTATCCTGGTAGTAAAGTCGCAAGTAGGGAACTGGGGAGTCCGTAGGAGCTTCATAGGATCTGACCATTAAATTACTTTTCGAATCCTTCACTCCATCTTTTACTTTATACACATCCCTGTAAATAGGACGGTTAATCAGGTCAAGCTGCCGAAAGACATCCAATTCATGTGACCATCCTGTGCTATCAAGAAGGGTAGTGGACGAACTGGTCTTGTCACCAATTGTGGCATCCTTTTTCAAGGAACTCTTTGAATGACTCAGGTAGTTGACCTGCGCATTCACCAGACTATCCATGTCGAGATACCGTTTCATAGTAACCTTTTGCTTTTGACAGCTCGAAACAAGTCCAACAAAAAGCAGCAATACAACAACCCTCATTTACGATTAACAGTTAACGATTAAATAAACTTAAGCATCGATTAAAACATGGCCACTCATTTCTTTCGGTATGGCTATTCCCATAAGGGTTAAGATTGTTGGGGCGAGATCTCCTAGTTTTCCATCTTTGATTTTCCCCTTGTATTGATCATCTACCAAAATGCAAGGAACCAGACTTGTGGTGTGTGCTGTGTTGGGTGTACCGTCTTCATTGATCATAAAATCGGCATTGCCATGATCGGCAATTACGATTGTTGAATACCCATTCTTCAAAGCGGCTGTTACCACCTTTTCAGCGCAAGCGTCAACAGTTTCCACAGCTTTCACGACAGCCGAAAATACTCCTGTGTGGCCTACCATATCAGGATTGGCAAAGTTTAGACAAATGAAATCTGCTTCTTTTTTATCGAGCTCAGGAATTATTTTGTCGCGAATATCAGCCGCGCTCATTTCGGGTTGCAAATCATACGTTGCTACTTTTGGTGATGGAGCCATGAGGCGTGATTCACCTTCAAATACATCTTCACGTCCTCCTGAAAAAAAGAAAGTCACGTGTGGATATTTTTCTGTCTCGGCAATTCTGATTTGTTTTTTTCCTGCTTTCGCTACTATCTCACCAATTGTGTTTTCAAGATTGTCTTTGTCAAAAATAACTTTTACATCGTTGAAGGAGTCGTCATAATTCGTGAGCGTGATGTAATTGAGTTTTAATTTTTTCATTCCCTGATCCGGGAAATCTTTTTGAGTGAGCACTTCAGTTATTTCCCTTCCACGGTCTGTGCGGAAGTTGAAGCAAAGCACGACATCACCTTCCTGAATGGTTGCGAGCAGATTGTTTTTTGCATCGACCACAACGATTGGTTTTATAAATTCATCAGTCACCCCTGCTTCATACGATTTCTCTACTGCCTTAATGGGGTCGGTTGTTTTTTCTCCACTACCAGTTACCATCAGATCATAGGCAAGCTTCACTCGTTCCCAACGTTTGTCACGATCCATAGCAAAATAGCGACCTACTATGCTGGCAACTTTACCTGTTGTTTTTGAAAGATGTTGTTGCAGGTCTTTTAAATAGGTAGCTCCACCCTTTGGATCGGTATCACGTCCATCCATGAAGGCGTGGACGAATAAATTTTTGACCCCGTTGTTATTCGCGATGGTGATAATTCCCTTCAGTTGTTCAATGTGCGAGTGCACACCACCATCTGAAAGCAAGCCAATAAGATGAATGGACTTTGAATTATCCTTAGCATACTTGAATGCATCTAACAGAACAGGATTACTATCTAATTCTTTATCCTCAATAGCCTTGTTTATGCGCACCAGATCTTGATAGACAACCCTTCCGGCCCCAATGTTCATGTGACCTACTTCTGAATTGCCCATTTGACCTGCAGGCAAACCGACTGCAAGGCCAGAAGCCTCTAACTTACTATGAGGATATTTGGTGTATAAAGAATTGACAAAAGGAGTTTTGGCCTGATCAATTGCAGAAACCTTTGGATTTTTTGCGATGCCCCATCCATCGAGGATCATTAACAGCACTTTTTTGTTCATGACAAGTGATTTAAAGAAATTGGAATGTAAATATACGGCAAACCGTCAATGGATTGAAGGTTCGGGCTATGGGTTTGTTTAGCCGTGATGAATGGCATAATTTTGGAGCAATATTTTGCGCGATGAAGATAAGAAGCGTTTACTCGATTGTATTGATTTTATTGACTGTTGGTCTTGTTGACAACGAGGTCATAGCCCAAGACACCATTTTTGCACCGTTCAAGGAGGTGATCAAGGCAGGCAACTCCAAAGACATGGTTAAGTTTCTAAATCAATCAGTAGACATGAACCTGGATGGAGAAGTAAATACGTTTAGCAAAGCCCAGGCTGAATTTGCTTTACGCGATTTTTTTAAAAAACATCCTCCAAAAGATTTTAGCATTGTGCATACTGGCTCTTCAAAAGGAGGGTTACAATTCGCTATTGGCCGCTACCTCTGTAATGGAGAAAGTTACAGTGTCCTTATTCGTGTGAAAGAAGTAGACGAAGCTTACCTGATACACGAGATCAATTTTGTTAAAGAGTAAGTAGAATAGGCTGCCGTAATGATCCGCCCACCTTATCTCACTGAATCGGCCATCTCACTGTTCATTTCGTCCGCTCTTACCGAAGACATTGGAGAGGGAGATCATTCTACATTAGGAGCCCTGCCAACAGACTTTACGCGCAAGGCAAAACTTTTGGTGAAAGACGATGGCATTCTTGCTGGGGTAGAGATAGCCACAAAAATATTTCATCAATTTGACTCGTCCCTTAAATTGGAATATTTCAAGCAAGATGGAGATGAAGTAAAAAAAGGTGATATCGCTTTTACAGTCGAAGGCTCAGCAAGATCAATTCTTTCCACTGAGCGATTAGTACTAAACTGTATGCAGCGTATGAGTGGTATTGCTACCTATACGAACAAATTGTGTAAGCTAATTGCAGGAACGCAAGCTCAACTGATGGATACCCGTAAGACTACTCCCAACTTTAGGTTGATGGAAAAGTGGGCTGTAGCTATTGGAGGTGGAAGGAATCATCGCTACGCACTTTATGATATGGTCATGTTGAAAGACAATCACATTGACATGGCTGGTGGTATACCGCAGGCTATTTCTAATACCAAAAAATATCTTCAGTCAATAAATAAAAATCTTAAGATAGAAGTCGAGACGCGCAATCTTAGTGAAGTTCAGCAAGCACTGGATGCCGATGGCGTTGACGTAATTATGCTCGACAACATGAATACATTGGATATGAAAAAAGCAGTGGCATTAATTGGCGGGCGCTGTCAAACGGAAGCAAGCGGAGGAATTACCGAAGCCAATCTACGAGATGTAGCAGAGTGTGGTGTTGATTTCATTTCAGTGGGAGCGCTGACACATTCGGTTAAGAGTTTGGATTTAAGTTTGAAGAATATTTCTTAACCCATGGCCACAAAGAAAAACAGGCTTCACTGAAAAGATTTCCAGTCAATCAAGCAAAAAATTCCTCTAACTTTCCGCACATGAAGCAGGTGTTCCTTTTTATTTTCCTGAGTACCATTTTTATAAGAGTTGCAGCGCAAGAGCAACCCGCTCAAGATTCCATCCGGACGTTGGATGAAGTAGTGGTGAAGGCATTTGCATCTGAACGAGTACTCAGTGAAGTGCCAGCTGCAATAGCTGTCATAGATTCAATTGAATTGACCCGATTTAATAACACCTCTTTGTTGCCTGCCCTCAACACAATTCCTGGTGTGCGTATGGAGGAACGTTCGCCAGGAAGTTATCGCCTTTCCATTCGCGGAAGCACCCTACGCTCTCCTTTTGGAGTACGAAATGTAAAAGTGTATTGGAATAGCTTACCATTTACGGATGGCGGGGGCAACACGTATCTCAATAGTTTAGATTTTAATTCGATCAATAATGTAGAAGTGATTAAAGGCCCTGGTGCAAGTTTGTATGGTGCAGGAACAGGCGGTGTTGTACTGCTGAATGGCTTATTGAGAAGAGGAACTAACCTTACAGCAGAGTATACAGGAGGTAGTTATGGGTTAGGCCGGTTCAGAGGATCATTAGAAGTAGGTAAGAAAAATAGTATTCTAAAAATGTCCATAGCTCAACAGCATTCCAGTGGTTATCGTGACCATACAGCAATGTCAAGACTGGCTTCACAGATTGAAGGGATTACCGCCATCAGTAAGAAAAGTACTTTATCCAGCATTTTTTTAGTGTCCCGTTTAAATTATGAAACTCCTGG
>JANOQK010000079.1:0-4811 GCA_031414855.1 Bacteroidia bacterium | reverse complement strand
CTCCAGCAGTATCAACGCGATTGGAAGATAGCTGAAGAGGTTGAAAACAAAACCCTAACACCAACATTGAAGAAAATATTTGCGATTGGCCTTTTAATCCTTGCTTTTGGATGTAGTAAAAAAGAAGATCCTGAACCCACTCGCGACCAACTACTAGTGAATGCAAAGATCGGTTGGATTATAACAGCAGCAACCATCTCACCTGGTATTGACTTTAACGGTACCATTATCACAGATTTATACACTCAGTTTAATGCTTGCGACAAAGACGAGAATTTGATTTTTAAGAGCAGCGGAAAATACCAGGAAGAGAACCCGGTAAAATGTGATCCCTCAGAACCGGCCATTGCTGAAAGTGGAACGTGGACTCTGACAAGCGATAGAAGTATTATTAATTTTAAACCTGATGGAGATACCGCCTATGAAGGTAAAATTGGTTCTCTTTCGGCAACAGGTTTGACCCTGAGTACCGATTTGGATCCGGGGACTGGAATAAAATACAAACTCACTTTGACTTATAAGGCCAAATAAAAAAAGCCTCCTGAAATATCGGGAGGCTTTTTATTTACCTTGAACATGGTTTAACTATGCTAAAGTCATCAAATCGAAATACATGAGTCTGGTGTCTAGTTCAATGTCTTTAGTTGTTAAATATTGAAACCCGTTCTTTTCATAAAATGGCAATGATGCTCGATATGCGTCAACAGTAATGTACCGGCAACCCGTTCGATTGTTTGTTACGAAAAGCTCCTTTATGTAGTCAAGAACCATTCTTCCTATTCCGTTGCTTTTAGATGAATTTGAAACACCAAGTCTTCCAATTTTCATTGCCGGATAACTACTAAAATCCTTCCCAGTTGGCTTACGAAATAGTTTTTTCCATTGATTCCCACTCGTAACATCTTCTTTTGTAATTCTATCATTTAAGAGACTAAAAAAACAGATTATCTCAGAGTCGGTTTCTAGAATGTATGTGACCGCCAGTAACTTTTGAAGATAAATTTTGGAGTCCTTAAGTAAGAACTCATTCAAGTCTAAATCTCCGCAATCAAATGGTTTGAAAATATAGTCAGGAGTAAGCCGGATAAGAGATGATCCGACTGGAAAACCCATTAGAATTTGGCAATGGCTTGCACCTTAGCAAAATTCTCGCGAATTCTAGCCCTTTCTTGTGTACTAACTCTATTTCGCTCTCCTTCATTCATACTTCTAACGAATGCAGAGGCATCTTTTCCAGTTAATACAGGTGTTTCTTTAATTGGTTTTGCCATAATTATCATGTTTCGATAACGTCACAAAATTAAGGAAAGTTGCATTCTTACGCAAGACGCAATTAAGCTGCTTTTTTTGGCGTTGTGCGCACAATGGTACTGCGCAAGGAACCAAGCTATTACCCTCACTAGTTGGGTCAAATCAGAGAATGGTTGACAGTTGACAGTCCACGGGTATAGAATGCGCTAATCCTTGCGCAAAGCCATACGCAATCTCTATCATCACCCCCTATCACCATGAGCAAAATAGACACCATCAAAACGCCACAATGGTGCTACCCAAGGGAACGAAGCCAGTACCAAGCACAATTGGTAAATTTCGACAGTGGACAGTTGAAGATTGGACGGTCGACTGTCAACTGAAGGTCTTGCGTTTCAATGTTGCGTATAGAATGCGCTAAGCCTTGCGCAAAGCCATACGCAATCTCTTTCATCGCCCCCTATCACCATGAGCAAAATAGACACCATCAAAACGCCACAATGGTGCTACCCAGGGAACGAAGCCAGTACCAAGCACAATTGGTAAATTTCGACAGTCGACAGTTAAAGATTGGACGGTCGACTGTCAACTGTCGACTGAAGATCTTGCGTTTCAATGTTGCGTATAGAATGCGCTAACTTTAAGTTTTACGCTTAAATTATTTTGAAGGGATTAAGCTGTCCAACGTTGCCAAATTTTTCGTTATCCTTCTCCGCCCATTCTCGATGTGTTTCGGGATCATGCTGTTTTGACTTTATGGCATCAATTATCCATAGGTGATGACGCCTACTCATAACCATCACTTTTCCTTCAAGAATATCAACGTGATCATCTTCAATAGCCGAGAAGCTTGATATCTTCCCTTTATATTGGAAAGTTGCAAACAGAAATTTCCAATGGCCGGGTGCCGGATCTAACTCGCCCGGAACCGATCCTAAATTTTCATTCTTGACATCTAAAATCAAGGTATCGCCATTAATTGAACCATTCAGCAATTGCGTTACATCTTTCCACCTGTCAGCGTATGCACCATATATAGCTTGAATAACCTTAAATTGCTGTTTATCATTTTCGCTCGTTTTGATGGCCTGCCTGTGGTTGTCAATCTCAGCCATTGCGGTTTTAATGTCATCCTGTCGCTTTGTGAGCGTGTCTTTAAATTCGGAATCCTTCCGAGCTATTTCCTTTTGAATTTGAACATACTGTTCCTTAGTAATTAAGGTCTCACCTTCTATTTTATTTTTTTGATTGACTCTCCATTGCCTGAACTTCTGATTGAGATAGTATGAACCATTCGAAACAAATGGAACAATAGTGACCAGTACACCGGTTGAGATTAACGGCAAGCAATATATAAACCAAGGATCGCTCAAGTTGTTGACAATGTATTCCATCTTGGAGTACGGCCTTGTCTCATATGCCTCCATGAACAAGGTGAGGTAAATAATCTTCCAGTTGATTAACGACCATGAGATAATCAGCGATCCGAAAAGTGGGCTGGTCGTCCGCTCGTACAAGATAGCAGCGATTGATTTGCGTAACTCTGTTATCATATCAAAATAATGTGGTTGGCTTTTGCTTTATGCAACACACTTTCGGCACGTTGCCCAGTTGTTTTTTCCCTTTGAGCCTCGTGAGCCTCCTGCGACTGTTGGGTCTATCCTACTAATATAGGACTTTTTGTACCTTTAAATAATCCCCAAAATTACCCACCCCCAAAAAATATGTTCTTCGCAGCTGTTAAAATCGAACTTGAACGAGATGGACTTGAAGCCTTTACCAGAGAAACCACTAGTGAGATAGTAGGACGTCTTGCGGAAAGAAGACCTTTACAATCTGTTTGGATAGATGGAAATGTGGTTGTTGCTGCCGCGCGGGAGCCCTACTTGAGAAACTAGACAAGCCATTTACTGCCGTAAAGATCCACCACGGAAACGCTACTGATTTCGACACCTGGGTTATAACCCGGATAGCCTAAATTTGAATTTACGGCAATTGGCTAACTTATGTTTTCACTAACCCCATAAATTATATGAACATCGATGATTATTTAAAATCCATTGAGAATGGCAGCAATTTTGAATTTAATTTTGACCCCGGTTTGATGCAATTCATATCACTTTCAATTGAAATCCGAAACAAACTGCTATTAGAACATATCACCAGTGAGCTCTATCCAAAAGCCCAAGAAAGGAAGAAAGTTTTTGCGCAATTGAATGAAGCCGCAGAGAAAGAGGCAATGGCTCTTTTTTCTCAATTACATCTAGCGACCGAAAGGCGGAAAGAGAAATAATATTCTAAAGTCAAACAATTTAATTTGAAATGCTTTATGGAAGAAATCACAATACAACTGGCCTCGATGGATGGATTGATTGCAATTCAGGATTTCTTAAAGAGTAATTCTGATTGGGAAGAAATTCATGAACGGGAAGAGCGCGGACGGGGCCCCGTGGCAATGAGTTTTTTAACGAAAAAACTGCGAAAGAAAACCAAAGTCACTCTAATGTCCGCATTAGTGACGCTAGCGATTCTTCTGATTGACAAAGGAATCGATTTTATCCTTGTTTCTCCTGGAGTTGAGATAAGGCAAGAGATCAACAACAACACCTACAACTACTACTTTAACGGTGAAAAAATGGACTCAACTACATTCAAGAAGAAGGTACGAGATTTAAAATAACGTAAGCAATCCGGTGGTGAATACCTCCTACATGTCCGGTCAATAAACTCGAAGGCGTGGATGAGACTCTCTAAATAGAGAGTATTTTCTGCTGCATAGGGAACGAAGAGTACCATGCACGAGAATGGTCAAAGTAGGGCAATTGTTGAATTTCTACTGTCGACTGTTCAAGGTTGATGGATGACAGACGCAAAATCTTGCGTCTCAATGTTGCGTCTCTAATGGGTTTTGCGCAAAACTTCTAAATAGAAAGTATTTTTTCTGCTGTCTTATCATCAACTCTTCCGGTGACAAGAATACCCTTGATCAAATCAATTAGGTGAGCCTGGCAAAGTTTGGATTTACTGTCGAGCGTTATTTCAGAGATCCGTTGCATGTTATCAAACAGGCAGTTAATTTGGGCTTGCTTTTTTATTTTGATCACCTTTTCAGCCAATCCGTTTTTGAGATTGATAATTTCTTTGACCAGAGTTTCTTCGGCACCGATGTTAGCCAGGTGTAACGGTGCTTTGTGATAGATATCCAATATGTCTGTTGAATGGTCGAGACACTCATCAATGATTTCATTGATCGCTACTTTAGTGGATAAGCTGAATTCCTTTCCACTTGCTTTGTTCAATCTTTCAATGAGCACATCTCGCATGCTTAGTTGCAGTAATATGAAAGCATGAAACCTTAGATTAGCTGCGCTGGAAACTTTACTGGAACATTCCGCGAGGTAGTATGCGTAATATGACTTATTGATTTTGTTCGTTACTGTTAGAAGATCGATTGGACTACATGGATACAAGGCTTCAATTGATTTGAATATCACCTGGTGATCAAACGGAGTGCTTGTGGTGAAATTTTTAGAAGTTAACACACCGGCCACCCGGTCATA
>JANOQK010000078.1:0-8350 GCA_031414855.1 Bacteroidia bacterium | reverse complement strand
AACTTGCCAAAACACTTCATGCAGCTACCGGTTGCAGCAAACCTGTATCGGACATGGGGTGGAGACCGCATCATGAACATGTGGGTCAGACAGGTGTTAAGGTAGCTCCTCAACTTTACATCGCCATTGGCATTTCTGGTGCCATCCAGCACCTGGCGGGTGTAAACTCATCCAAATGTATCGTAGTTATTAATAAAGATGCCGATGCTCCTTTTTTCAAAGCGGCTGATTATGGTATTGTTGGCGATGCTTTCGAAATTATTCCTAAATTGACTGAGGCGATTAAAGCAGCGAAATAGTAGGTGAAGAAAATTAAGCTAGAAATATTAGGTCTTTCCTCCAGTCAATCTCAGACCGGTTCATTTGCATTGGTCTTGGGAGAAGCGGAAGGTAAACGGAGACTCCCGATTATCATCGGAATGTTTGAGGCGCAAGCAATTGCCATCGAAATAGAAAAGATTATTCCCAATCGGCCCATGACACACGACTTGTTTAAGTCATTTGCTAACTCCTTTCATTTTCATGTGGATGAGATTGTCATTTCTGATTTGAAAGAAGGTGTGTTCTTTGCCAAGATCGTCTGCACAGATGGTTTAAAAAAAACAGAATTAGACGCACGACCTTCAGATGCGATTGCCATCGGTCTTAGATTTGATTCTCCCATTTTTACCTACGAAAATATTTTGGCAGAAGCGGGTATTGTGTTGACGGATGAAGAAGAGGAGGACGAGAAAGAAAAAACTGAACCTAAGAAAGAACCAAAAGTAAAAGGTAAGAAGGAATCATCTAAAAAGGGGGATGATTTAGTGAATCATTCCATTGAAAAACTAAAGGATCTTTTGAAGGAAGCTCTTGGTAAAGAGGACTATGAGCGGGCTGCAAAATTGAGAGATGAACTTGAAAAGAGAAATTGACCCTCAATATTGATCAGGCGGATAATACTATTGAAACCTACTCCTAAATATAAACTTGGATGGATTACCTGCGGGGAATAATTGGTTTGATCTTCATCGTTGGGGTAGCCTTCTTGTTATCTGTTAACCGTAAAAAGATTGATTGGCGATTAGTCGCAATCGGCCTTGTGATTCAAATTGTCATTGGATTACTGATAGCGAAAGTTGGCTTTGTAAGAAGCGGTTTTGAGTTTGTGAGTGAGAAGTTTGTGATCTTCCTCGGTTTCGCGAAAGAAGGTTCGCGATTTGTATTCGGTGCCTTGGCAGACGACCAATCCAACCTTGGTTTCATATTTGCCACTCAGGCATTGCCAACTGTTATATTTTTCTCTGCTGTTACCGCAGGTCTTTATTACCTGGGCATCCTACAAAAGATAGTTTATGGATTTGCCTGGATTATGACAAAATCAATGCGATTGTCAGGATCGGAAAGTTTATCGGCAGCAGCCAATATATTTATGGGACAAACCGAGGCACCACTTTTGGTTAGGCCTTTTATAGCATCCATGACCAAATCAGAACTTTTCTGTTTAATGGTCGGAGGCATGGCCACTATTGCTGGCAGCGTATTAGCTACTTATGTTGGGTTATTGGGCGGTGGAAGTCTTCAGGAGAAAACACTATTCGCCACGTATCTTTTATGCGCATCGATTATGAATGCCCCAGCAGCCATAGTCCTGTCAAAGATATTCATGCCACAGGATGAACCTGAAAAAATTGATTCATCACTAAAAGTAAATAAGGAGCAGATTGGTGTAAACCTTGTGGATGCCTTGGCCACCGGAGCCGCAGATGGATTAAAGTTGGCATTAAATATTGGAGGTATGTTGATTGCCTTCATCGCCATCATTTATGCCGTCAATTGGATCTTGGTTGATTTTATTGGTGCGTGGACAGGCCTTAACGAATTTGTTGTGACCAGCACAAATGGAACCTTCAAAGGATTTTCGCTTCAGTATATATTGGGTCAAGTGTTTCGGATTTTTGCTTTCGCAATGGGAGTAGAGTGGAGTCAAACATTACAAGTAGGAAGTTTACTGGGTCAGAAAATGGTGATTAATGAGTTTGTCGCTTACGTAGATCTTTCGCAAATGAAGGCCGCTGGATTGCTTGACGAAAAATCGATCCGAATCGCTACCTATGCGCTTTGCGGCTTTGCTAACTTCAGTTCAATTGCCATTCAAATTGGTGGAATAGGAGGGATGGCTCCCGGTAGACAAGGTGATCTTTCCAGACTTGGTTTACGGGCCATGCTTGCTGCATCGCTCGCTACTATGATGACCGCCACAATCGCAGGAGCAATTTTTTGATTTATGAAAGCCTTACACATTACACTTGCTATTCTATTTCTTGCCTTCACGATTGTTCAATTCAATGATCCTGATCCCTTTTTATGGATCATGATCTATGGATCAATGATCGCTGTATGTGCGATGGCAGCTTACAAAATGTTCTTTCCTAAATTACTTTTGTTGCAGGGCGGAATTTACCTGGTATACTGTGCATTTCTTTGGTCGGGGGTGTCACAATGGTTTGCGTCAGACGATAAATCGATGCTCTTCGATGATATTGCAAAAATGCAGTATCCTTACATTGAAGAAAGTCGTGAGTTCCTAGGGCTAGTTATTTGCTTGGTTGTTATTGCCCTATACCTGTGGATGTCTCTGAGATCTAGAAAATCCGCCTCTTAAATAGAAAACAATCGTTTGCGTAAATATCTAGGATACAAATGCTTTAAAGTTATCAGCGCTTAGTGCGTATAGATAGAGGAATTTTTATCTTGTATCTTGATTAACTTTATGCGTTGCAAACCTTACTTACAGCCACTCATTTTCCTACTTATTTTGGGTTGTTCTGCGCCCAAGGAGAAGATTCCAGATACACCACTTATGGCTACTATGTCTGGAAATAAAATTGTTATCTACCAAATGATGACCCGCCTCTTTGGGAATCAGAAAACAGCCAATAAATCGTATGGCACATTGGAAGAAAATGGCGTGGGTAAATTCAACGACATAAACGAATTTGCCCTTAATGGAATCAAGGAACTGGGAGCAACTCACATCTGGTATACGGGAGTACTTGAACATGCTTTTCTCACCGACTACACACCATACGGCATACCACTTGATGATGCAGACGTAGTAAAAGGGCGAGCAGGTTCTCCGTACTCCATTAAAGACTATTATGATGTTAATCCTGATCTGGCAGTTGACGTTAAAAACAGGATGAAGGAATTTGAGTCCTTAGTAACTCGCACACATTCTCAGGAATTAAAAGTAATCATAGATTTTGTTCCTAATCATGTGGCCCGAGTTTATCACAGCGATGTGAAACCAGAGGGTGTCAAGGATTTAGGCGAAGATGATGACAAATCAGTTTCTTTTAAACCGACCAACAACTTCTATTATCTGCCAGGCCAATCTTTTCAACCACCGAAGGGTTATAATTCATTAGGCGTTAATTCATTCTCAAATAAAGATGCAAAATTTGAAGAGACTCCCGCCAAAGTGACTGGCAATGATCAGTTTACAGCAAACCCTGGTATTAATGAATGGTTTGAATCAGTTAAGCTCAATTATGGAGTAGATATTCAACAAGGAAGAAGAACATACTTTGAGCCTATTCCCAATACCTGGGAGAAAATGCGTGACATCTTGGTCTACTGGACCAACAAAAAAGTAGACGGCTTCCGGTGCGACATGGCCGAGATGGTGCCCGTAGAATTTTGGCACTGGGTTATTCCTCAAATAAAAGCCCTTAATCCGGAAATCATTTTCATTGCCGAAATCTATAATTCTGCTCAGTATAGAAATTATCTGGATAACGGACGTTTTGATTTCTTATATGATAAAGTGCAGCTCTATGATACACTTCGTCTTTTGATCAATCAAAAATCATCAACTGAAGATATTCCTAAGATTCAGCAAAGCCTGAGTGGCATAAATAATAACATGGTGCACTTCCTGGAGAACCATGATGAGCAGCGCATTGCATCTCCCTTCTTTGCGACAGATCCATGGAAAGCAATCCCAGCTATGGTGATTAGTGCAACAATCGATAAAGCTCCTGTAATGATCTACTTTGGGCAAGATGTCGGTGAGCCAGGTGCTGGAACGAAAGGATTTGGGGGAGAGGATGGCCGCACAACTATCTATGATTATTGGGGAGTGCCCGAACATCAGAAGTGGATGAATGGTGGGAAGTACGATGGAGGTGCATTAAGTGATGAGCAAAAAGCATTGAGACAGGCTTATTGTGATATTTTAAAATTGGCAACAGAGAACCTTGCCATTTCTCAAGGTGATTATCACGATCTGACTGAGTTTAATCGAAAGACCAATAATTTTTCAGACAAAGTGCACGTATTTGTTCGTGTTGCAGGTGATGAACGATTAGTGATCATTTCTGGATTTAATTCAAAAATAGAGCATATTAAAATTCAATTAACAGATGAGGTGGTTG
Organism: Bacteroidia bacterium; assembly: GCA_031414855.1. Taxonomy (GTDB): domain Bacteria; phylum Bacteroidota; class Bacteroidia; order Cytophagales; family Cyclobacteriaceae; genus ELB16-189. The sequence continues at coordinate 3,932 of JANOQK010000078.1, read as the reverse complement.
AAAAACTCGAACTGAAAAAACAGGAAGCTTATATTGCCCGCGATCTATTGCGAAGTGGAACAGAGGTAGGCTTCAACGAAGCTTTCTCATTTGAATTGGATATGCAACCTTACAGTTCTCTAATTTTAAAGATTAAATGATGCGCATAAAACTTTCTCGTCTTGCTATCGTGTTATTGGTTGTTTTGCTCGCTTGTTCCGGGGACGAGAAAAGTATAGCCAAGTGGCCTTACGGTGTTAACTACGAAGTTTTTGTCATGTCATTTGCAGATAGCGATGGCGATGGCAAAGGTGATTTTAAAGGACTTACTTCCAAACTTGATTACCTAAAGGAACTTGGTATTGGCGGACTTTGGCTAATGCCCATCATGCCTTCCGATACCTACCACAAGTATCATGTGATTGATTACAAGAATATTGACCCCGATTATGGAACGTTGGAGGACTTCAAGGAGTTTGTAAAAGAAGCACACAAGCGAAACATCAGAATCATAACCGATTTTGTAATCAATCACACCGGAAATAAACATCCGTGGTTTTTAGAAGCCAGTAAGGGAAAAGATAATGCCTACAGAGATTATTATGTGTGGGCTAAGAAAGATTCAATTAAGAAGCAGATGTACAAACAAACTATTACTGCTGATTCTTATAATCTTAGAAAGTGGCATCCTGTGGATGGGGATACCATCAGCGATCAATACTATGGTTACTTCAACGGACTATGTCCAGACTTAAATCTTGACAATCAAAAAGTAAGAGATGAGATTGTCGATATCTCAAAATTCTGGTTGCAAGAAATTGGTGTGGATGGATTTCGCTTAGATGCTGCACGTCATATTTTTCCGGATGACCGAAATGAGGACAATTATGCTTTCTGGGTTTGGTTTCGTGATGAGATGCTGAAGATAAAACCGGATGTGTATTTGGTGGGAGAGGTTTGGATGTCGGCCAAAGAAGTAGCCCCGTATTTAAAAGGCCTCCCTTCACTTTTTAATTTTGATATTGGCTTTGCAATAATGGCAGATGTGTTAGCAGGTAAAGACACCGTTGGTTTTGTGAAAAAGTATAAAGAGATAAGCGATTATTATACGTCCATCAACAAAGATTATTTAGATGCTACTTTTATCAAGAATCATGATCAAATTAGGTTATTGAGTGAACTGAAGGGCAATGTAGATAAATCAAAGATGGCTGCCGGAATATTATTGACTCTTCCGGGAACACCATATCTATATTATGGTGAGGAGATTGGAATGTTGGGGGATAAAATGATGAATTATGAAACCATCATGGGCCCGGATATTTATATCCGCGAACCATTTGTTTGGGATGAGGCAGATAAAGATAGCATGCAGACCCATTGGATGGACGCCAAATTAAGCACAGATCAAACAGTTGTTCCGTATGCTAAGCAAAAAAATGATCCAGCTTCCTTAGTTAATTTCTACAAGAACTTCATTCAATACCGCAACCACAGTGAGGTATTGACCTTTGGTGAAATTCATTTTTCACCCATAGGACAGCAGGAGGTTGTTAGTTTTATTCGATCGTATAACGGAGCAAAACTTTTGGTAGTGCATAATATTTCTGACGTAGAAGTGACGATTACACTTGGAGACGAACTAAAGGACTTCAACGAAGTTGATTTTGATTCAAGGTCATCCGCAAGTTTGATAGATAGTGAGTTGACACTGCCAGCATATTCAAGTATTGTATTGAAATAACCTGTGGTACGAAGCTATGTGATTGATTGCAGTTTAATGATTTAGAAGTTTAATGAAGAAAATTCTATAGAATAGTTTTTTAAATAGCATAGTAGCAAGATTAAAAGAATTCGTAAATGTCAAACGGAAAAGCACGCGTAATAATTGAAGGCATTCAACCACAAATTGAAGGTGGTCTTTATCCTGTTAAACGGACAGTGGGAGAGCGGGTAGATGTAATTGCCACCATATTTGGTGATGGTCACGACCACATACGGGCTAAAATGCTTTACAAAAAAGCAGGTGCTGTTCAATGGAAAGAAGTAGAAATGCTGCCTCAGTGGAATGATGAGTGGAAAGCATCTTTTTATGTAGAAGAGAAAGAAAACTATGTATTTACAGTGAAAGCCTGGATTGATCATTTTGAGACTTGGTTTGATGGATTCAAGAAAAAAGCGGATGCTAAATTGGATGTGCATGTGGAGTTGATGGAGGGAGTTATTATTCTGACCAAACTTGCCAGTAATAACAGTGTGCTTAAAGCATATGCGCAAAAGCTGGCAGACAAAGCACATTACGCGGAAGCGATCAAGTTCGTCCTGAGTGAAGAGTTTTCTAAAGTTGTTCATGAAAATCCGCTGATTGAAAATGATACGAATGCCGTAATCGAGTATCAGGTTTTAGTGGAGAGTAAGAAAGCGTTATTTAGCACTTGGTATGAATTTTTTCCAAGATCGGCTTCATTCGAAGCAGGTAAGCATGGCACATTCAAGGATTGTGTTCGGCTGCTGCCTCGCATTGAAGCCATGGGTTTTGATGTGCTTTATTTTCCGCCCATCCATCCCATTGGTAAAGTAAACCGAAAGGGAAAGAATAATAATGTAAGAGCACAAGCAGGAGAACCTGGATCACCCTGGGCCATTGGAAGTGATGAAGGAGGTCATAAGGCTATTTTACCGGAACTTGGAACCTTAGACGATTTTAAAAAACTAATTATAGAAGCTAAGAAACATGGGATAGATATTGCAATGGACATTGCCTTTCAGTGCGCGCCTGATCATCCTTACGTTAGCGACCATCCTGATTGGTTTAAACAAAGACCGGATGGATCAATACAATATGCGGAAAACCCGCCCAAGAAGTATCAGGATATCTATCCCTTCAATTTTGAATCAGATGATTGGAAGGCGCTATGGGAAGAATTGAAATCAGTGTTCTTGTATTGGATGGATCATGGTGTCTCGATTTTTAGAATTGATAATCCGCATACAAAACCCATTTCATTCTGGCAATGGGTGATTGCAGAAGTACATCAAGTCAATCCGGATGTTATCTTTTTGTCAGAAGCCTTCACCAGGCCTAAAGTTATGGCATCGCTGGGTAAAGTTGGATTTACTCAATCGTATACCTATTTCACCTGGAGAGTAACGAAACAGGAGATCACTGAATATATGAATGAACTGGTAAACGGTGCCTCACGAAATTATTTCCGTCCTAACTTCTGGCCTAATACTCCCGATATTCTCCCGTACCACCTACAAAACCAATCTGAAAATATTTTTATCTTACGCTATGCACTGGCGGCAACGCTTTCTTCAAGTTGTGGTATTTATGGTCCAGCCTATGAGTTTTACGAGAACACACCAATAGAAGGACGCGAAGAGTATCACAACTCTGAGAAGTATGAAGTCCGTCATTACGATTGGAGGAAGACCAATCGTATGACTGATATTATTACCATTGTGAATAAGGCGCGCCATGCAAACCCTGCCTTGCAAAGTACCTGGAACTTTCAGTTTTGCGAAATTGAAAATTCTAACCTGGTAGCCTACCTAAAGGCAACTGATAATCTGACCAATATTTTTCTTGTGATTGTAACCCTGGATGCGAATGGAAACCAATCAGGTTATGTGCGGCTTCCAAAGGAGAAATTGAAGCTTGGCGATAAAATCAATTTGAAAGTTCATGATGTGGTAACAGACGAACGTTATACATGGACGCAGGAATGGAATTTTGTGGAGCTCAATCCGCACAAAATGCCCTTCCATTTATTAAAACTGGAAATACACGAGTCGAACATGTAATTATGGCGAACGGAAAACAAGATCCACTTTGGTTTAAAGATGCAATTATTTATGAACTCAGCGTTCGGGCATTTTACGATAGCAATGGAGACGGCATTGGAGACTTTCAAGGGCTAATTCAAAAACTTGATTACCTCGAAGACCTT
>JANOQK010000077.1:0-5047 GCA_031414855.1 Bacteroidia bacterium | reverse complement strand
AACTATTTAAATAATGAATTATAATAACTAATAATTTTTACAAGCTCGTACTTGTCATCAAATGCTAATTTATTGGTCTTAGCATACTTTTCCACCTCTTTGGCCTGATTGCCCATAAAATCCAGCCAATCATTTTTCTTACCCATGTACTCCAGTATACTTCCATTCTCTTGAAGCATGAAATACTTATACACTAAAATCAATCGTGTATTGTTTCCATAGTAATAAAACGAATTTGAATAGGTTCGGTATTCCAACGCTTCGCGACTAAGCAAGGTGATTTTTCCTTCTGTTAGCAACTCAAAAAAAACGGGTGTTTTATAACCACTGGAAACGCTGTACGGAAGAGAATAGAATTGTCGGTACTGCTTAATTGTAGCATCAAAAATTTCAAAAAAAACTGCATTGCGTGCCGAAAAAGATTGGTGGTTGTTCTCCAACTGATACTGCAATAAGTCAGTTTGCATGTCATACTTCACAGATCCTTTAAGCGTATCTCCTGAGTCTAAAATAATTTTTCCCTCGTGCCAGTATTCAAACGCAAATTGCTGAGAGAATCCCGCCAAGGCAGTGCTTAAGAATACAAGAATCAAAATAATCTTACCCTTCATTAACGCTTTAATATTGTATGCCCCATCTTATCCCGCTTCGTCATGAGATATTTTTCATTATGCTGATTGGGAACAATCTCGACCGGTACATTGTCAACAATTTCCAGGCCATACCCCATAAGCCCTACACGCTTCTTAGGATTATTCGTAATCAATTTTATTTTTGAAATTTTTAAATCATGAAGAATCTGAGCGCCAATTCCATAATCGCGGTTATCCATGTCAAAGCCTAGTTGCAAATTAGCCTCCACCGTATCAAGCCCTTCCTCCTGCAATTTATAGGCCTTCAATTTGTTTAATAATCCTATCCCCCTGCCCTCTTGTTTCATGTATAATACAACTCCCTTACCTGCCGCATCCACCATGCGCATAGCATGTTGAAGCTGAGGGCCGCAATCGCATCGGCAGGAACCAAAAATATCGCCAGTTACACAAGAAGAATGAACACGCACTAATACAGGTTCATCTTTCTCCCATGTTCCCTTGATCAACGCCATGTGCACTTCACCTGTATTTGTTTGTTCATATGCCTTTAGCTTGAAGTCACCATAGGCAGTAGGCATATCAACTTCTACTTGTGGTTTAATCTGCGATTCAACTTTCATTCTATAGGCAATCAAATCCTTGATGGTAACTAGTTTCAACTTGAAACGATCAGCTACTTTACGCAAGTCTGCCAAACGAGCCATAGAACCATCTTCATTCATGATTTCCACCAACACGCCTGCTGGTCGAAAACCAGCAAGTCGTGCAAAATCTATGGCTGCTTCGGTATGGCCTGATCTTCTCAACACACCCTCTTTCTTTGCTTTGAGCGGAAAGATATGACCAGGCTTACCGAGCTCGTCCGGTTTGGTCTCAGGATCAACAAGTGCTTTGATGGTCTTGAAACGATCATGCGCTGAAATACCTGTTGTACAGCCATGACCAATTAAATCAACCGAGACAGTAAATGCGGTTTCATATACGGCTGTATTTTTTCCAACCATCATATCCAAACCAAGCTCAACACAACGATCTTCCATCAAAGGCACGCAAATTAATCCGCGACCATGAGTGGCCATAAAGTTTACGATCTCAGGTGTAATGCTTTCAGCAGCACAGACAAAGTCACCCTCGTTTTCACGATCTTCATCATCTACCACTACAATCACTTTACCATTCTTGATTTCGTCAATCGCTTCTTCGATGGTATCCAGTTTTATTATATCGCTCATATTGTTTTACTATATCACCTCGCTACTACTATGCCTAGCAGATTAGAAATTTCTATCTCTCCATTTTTTAATTGCTTTTGAAAATCCAACAATCTGCTTTCTTCCTCTATATCTTTCACTTCTTTTAACAACTTTAAATTATCATCCAGGTGTTTTTGAATGACTCGTAACTTTAAATGCAACACATTACCAAATGCAAGTTCACTCAGTTTATCAGCTTCTGTTGGGATAAAGATATTATACTTATCACCCCAATGTTTGCTTACCTGATACCTGGAAACAGTCAAGTCTGTAACAACTCTCTTTATCTCCGTAGTTCCATTCGCTAAGAAAAAATTGGTATTCACCGGTTCCTGCTCCCGAAGTTCAGCCGCTTTGAACTCATAATAGATTTCGCGATAAAGTGGGTGAGTAAATTCAACATCTTCCAACTCATTAACAAAGTAAGTAGGCAATCGGTTATCATTTACATGCTTATCGGCATAATTCAACAAGAGCCTGACGGTTTCTTTCTCTTGATTTTGAATGATAGCCAGCATGTCGATTTGAGAAGAAACACTTTTGTCTTCAATTGCTTGGTCAGAAACGGGAACCTCTTCAGGATCACGTAAATTTTCACGTGTTTGCTTTCTTCTTTCTGTTACCAGGATTTTGTTTAGCTCTGTCAACAGCACCGATTCACTTATCTTCAGCAGGTTGCTTGTCTCCTGTATGTAGACAGAACGTTTAACCGGATCAGGTATTAACGATATACTTGTAACGATTTCTTTTATCGATTCTGCTTTTTTTATGGGATCGCCAGCGGCTTCTGCGGCAAAGAGCCCCGCCTTAAACGTTACAAAATCTTTAGTATTCTCCTTTAAGAATTTCTGAAACTCCGTTGTCCCAACTTTTCTGGAATAGCTATCCGGGTCTTCGTTATCCGGAAAAAGAACAACGCGAACATTGAGACCTCCCTTCAAAATTAAGTCAATACCCCGCAACGCGGCTTTAATACCAGCTGCATCTCCGTCAAATAAAACAGTTACATTTTCAGTGAATCTGCGAATGAGTTTGATCTGTCCCTCTGTTAATGCCGTGCCCGATGAGGACACTACATTTTCAACATCGGCCTGATGCAGGGAGATCACATCGGTATAACCCTCTACCAAATAGCACGTATCCTGCTGGCGAATAGCATTCTTGGCCTGATACAATCCATAGAGTACATCGCTCTTGTGATAGATGTCTGTCTCTGGCGAGTTGATGTATTTAGGTTGGTTCTTGTCTTTACCCAACATGCGGGCGCCAAAGGCAATCACCTTGCCCGACATATTGTGCACTGGGAAAATCACCCTTCCGCGAAAGCGATCATAGGAAGAGCCATCTTCTTTCTTGACGACTAGTCCCGCTTTTTCCAGTAACTCTTTATTATATCCTTTTGCAACTGCTTCATTACTAAAATTTTCCCAACCTTCGAGCGCATAGCCCAATTCAAACTTTTCGAGTGTGCGATCATTGAAGCCTCGTTCTCTGAAATAGCTTAGTCCAACTCCCCTTCCCTCCTCGGTATTCATCAAAAGATGCTTGTAATAATCTTTTGCGAAATTCATGAGGATGTAAAGTCCTTCGCGCTCACTTTGCTCGGCACGATTTTCATCGCTCAACCGATCCTCTTTTATTTCAACACCATATTTCTGGGCGAGGTATCGAATGGCTTCAGCATAACTGAGTTTTTCATGCTCCATTACAAAGGTGAAGGCATCACCACCTTTGCCGCTGCTAAAATCTTTGAAAATGCCTTTGGCGGGAACAACGAAGAAAGAGGGTGTCTTTTCGTTGGCAAAAGGGCTGAGCGCCTTGTAGTTCTGTCCTGATTTTTTGAGCGACACGAAATCACTGATGACATCCACTATGTCAGCTCGGTTTCTGATTTCTTCTATCGTATCGCGGGAGATCAATATTTAGGTAATCAATAAGGGGCAAAGATAGTTGTTTGCATTGTATTGGGCATTGGGACTTGGGTATTTGGCCTTAGAATAAATCGACTAAAAAAGAAGATTAAAATGCCTAATGCCTAATGCCTAAGCCCTAAATTGCACCTAAATATTAACTTGTAACCCAACAAATGTCATTCACTCAATCCGATATTATCCAGGCACTTAGCACAGTGCAAGATCCTGACCTTAAAAAAGACCTCGTAACTCTTAACATGGTGAAGGATGTTACTGTCTCTGACAAAAAAGTAAGTTTCACTGTGGTGTTGACCACCCCGGCATGCCCTTTAAAAGAAAAGATCAAAAATGATTGTGAAGATGCTGTGGAGAAAGTAGTAGGTCAAGATGTGGAGATCGCCATTCAAATGACTTCTTCTGTAACGAGCATCCGCGACAATACGCCTTTGCTTCCAGGAGTAAAAAATATTATTGCCATCGCTTCAGGTAAAGGTGGTGTTGGTAAATCAACTGTAGCCTCCAATCTGGCGGTTGCGTTGGCGAAGATGGGTGCCAAAGTAGGACTTATTGATGCAGATATTTCCGGACCATCTGTTCCCGTTATGTTTAATTGCGAACATGAGCAACCAGAAGTGAAGGTTGTGAATGGAAAAAATCTGATTGTTCCACTGGTTCAATATGGTGTTAAACTCATTTCCATTGGGTTCCTCACACCAACAGATAGCGCAGTTGTTTGGCGTGGGCCCATGGCCAGTTCGGCATTAAAACAATTTATTTCAGATGCGGAATGGGGTGACCTTGATTACTTGTTGATTGATATGCCTCCGGGAACAAGCGATATACACCTCACCTTAGTTCAGACTGTTCCTGTAACAGGAGCCATCATCGTTACAACCCCACAAAAAGTTGCTCTAGCTGATGCCACCAAAGGACTCGCCATGTTTAAACAACCTCAAATCAATGTACCTATCCTGGGCATTGTTGAAAACATGGCCTACTTCACACCTGAGGAACTCCCCAACAACAAGTATTATATTTTCGGAAAAGACGGGGGCAAGAACTTATCGGAAAAGTATAATGTTCCTTTGCTGGGTCAAATACCGCTGGTGCAAAGTATTCGCGAAAGCGGTGATAGTGGTTTACCTGCCGTGATGAAGGAAGGAGCCATCGCGATAGCATTCACTCAACTAGCAGAATCGATGGCACGGCAAGTTGCCATAAGAAATGCTAACTTTGCCCAAACACAACGCGTTGAACTCAAAGCCTGATGAGCACTAAAACAAAA
>JANOQK010000076.1:0-2291 GCA_031414855.1 Bacteroidia bacterium | reverse complement strand
CATCTCCGTTCCAGGCATGTTTTATTACATGGATAAATGGCTTAATAACTTTGCCTATCGGATTGAACTCAGTATTTGGCTATTCATTAAAGCTGGCGTAGCTATTCTATTTTTTGCATGGCTTACTATCGGGTATCGCGCTTACAAAGCAGCTGTCAGCAATCCAGTGGATAGTTTGAGGAGTGAGTAAGTTGTGATCATATTGTGGTTTTTGTTCTTATTTTAGCTACTCCGCTTTGCAGTCAGTTAACATCCAAATATCCACATGAAAAGCTTAACCTCATTAATTTGGTTTTCAATAATCAGTTTGTCTCTCTCCTCATGTTCAAAGTCTGATCAGAATTCCAATCAAGGAAAAACTTCCAACCTAACCGCCAACTCCGGAGTGTTTACTAAAAAGCAAGCCGAACTGGGAGAAGTACTTTATAACAATAATTGTGTGGCTTGTCATGGAAGAGATTTACGAGGAACGGAAGGAGGTAATGCACTGATAGGCGAACGTTTCGTATCCAAATGGAAAGAGAAGTCATTGGGTGAGTTGTTTGAATTGACAAAGGCTACTATGCCTAAAACCAATCCTCATTCATTGGATGATGCTTCTTATTCGGCACTCCTGGCTTTCCTACTTAATGCCAATGGGTTCCCTTCCGCAGATGTGGAGATGTCATCCAATCAAGATGAGTTGAAAACTATTGTCATGGGTACACCTCTGCCCCCATCGCGCGTGAGCCTTGGATTTACGCCAAAAAAGTTTGATCCTAAACCACCCACCATAGAAGCTGAATGGCTTCAGCACAGAGGTGATTATGCAAGTACCAACTATTCACCGTTGGATCAGATCAACAAAGCCAATGCAAAAGATTTAAAAATTGCATGGAGATGGAAGACCGATAATTTCGGACCAAGTCCGGAGTTTTATTTTAAGTCAACTCCCTTGATGGCAAAAGGTGTTTTGTACACCACGGCAGGATCGAGCAGAACGGTTGCAGCGATCGATGCACAAAATGGTGAAACACTCTGGACATTTAGATTTGATGAAAAAGAAAGAAAGAGTAATGTCCCTCGTCAGAATTCAGGAAGAGGTGTGGCCTATTGGTCATCGCCTATCAAGGGAAAAGATCGTGTCATTTATATCACACCAAGTTTTCAATTGATTGCCTTAGATGCTCAGACAGGTCAATTGATTTCTGATTTTGGTGATCATGGCGTAGTGGATTTAAAAAAAGGGTTAGGTCCACATGTTGATCCGCTGACGGCAACCATTGGTTCCACATCTCCTCCTATCATTGTAAACGATGTTATCATTATGGGGGCAAGTTTTCCAGTAGGCCTGGCACCCGTTTCCAAAAAACAAGTCAGAGGCGACATCATGGGTTATGATGTGAAAACAGGAAAGCAACTTTGGATTTTTCATACGATACCTCAACAAGGGGAAGAAGGTAATGAAACATGGGAAGGTGATAGTTGGAAATACACGGGCAATGCAGGAGCATGGGCCCCACTCACAGCAGATCCAGAATTAGGTTATGTGTATCTTCCGTTGGAAGCGGCAACCGGAGATTTCTATGGTGGTCATCGACCTGGCAACAATTTATTTTCTCAAAGTTTAGTTTGCTTAAATGTGAAGACAGGAAAAAAAGTCTGGCACTATCAATTGATTCATCACGACATCTGGGACTATGACATACCAGCGCCTCCTATTTTGGCAGATATCAATGTCGATGGAAAAGCGATTAAAGCAGTTGTGCAGGTTACGAAGCAGGCATTTGCTTTTGTCTTTGATCGCGTGACCGGAAAGCCAGTGTGGCCGATTGAAGAACGATCCGTTCCAAAAAGTGATGTGAATGGAGAATGGACCTCACCTACTCAACCCTTTCCCACCAAGCCGGCAGCTTTTGACAGACAAGGTTATTCAGATGATATCTTAGTAGACTTCACTCCTGAAATAAAGAAGGAGGCTTTAAAAATTGTAAGCAAGTTTAAAAAGGGACCGCTTTACACCCCAGTGAGTGTTTTCAATCCGCCAAGCATTCTTGGTACACTGATTCTTCCTGATGCAGTAGGTGGCGCAAATTGGCAAGGCGGAGTTTTGGATCCCGAAACAGGAATCCTATATATCGGTTCCAGTACTGTACTGCGTCCAATGAGTCTGGAGTCCGCCCCTAATTTGTCCGACATGGATTATGTGGCATTTATGGGAAGTTCCAGAATAGGTCCTTATGGTTTGCCTTTAGTTAAACCTCCTTATGGAAGAATCACTGCTATTGATTTGAATACTGGAGATCATAAAT
>JANOQK010000075.1:0-14602 GCA_031414855.1 Bacteroidia bacterium | reverse complement strand
CAATGCCTCATAAAAACGAATAAACACTTCCTGCCCAACATCAACAGCTTCGGTTGTATCGCCCAAAATGGACTTCACAACTCCAGCCACCCTTCCCTCATGACGATCGACAAGCTCCTTAAAAGCTGCCATATCGCCATTTTTGGATGCGCTCACCAAATTTTCATCACTCTCCTGATTCATTTCTGGCGATCGCTGTTTTGTTGGTTTCGGACATTAGACATTGGTCATTCCTCTTTTATTCCACTTTCACTGAAAATATTTTAAATCCTGATTTGGCTCTCTTAATATAGAGATAAGTCCGGTAAGGTGGCGAGTGTGACCAAATGAAAAAATTATTTTTCCGGGGGAATAATATGCAGATATCGATTGTCTAATTGAAAAAATAAAGTCATGAAAAAATTCATTCCAACATTATTAGCACTTTTTATCCTGTTGATAGCAGGTAATGTACAAGCCTCAGCTGATTCCATTCAACACAAAGGCAGAAATCATCGTGACCATAATTCGCATGATAAAAAAAACGGACATTGGAAGGGAATTCATTTTTTCCATCGACATGGAGGTCATCATGGAAAAGATGATTCGCATAAAGCCACCCATTCGCACTCGCATCATGGCAGAAACCATTCTGCCAAGGAAAAAAGCAGCACTAAATAAAAGTGACATGATCAATTGATAAATTATTGTTACTTCCCATGTATCTTCGCTATACCTATTAATAACCAAACTCCATTATAAGTAATGAAATTAACCGCCCGTAACACACATCGCGACATCGCCTATTTTTATGTGGGTCTAATTATTGCATTTTCTATATCTGGTATTTTCTTAAATCATCGGCAGTCCTGGCACCCCAGACGATACACCTATGATAAAAAAGAAATCAGCATTCCTGTTCCAGCTAGCAAGGAAGCTGTGAACGATGAGTTCATCGCCAACTTCACGAAAGAACAAAATATTGAAGATAACCTAAGAAGATTTACTGTAGAGGGAAACAATCTTCGGATATCTTACGGAAGTCATGATGTGCAAATTGATATCACAACTGGTCAGGGGAAAATTGAATCGTATCGCACCACACCCCTACTGGGACAAATGACGCAACTTCACCAGGATACCAGCAAATGGTGGATTTATTATTCTGACATTTTTGGAATAGGTATGTTGGTGATTGCCTTCACGGGGATGTTCATAGAGAGAGGTAAGAATAGCTTTCAGGGACGGGGATGGAAACTAGCGTTAATTGGAATTATTTTTCCGCTCATTTTTCTCTTTCTATTAACTTAGTACCTTATTCGTGATAAGTTATTTTAACATTCTAAAGCCTACGATTATGAAAGAGTTAAAGAAGGAAGACATCAAACAAGAAGTTTTTGATTTGTATGATGCATATGCACACAATCGGCTCGATCGGAGACAATTTATGGAGAAGCTATCCACCTATGCCGTTGGTGGTGTAACCGTTGCTGCGCTCATGAGCTTCATGATGCCCAATTACAAAGACACAATTACCATCAAGCAAAATGATCCAAGGCTGAAAACGGAATATATCAATTATGATTCTCCAAAAGGAGGAGGGACAATTAAAGGACTTTTATCTAAACCGAGTGATGCAAAGAAAAAGCTACCAGGAATTGTTGTCGTTCATGAAAATCGCGGACTAAATCCCTACATTGAAGACACTGGCCGTAGAGCAGCTTTGGAAGGATTTATTTCATTAGCGCCAGATGCATTGACACCACTTGGCGGTTACCCGGGAAATGATGATGCGGGAAGAGATTTGCAAAAAAAGCGTGATCGTCCTGGCATGCTCGAAGATTTTATTGCGGCTTATGAGTATCTGAAAAATCATCCTGATTGCACAGGCAAAGTAGGTGTTGTTGGATTTTGCTTTGGAGGTTGGATCTCTAATATGATGGCGGTAAGAATTCCTACCTTATCTGCAGCCGTTCCATTTTACGGTGGCCAACCTACAAAAGAAGAGGTGGCTCAGATCAAAGCACCGCTCATGCTTCAGTATGCAGGATTAGATAAAGGCGTGAATGAAGGCTGGCCAGCTTATGAACAAGCGCTTATAGAAAACAAAGTGGAATATAAAGCGTATGTCTATCCCGAAGTAAATCATGGATTTCATAATAATACCACTCCGAGATACGATGAAGCAGCGGCAACTCTGGCTTGGACACGCACAATAGATTTCTTTAAGGAGAAACTCAAAAGCTAATCACTAAACAGGGCCGACCACAAGAAATGAAAACACAAATCCTCACTTCATCGCTAACTATACTATTTCTGTTTTCAAATAGCAATGGGCTTGCCCAAATCAATACGAACACCTCCTCACTTGATGCTAAGGTTGAAAGGTTTTTAAACGATCATAAGCGCGACTGGCATGATCTGAATGTTCCTTACGAGGATGGAAAAGTTCTTCACGATCTGATTGTAAAAAACAAATACACGTCAGCTTTGGAAATAGGAACGTCTACGGGCCACTCTACCATTTGGCTGGCGTGGGCCATGAGCAAAACAGGCGGCAAAGTTATTACGATAGAGATCAATGAACGCAGGCACAAAGAAGCGTTGAAGAATATTGAGGAAGCTGGGCTTTCGGATTATGTAGAAGCAAGGTTGGGTAATGCACACGATTTAGTGAAACAATTGCAGGGGCCATTTGATTTTGCTTTCTCGGATGCTGACAAAGATTGGTACAAGCAATATTTTGTTGACGTGGATACTAAATTGAAGGTTGGTGGTTGTTTTACCACCCACAATGTAACCGATGGATTGGCTGACGATGATTTTCTGACTTTTGTGAAGTCCCATCCAAAATATAAAACTACAATTGATCGCACAAGCAGGGCTGGGATCATGATTAGTTATAAAACTGAATAGTTTATTCGATAGCATTACTTCCACACCAGCACTAACATCCCAACTAAAATAAGAGAGGCGCCAATGATAATTTTTGGTGTCGCAGGTTCTTTAAAAAGAATAAAAGAGAGCACTAGGGTAATCACAATACTTGCTTTGTCAATAGCTGCCACATAGGACACAAGGCCATCTTTCATTGCACGATAGTAGAATATCCAGCTTACTGTGGTGGTGATGCCAGATAAAATCAACAAAATGGTCTGTCTGGTGGAGAGTAGTGCTAGATCTTTTGTTTTATCCGTGATTAAAACAAAAGCGGTGACGAGTAAAAAGATAGTTGTTGTACGTATGCCAAGTCCGAGGTCTGAGTTGATATTTTGGAGACCATACTTTGCCAATACAGAAGTTAAACCGGCAAAGATCATGGAGATGATGGCGTAGAGTACCCAGGTTTCCATATTCTTTTGAATTTAAGTGCGACTCATCAAATATCGACTAATGGTCAGCCTGCAGAAATTTTAGGCTAAAATAAATTTGTAGCTTGAGCGCTTGATTGGTTCATCATGCCTATGCATCGATTCCTAAGGAGGAACAATATGAAGCTTGATTTTCTTTTCGTTCTCCTCTTTCTGCCTTTCCTCGCTTCGGGTCAATATGAGATCAAGGGACAAGTAGTTGCAGGAGATGATCAAACTCCTTTGCCTGGTGCCAATGTTTTTTTTGCAAATACAACTAAAGGTTCATCTACCAACGCCAATGGGGAATTTGCATTTTACAATTTACCGCCTGGAAGACTTCAATTGGTAGTGTCATTTCTTGGGTACGAAACGATTGTCCTGGAATTAAAAACGCCTCTGCACAGAAAACTTAAAATTGTTTTAAAGCCATCAGCAACACAACTTAAAAGTGTTACGATTCGCGACAAAAGGCAGCGCCATTCAGATTGGCTCGATTATCTGAAACTATTCAAGGCGAACTTTATAGGTCAAAGCAACAATGCTAAATTGTGTGAGCTGGTAAACCCAAAGATTCTTTCTTTTGAAAATGATAAAGACCGGCTAATGGCCACAGCCGATACTTCACTTGTCATGTTGAACAGGGCGCTCGGTTACCGCATTAAATTTTTACTTGCTACTTTCTCATATACTTATCTTACTCACACTATTCGTTATCAAGGTCAATTTGTGTTTGAACCTTTGACGCCATCAGATGAAGCGGAAAGAAAAATTTGGGCAACAAATAGATTACACGCTTACTACGGCTCTGAGATGCATTTTATGAGAGCCTTGTACAAAAGAAAATTGATAGAAGAAGGATTTTTCGTTTCACTGAATAATGAAGGCTATGATAAGAAGGGCAGAAAAATGAACGTGGCTTTTGCGGATACTGCAATTTTCATTGAATCACCTGTATTTCCAAATAGGAAAATGAAGGTGCCAATTGTGTATTATGAGAAAATTCTTGACTCGGTGCGATCAACACCTGCACAGCCCATATTATCGTTTCAGGGTAATCTTGAAATTACCTATGTTAACGAGCGCGAATCGTTTGAATATCAACAGATAAGAAATTCGGCTCAGTTAGGAATTAGAAATTTTCAAAAATCTCAAATTTTTTTGCTGACCCCTGGTTTTGTAGTTGAACCAAATGGTCAGATTTATATGGAAGACATTCTTTCGAAAGTATATTGGAGTTGGGAATTAGTAGCAGATAGTCTTCCATTTGATTATGATCCTGAGATTGATCGCTCACTTTTTTCAAAAAACGAACTTACAGAGTTGTTTAAAACCTCCGAGTTAATTGAATACAACAAAAAACTTGAAAAATAATAAATTGCCTAAAATCGTGTAACCAAAAAAGAATCGAAATCTTAAAATGTATGAAGTTTGCGAGGCCGTTGGAAATTTATCTTCGTCATCAAAAAATGATTGGTTCTCCTTCTTTTAGCAGTATAAATTCTTCTTTCGGAAGATTAAATTTTTCCAAGGCCACTGCTAGCTCATGACGTGGATCGTGTTCTCCATCATCGGCCAAAGCGAAAGTACCATAGTGATCCGCAATACTTATTTTGGCTTTTACTTCCATGTGAATTTTCACCGCCTCTTCCGGAGAGCAATGGATGGGTGACATAAACCATTGTGGTTTGTAGGCTCCGATGGGAACAAGGGCAACTGCAATAGGTGCGCAACGCTCACCAATTTCCTTAAATGTCTTTTCATTGTACCCCGTGTCACCCACAAAATAAATATTCCCTCCTACTCGTTTGATCATATAGCCACACCAAAGCGTGGCATCACGGTCATACATGCCACGACCCGAAAAATGTTGGGCAGGCAATGCCTGAATGCTCAGAGAATCGTTCAACGCAATCTCATCCCACCAATCCAAATCTCCATGTCCTTTGATTCCGTTTTGTTCAAGAAAAGCTTTTACACCAAGAGGCGTGATAACTTTCGGTCGATATTTATCAAAAATCCTTTTTACAATGGGCAGATCAAGATGATCATAATGATTATGACTTAATAGCACAACATCAATAGCAGGAAGATCTTCAAACCTTATTCCGGGAGGTCGCATTCGCTTGGGTCCGGCAAATTGAAAAGGGCTTGTCCGCTCACTCCAAACAGGATCGGTAAGTATGTTTATTCCGCCTACTTGAATTAAAAAGGTAGAGTGATTAACATATGTAATTCTCAACTCATGAGATGTCGATACGGGTTTATCTCCAATCGGAACATCTTTTCGCTCTTGCCATGGACCTTGCTTTCGCTTAAGCATCCATTGCAGCACATCAGACAAGCCCTTCGCTTTTATTCCGGTTGGATTGATGAACTGCTTGCCATCAAAATGTTCAGATACGGGGCCTTTGTATGTGGGGCCTGATAGAAAAAAACCAAGGAATATCAGTAGCATGAAAAAGCCAGCGATAAGTGCAAGCAAAATGACAAGCATGGTTCTTTCTCTTTAGAATTTCTAAAATTATTACCTTCTCCAAATAAAGCACGGAATAAAAAAAGGAGCTGTTTAGCTCCTTTAGTCGTGATGATTTGCTTTTTATTGTGCGATCTGCGCAATCTTGGCCAGTGGAATAGAATTTGCCAATGTTGTGATTTCTCCTTCAGTGGTATCGTCCATTCGCATGGTTAATAAGGTATTGTTCATGGGGACCTGTAATTCATAATTGGTTTTGCCCGTTTCAGCATTCACACTCTTCGTTAGCAAAGACTTATAGCCTTGCACCTTAATCTGCTTTTGATTTTCATCACGCATCATACCTCCCATAATTGGGTTTGAAAGCATTGCGCTTAAAGATGAAATCATTGGTGAGTTGTTCATGATTTCAATGCTTCCTGATTTAGGTTGCATGCCATACTCGCGATGAACAAACAAACCCGTTATACTTCCACTTCCACCGGTCACATTATCAGCTTTGGCGATATAATCAAGTGTGCCAAGTTTAACTGGGAGCATTTTAACAATCTCTTTTCCAATAGCAATGTCCAGATCACGGAGCATTTGCTCCATAGCAAAACGTGCGTCTTCCAGTTTTCCAGCACCATAAGCTGTTCTGGCTGAAGCCAAATTTTTATCAAAATCTTGTGCCCCTACAATCATGGGAACAACAAGCACAGTAATCATAAAAAGTTTTTTCATAGCTAACATATTCAGATTTTCAAATCAATCAATTTTCAAATTAACTATTGTTCACCCAGCATCTTTTTAATACCGTCAATATCTATTGCTTCAGCAGCCTTGATCATGTCTGGCTCTGTTGCAAAGTTGACTCCCTCATAAACAATGAGTGAGGATTGTCCAAGGGGGACACTTAGCTTGTATCCACTTCCTTCATTGTATTCAATGATGGCCCGATTACCTTTTACTTTGGTTTGCTTCCAGTTCTGTTGACCCCCATTGGTCTGGGCATAGCCCCCGGAAGTGAAATACATATTCACCGCAGACATCCACATGGCATTATTCGCAATAGTAACTGTCAATTCCTTCTCCTTATCATCATGATATATTCTTTGAATGGTAAGTCCAGCCCAACCAGCACCTGTGCTGGTGACCTGATCATCTTCTTCATTTTTTTTCAGGCCGCTAATAGTTTCAGGTAATGATTTCAATATTTGGTTTCCAATTTCAAGCTCAACTCCTAACATTGCCTGTTGCAAGGCATATCGAGCCTCACCATAGCTGGCAGCCTTATATGAAGTTTCAGCATCGCTGAGGTTCTGCTTCACATCTGGAGGTGTTGAAATCAATCCTCCTCCACTGTTGTTGGACGGATGGCCGGAACTTCCAGAAGAATTTCCAGACGAACCTCCGCTGGGGCCGCCTGTTCCTGTTTGATCAGTGGAGCCAGTTTGACCTTGCGTTTGATTCTTGTTTTTGTCTTTGCCACTAAACAGTTTATCAATTGCCTCACTAGCCTTTTGATCACCTTTGTTTTTTAGCTTATTCAATACTTGGGCATGGGATGTTGTGGTAATGCTAAGAGCAAGAGCTGCTGTTAACACAAATGCATGATAGGATTTCATACGATAGGAGGTTTATTTGAAAGTATAAAGTTAATGATTTTCATTGTTAATCTGTGTAGCTTAACTTCACAAAAAGCAGGCTAGTTGACTGATAATAGGGCTTGGCGTTAGAACAACCTCTGCAATTGACTCCTGCATTGAAGCGGTTCAAAAGATCAAAAAATGAAAAGATCCGTTTAGGTTTATAACTTGCAACTGATATGAAAATTGAGAAATATGGTATTCTATTCTGGATTCTTTGTTTGTTTGTGAGTTCCTGCAAAGAGGTTTCGTTTAAAGAACCGCAACCTGCTGGCGTGTCTGCTTTGACTTCTATCCCCAAAAATCTGCAAGGGTGGTATCAGGCAGGAGACAAAAACGATAAGGAAGACACGGATACTTTAATCATTGAGTCATGGGGTTATCATTTCAAAGGCAAAGAAGATAAAGATTGGTTAGGTCGTGGGGTGATAAGCGATTCATTGGTCATCAAATTTTACCAGGACTACTACTTTGTTAATTTCCGATCAGGCGATCAATGGGTCTTGCGACTTGTTAAGCAAAAACCAGGTGGTGCGCTTGCCTTTCTTGCCATTGACATTGGAGATGATGCAAGGCGAAAAGAGACGCTTCGTAAAATGGCTAAGAAATTTAAGGTCACCGAAATTAAAAAAGAGTCAGACACTTTTTATCAAATCACTCCAACCAAAGAGCAACTAATGCAACTCATCAAGGAGGACTACTTCACAGGAGATGAGTTAAGCAAGATTAAGTAAAGTATCCTTACAGTATTGGTGTCGCGAAACTGCTTTACAGGAAACATTTTTGTTTACTAAGTAGATAAAAATCCCCATCACTAAGAATTTAATCCTCACCATTCAAATCTTTCAGTTCATAACCTGCAGATAGGATCAATTACGCAGTGACCAAAGCTGGCACACATTTCTTACAGATGAGTTTATATTAAACTAAACTCATGAAAAAAATAAAAAACATTCTTGGCCTTTGTTCCGCAGTCGCGTGTGCGATTCTGATGGCCAGTTGCGACAACAATGAAGAAATTCTGGTTGATCCCAATGCAAGCTTTGATGCTGTACTTGAAGTACGGGAATCCGGCATTATCAATCCTAATGTTGACGTGACAGTCGATGCCAACACAGCTAGTACAATCAAATCAAAAGTTTCTTTTGTTACTACTAGCAAGGATATGGCTCGTCTTTATATCACCCAAAATATAAAAAATCAGGGTGAGACGATTTACAAGCCTACCGAATCTATTGACCTGAAGGCCGATGGAGCTATTGACCTGACTAATAAGAATAGCAAGAACTTTGAATTTCAGTTTTCACTTCCTGTTCCCTCAGGTATTGGCACAACAGGAACAGTTGTTTACTCCTTTTGGACGACTACCGGTAATGGAGATTTTAGGGACAAGACCCAACGATTTGCATTGGGAACAGGTACGATTACAATGAAATTTGGAACAGCTTCAAACCCGGCCACAGGATTAGCTTCTGTTAAATCCTATGCCGATGTAAAACTCAGCGCACCAACTGCAGACGGATTGTCAAAAACGTTTGTCTCTCTGCTGGATGGAAAAACCTATAATGTAAGTGCGGGTATTGAATATGTTTCCTTGTGGGATATTGGCTACCTCTACTCCGTTACAGCTGATGGTGCAACTCTACGGGCTCCCTATAATTATCCTGCTATTGCTATTGATATTCCCGCAAAGGCAAGCACTACCAATGAAGAGTTAAATAAGGTATACTTTAAAAAATCAACAGCGATAACCGCTACCCTTTTTGCTTCTGTTGCGATCTCATCTGATCTTAATTCCGTAGTCGTTGGGGAAGAGGTGCCGAGTATTGCGGTGACACAGCTAGTTGTTAATGATATTGTTGAATTCGTTGATCAATATGGGAAAAAGGGTTTATTAAAAGTCCTGGAGGTAAATGCCGGAAATGGATCCGACAAATTCATTAGGATCGCAATCAAAGTGCAGCCCTAAATCATTCATTACAAAATAACGTTAGTAAGAGATATCTCAAAAAAGGGGGTCAATTTTTATTGGCTCCCTTTCCTTTTTAATTGTCAATAATATTTTGTGACAACCGGTCCTGATCAATTCTTTTTCTTCTTTAACAACCCGTTAAGCTTGTTCTGTAAAAGCTTTTGTGCTTCCTGCTGTGTATTGGTCTTGACAGTGTCCTGAGGTGCTGTAGTCTGAGTACTATCCTTTTTAGGTTTGAGTATATTGTTAACGATATCTTTAGGATTAGTTCCTTCAATGGCTTGCTTAATAGCTTCCTGACTCTTCTCTTCTGCCTTCTGGGTAACAGCTTCCTTCACGGCTTCCTTGGCTTGCTGCTTTTGTTCCTGTGCAATTAATGTGGTCTTTGGATCTTTATAAGTTCCTCCTACACCAATCGTCAACGGAATATCGGTTGTTGAATTTGTCGTCCCGGTATATTGATTAACAAAACTGTTAAACTGGGCACCCAACTGACCCGCGGGCACCATCATTTTAAGCGAGTAGTCGATACTACCATCTACACCCGTGCTTCCGGAAACAGTAGTTACATAACTTCCGAATTTTACATCAAAGGGTTTAACGCTTAGTCTTCCATCGCTAATGGAAGCACTCATCAAAACATCTTTCAACGAAACCTGATCGGTATCATTCAATTTGGTAAGTGATGTAACACCTGAAACAAGTTTAGATTGAGTAAGTGCCGCTTGGGCAATCTTCACCAATCCACCTCCATTTACCGTAGTCATTTTCGGCATTAAGTCCTGACCTAACTCTCCATTCACTCTAAAGTCTGTTGAAAAATTTCCATTCACCAAACCAGCAATGGGGGCATAGGTTTTTACAATTGAAAATGATGTGGCCGCCTGTTGAATCGACATCCCCTCAATCTTAAGAGCAAAATCATATTTAGGATGCTTCAAATCTCTTGCGTTGTATGAACCATTTACCGCAAAGGCTCCGCCAAGCATATTAAATTTTACATTACTCATCGTGGCAATGCCATCTTTCGCTATAATGTCTCCATTCAGATCCGTCATGGTGTAGTCCATCATCTTCACTGTCTTGATCGAGGAGCGCAATATGAAATCAATATTCTCCGGAATAGGAATAACTCCAAAAGAGGCTGTGTCTGTCGGTGTGACGGGTTCCTCCGTTTCGGTCATAAATTCATTCAGGTCAAGCAGAGTTGAGTTAAAATCTACGTTGCCCTTTATTATCTCCTTTCCAAATACATATCCAATATAATTGCTCACAGCACCAGATACTGCAAAATCACTTTTGCCAATTGTTCCGGCTGTGTTCCTCAATTCAATCTTCTTGGGATCAAATTCCGCATCGGAGTTACTTACTGTTACATCTGGCATATCCTTCATGGAAAACTTGAAATCTTTCAACGAAACTACTCCACTAGTCGGCAAACGATCGTAGCGTTCTGCTGTTACGTCCGACATTTTACCTTTGGTGTGAAAATCTCCTTTTACTTTGCCCGCCAAGGTCATTCCTTCCAATGGAAATATCTTTGTCATCTTCTCGATATCAACCCCACCATTTGCATTTACATTCCAGGTGTAATCGTCAAGGTTTTCAAGTGTCATGTTGGCTGCAAATTTTTCACCATCCATGAGCATTGAAAAATCATTGACGGCAATAAAGGTTTCGGCCATTTTACCGGATGTGTTTTTCACTGTAGCCTGGAATTTCAAATCCTGCAAAGGCAAAGGGAACTCTGACGATTTTATATATCCATCGGCAAGACTCATCGATGCGTTTATCATTGGAATCACTTTCTTAATGCTATCATAAACACCTTTGGCGGAGGCATCAACGGAATAGGTTCCCTTCATTTCAAGTCCTTCCATTGGAAACATTTTATTCAGCTCAGCCAGGTTGAGCTTTGCCTTCAGGTTACCATCCATTCTATAATCTCGCAGATTTTGAATCAACAACTTTGCGTCCACCGGATTGGAGCCAAAATCAAGATGAAGTTTTTTAAGGTCAACAACGGTATTGTCAATCACTCCATCCTTGTTGTTAATTAATAGATCCATATTGATGTTATTGACAGCCGTTGGCAAATCAGGATATTTAAACATAGCATCTTTCACCAGCAAGCCAACATTAAAAGCTGGCATTTGCGTATCACTATAGGTTCCTTTCGCAAATCCATTGAAGGACAGCTCACCTTTGGTTTCAATCCCACCAAAATCTTTTGTGTACATACCCGGCACAAGTGATAACAAGCTCTTAAAGGTATTGGCAGGACTGTTGAATGTAATGTCCATTCCATAGTCCTTTTCATTCATCTTGAACCAGCCATCAAAGCTCATGGCAAAATCATTCACTTTGGCTGAGTTTTCCTTGAAAGTGTATTTTGAATAATCCTCGCTGATGGAAATTACCATATCAATTTCTACGCGCTTGTTGGTGAGTAATTCCATATCTCCGTAGGAAGTGGTGAGCGTATCGGCTACTGTATGTGTGTTCAGATCAAAAACATCCTGCGTAAAATCTCCGCTGCCTGTATGATTTAAGTGTTTAAGTCCCATAAAATAAGGAAGTGATTTATCATCATACACAACACTTCCATCTACAATTTCCCAATGATCTATTCCAAATGAAAAATTGCTCGGCTCTTCAGCAACTGTTACTGTATCTGTTGACGGATATGTGATGTCATAGTTGGCGCGGCCATCAGCCAAGACGTTAATAGTAATTTGTGGCTTTACCATCGTAATGCCTTTTAGGCGCAATTGATCACCAAAAATTAATTCTTTAAGATTCACCTCTACATCCAGCTCTTCAATCACAAACAGTGGCACTCCTTCAAATGGAGCGCGGTTAAAAACACCAAGCTCCTTAACCTCCACTGTCATATTCGGAAAATTACTGAATAGTGTGACACTGAAATTGTTGACATCAAACACCACATCGGCATTCACTGACTTGGCAATTTCCTTGTCAATAGCAGCCTTGATGTCATCCTTAAAGACAATAGGAAGGATGATAGCGGCTGCCACAAGCAACACAATGAAGATTCCAAGTCCGATCAGTATTCTCTTCACGATTTTCATACACAAAATATTTTAAGCACGGTAAAATTAAGACAATCTGCTCTCAGATTTTTCAAGCACTTGTGAAAAACAAATTTGGTGCTTCTAAAAAAATATCCAACGGAGAAAATCCCTCCATTATTCTAAAACCAGCGCAAAAGGAGATCCACTATTTTTTTCATGCCGGATGTGTAGGGTGGGTACAAAAAATAAAGGCTTGAAAATCCTCTTTTTTGTCGGAGAACTGGTTTCTCATTTGAAAATGCCATGAATCCGTAATGTCCATGTGATTTGCCTAATCCACTATTATTAACCCCTCCAAATGGAAGGTTAGGATGGGTGAATTGAAGGACACAATCATTGATCACCACCGACCCAGCAGAAGTTTTTGATAAAATGCTTTCTTTGAACTTTCGGCTAGTACTAAAAATGTATAGAGCCAGGGGTTTGGGCTTACTATTGATAAAGTGAATCACTTCATCAGTAGCGTTGAATGTAATGATCGGCAAAACAGGGCCAAATATTTCTTCCTCCATGATTCTCGCGTCTTTTGAAACATCCGAGAGGATCATCGGGTGTATAAAATTGGTGTGCTCATTCACTTCACCTTGCATGTCAAGCTTGGCTCCTTTTTGCAACGCATCCTGAATGAGCTGATTGATCCTCTTGAAGTGACGGTCATTTACAATCCTGGAATAATTTGGCGATTTCTCAGTAATCGAATTCTGCTCACCAAATAATTGACGTACCTGATTTTTTAAGGCTTCTATAAATTTATCCTTTATTTTTTCTTCGATTAAAACATAATCAGGCGCAATACAGGTTTGCCCATTGTTTAAGAATTTGCCGAACGCTATTCTTTTGGCAGCATCGGCCAGGTTTGCTGTGGCGTCTATGATAGTTGGGGACTTACCTCCCAATTCCAATGTAACCGAAGTAAGATTGGAAGCTGCCGCTTTCATTACAATTTTACCAACATCAGGGCTACCGGTAAAGAATATGTGATCAAGCTTTAAACCTAGCAAGTAGGTGGAGACATTCGTTCCTCCCTCCACAACTGCCACCACGTTTTCATCAAAAATCTGTGCAATCATCTCTTTGATCAGTATGGACGTATGTGGTGTTAGCTCAGACGGTTTTACGATTGCTGTATTGCCTGCAGCTAGGCACGACACCAACGGGCCGATGCAAAGATTAAAGGGAAAATTCCATGGTGCGATAATTAGGCATACGCCCTTTGGTTCAAAGCGCACCTCCGCGCGCGTTCCCAAGTAGGTAAGGGGGGCATCAATTTTTTTTGGCTCACACCACGAATCAAGATTAGCAAGCGCATGACGAATTTCTGCCACCACTGGATAAATCTCTGAGGTGTCGACTTCAAGCAAGGGCTTTCTGAAATCTTGGTGAACAGCTTGTTTGATTTTTTCACGATTGGCAAAAATCCAATCATTGAGCTTTTTAAGTCGTTTTTTTCGATTGGATAGCGGTTCTGCCCTAAGTTCAATGCTCTTGGTTTGCTGGGCATCTCTGATCCTTGCAATTCTTACTACATCGACTTCTTCAGCAATAATCTCCATGGTTTTCACTTCTTCTTTAAAGGTATTTAATTTTTGATGATTCGGCCTAATGTTACGGGAATGTTACCAAATGTTGTTTAATATGAATTTTGTGTTAATTTTATATTCAAGACGTTAACAAAAACATAATCTGTGAGAAAAGCGATTGCCTTCTTCCTGATCATTTTGCCAAGCCTCGTAACCGGTCAGGTTGATACGCTATTAAAGGAGCTCATTGTCACCTCACCTATACAACCGTCTGTTCAAGAATTCAAACAATTCAAAAGCTTTGTTCTGGCGCTTCGACAAAAGGAGGTGGCATCAGAAAAAAAACTACTTAGGTCTATCTTCAAAGCAACGCATCAAAAATTTCTAAAAAGTTATTCTCAGTATTCCGATCTCGGTGAGGTTTTTCAAACAGGGAAGTACGACTGTCTCACGGCCACGGAACTCTTCAGCATCATCCTGACAGAAACTCATTTTGAATACAAAATCATTGAAACTAACTATCACATTTTTATTTTAGTCAGCACTGCAAATGGTGAAGTCTTGCTGGAAACAACTGACCGC
>JANOQK010000074.1:0-9583 GCA_031414855.1 Bacteroidia bacterium | reverse complement strand
ACTTCCGCGTTCCGCCCGTTTTGGTGTCTATGTAGCCTATGTGTATTATCTGGCTTTGTTCAGAAAAATTCAAAATACGCCTTCCGATGACGTATTAAAATCCAGGATCAGCATCCGTAAGCGGCATAAAGCAAGACTGCTTGCATATTCCTTTTTGAAACATCAACTCAACATGCTATGATGGAACATGTGGTATTAGTTGATGCCCATGATAATGCCATTGGCACTATGGAGAAGATGGAGGCTCATCGAAAAGGTATTCTTCACAGAGCATTTTCGATACTTCTTTTCAATTCTAACGGGGAACTACTTTTGCAAAAACGATCTTCACTGAAATATCACAGTGGAGGCTTATGGACCAACACCTGCTGCAGTCACCCATTACCAGACGAGCCTATGGAGCAGGCTACGAGAAGAAAATTAAACCAGGAAATGGGTATCAATCTTCAAACAGAATTCGCCTTCAAATTTACGTACAAGGCAAATTTGGACAAAGGATTGTTTGAACATGAATGTGATTACGTATTTATAGGAACCTTTGATGGAATGCCTATTATCAATAAGGAAGAAGTAGAAGAGTGGAAATTCTGCGACATTATATCGCTACGTGCAGACATCCAGCAAAATCCCCACACTTATACGTCCTGGTTCAAACTAATTTTGGAGCATCCTCAACTAAGCACTGTTATGGCTTAATTTGGCAATGTGGTCAAAAATAGTTGGTGATTTTGGCAAAGACATTAGTGAAATTTGATTTGTAAACCTGAAGAGGACGTAGGCTCTGCTGGAGAGCAACCTGCCAGCAATAAGGTTTCCCGACTGAAGTGGTCAAAAGGCTCTCGAGTAGTCGAGAGCCTTATTTTTTTGCATAGCTCACAAGAGAGATACTTCAAGAGTTTTTATGGCTTACAAAAACTCATTCCTGTTTTTGGTTTTGAAAGAATAAGTACCACTGGATAAAGTTTCTTCGATGCCTCATCGTTAAACCTCTATGCACCCTTAGCTTATCTTTTAAGTGGCTAAAGAAAGATTCTAACCGGTTGGTTGTTCGGGGGACAGCAGGATTGTCAAGGTAGTGGAATAAGTTAGGGATAGATTTGTGCAGAAGATATCTTGCCTTTCGGAGCATTTTATGTTTGTACCAATACCTTCCATTTTCCTTGAAGACTTTTTCCTCTATAAAGGCCTTGTGTTTTTTCTCCCAATGCCAAAGCGTTGTTAGCCAAAGACCGCTTTGCTGTAGGGTCTTTATCAGATGGAGTTGTTTAACAATGGTAAGGAACTCCATTGCAGCAAATGATTGTGGGTGCTGCGTTAGCCACGTTTTACATTGCCGTACAACATGCACAACACACCGTTGAAGAAGGATTTGAGGAAATACCTTTTTGATTGCCTTTAGTAAAGCCCTGTGCCCATCACAGGTGATACTGATCAGTTCAATTCCCAATGTTTTGATATTCTCTAAGTCTTCCTTTACTTCAAGATAACGTTCCTCATCGGTTAACCGATAGAGCTGTGTAAAGCGAATGTCGTGATCCCAATAAAGGATCAAACATAAATCGTTAGGAAAGTATGTCCCGTCAATCAGTAAATGGGCTTGCTGCTTGTTCCGGATTGTAAGCGGAGGTGCTCCTGATAAATAATACTTGAACAGACGTTGAAGGGAACTCTGCGACATACCACTGTCCCGAGCCAGGGTTTTGTATGTCTGACGTTCCATCACCCATTTCTTAAACCACACAAACTTACGCTCATAGTACTTGACAGGGTTCCTCCAGATAAAAAGTTGACCACAGCCTTTGCACTTGAGTCGCTGTTTATTGTTTTGATAACCCCATCTTATAACTAAAAAGCTGCCACAGGTAGGGCAGCTTTTTTAAACTCATTTTTATCCGAATTATAAACCGTTTTATGGATACTCCAAAGACAAGTCTGTGAACCAATCATTTACACAGCTTTCACCAACTATTTTTGACCATTATCTCTTTAAAAGTGGCACTGATCACCGTGCTTTATGGGCTTATTATTTTTTGCCTTTCCTTGCTGGCTTATATCGTTCTTAAATTAGTAAATCAGAATACCAAAGTATAATTCAAGAAATGAAGATCAACACACATTGGCCCGGAGTAACTAAACATTTGATTGCGTTAGCTCTTGGCTGGAGTGCTCTTTCCATGCTACTAGGTCTGTTCTTCGCCTTTGATGCTTTGGAGTCTTCGAAATCAGCTTTGGCAATTTCAGACTTCATTAAAATAACAAGCCTTACTTTGCTTATTGGATTACTCGTTCTTAGTATACCGTTATTAATCTGGAAATTAATGAGCAAGAGCGATGATAGCAAACAAAAGTCGTCAGACCGTTGAAGGCATTAGCAAACAGAGGTCTGACGATTTCTTGGGTATTTGATCAAATCACAAATTCTGCTTCTTCAGTTCTTTCACGGCATAGTCACAAGCACGAGCGGTAAGAGCCATATAGGTCAAAGATGGATTAACACAAGCTGAAGAAGTCATAGCCGAACCATCGGTAATAAAAACGTTTGGCACTTCATGCATTTGGTTAAAGGCATTCAGTACAGACGTCTTTGGATCTCGTCCCATTCTTGCGGTTCCCATTTCATGATTCGCGTTGCCCGGGAACGAGGTATTCACATACGGACTCACATTTTTATATCCTGCAGCTTCCATCATTTCGGCAGCTGAGTTGGCCATATCTTGCTGCATGGCTTTTTCATTCTCTTTGAATTCACAATCAGCAGTCAAGCTTGGCCTTCCATACTTATCTTTTAGGTTGAGATTTAATGTTACACGGTTTTCTGCATAAGGCAAACATTCACCAAAAGCTCCTAAGCCCATGTGCCATGGACCAGGTGTTTGCACTGATTTCTTAAGTTCTTCGCCTATCGCCCCTGATCCACTCCATCCACCACGACTGGCACCCCCCTGTAATCCAAACCCACGGAGGTAATCTGTTCTTTGCTCAGTTAGATTCCTAAAGCGAGGAACATAAACACCAGTGGGTCTGCGTCCCGAATAATAACTATCTTCAAAACCATCAACAGTTGCATTCGCACCAGCTTGCTTGTGGTGATCCATTAAATTTCTACCCACCTGATCACTTCCATTGCCAAGTCCGTTAGGGAAACGTGAACTGGTTGAGTTCAATAAAATAAATGCCGTGCCGAGTGTAGCCGCATTCAGAAAAATAATTTTTGAATAATATTCTATGACTTCATTTGTTTCTGTATCGATCAATTCAACACCAATAGCTTTACCTTTCAGGTCATCATAAATAACCTTATTCACAACCGAGTTTGGCCTTAGCGTGAGATTGCCAGTTTCAAAAGCGGCAGGCAACGTACTGGCATTCGTACTGAAGTAGGCGCCATATGGGCAACCTCTGTGACAAAGGTTTCTATACTGGCATTGGCCTCTACCCTTAACAGGCTGTGTGAGATTTGCTGATCGACCAATTATTAAATGTCTATCTGGAAATTTTTCATTCAGCTTCGATTTGAAATCTTTTTCCACACAATTCATTTCCAGAGGTGGCTGAAATTTACCATCCGGTAAATGTGGGATACCATCCTTGTTTCCGGTCACACCAATAAACGATTCAACATGATCATACCAAGGTGCGATGTCTTTGTAGCGAATTGGCCAATCTACTCCATGTCCATCCTTTTTATTCGCCTCGAAATCAAGATCACTCAATCTCCAACTCATTCGTGCCCACAAGAGCGAACGACCTCCTACCACATCGCCTCGTATCCAATCAAATCGTTTCGTTTCCTGGTAGGGATTTTCTAAATCGTTGATGTAAAAATGTTTATTGTCGCCCCGGAAAGAATAGTGACGGGCTTGCACAAAACTTTTTCGTTTGTCTTCTTCGGTGAGCCTTCCTCCAAAATCTATCTCCCATGGATTTTTAGTAGCGGTAGGATAGTTGGGATGCTCTACAGGTTTTCCTCTCTCCAACATCAACACTTTCAAGCCTTTCTCACAAAGTTCCTTGGCTGCCCATCCTCCGCTAATACCCGATCCCACTACGATGGCATCAAATGTATTTTCTTCTTTGGATTTTGTATTTAAGTTCATAGACTTCTCTTTGCGTTGAAAATAAGAAGAAGTATTTGAATCGCATAGATAAAATTTGTCAAGTGGTAGCCTTGACTATTTAATGTGCTACTCCAATAGGAAAAACGATTGACTGATCAAAAGGCTTAAACTTAACTCACTCTCAATTCCTTATCATTAGGCCAACAAGAAATCCAATTGAACTTACTGAACCAGCAACGAGTATCCATCCTGTAATTTTATTCAACAATTTTATATCAGCATCGCGGCCCGCCCGCCAAAAAAAGAATCCAAGAATGGCAATCGGAAATACAATTATGACATTGAGCCAATACACCCACAGCCAACCCAATACCAAGAACCATATGCTACATAAGAATGCCAACACATTGTAGATCTGCAATCGTCTTTCCTTTGCCATATTTGTAGCTGACTCTACTTGCCGTAATAGATAAATGGCGCCCAGTAGTAAGGATGTTGAAACTCTTTACCATAATCGCCCTTGATAAATTTGCGTTTCAGATCATTTACAATTTGCGGATACTGCTTTCCTTTCGCTACTTCCTTATAGAAGTTACTCATAAAATTCATGGTGGCGGCATCGTCTACTTTCCAAAGTGTAACTAATGCTGCGTTGCTGCCCGCTAAAATAAGTGACTGCGTAATGCCAGTTACTCCTTCGCCCGCATAAAATTTTCCTTGGCCTGTTTCGCAAGCAGAGAGCACTGTCAAGTCAGCATTTAGTTGCAGGTTGGCTATTTCGGGTGCGCTAAGAAATCCGTCTTCACCACCTTCTTCATTTTTAAAAATACACATCGCAAGGCACGATAGGTCGGGAATTTCAGGCACCACCATGCCATGTGTGGCGAGGTGCAGCACCTTGTAATTTTTTAATTGGCCACTAATTGATAATTCTTTGAGGCGATTCTCTGTCATCTCTTTGCCCAAAAAGAAATCTGTGCCAGGTAAATTTTTGGAGATGTTTTTTATTTCTTCTGTCGTGCCCGGAAGTGGCATCAGAGGACCATTGCCAATGATGGAGGCGTAAGCTCTGCGAAGCGATTTTCCAGTCTTCACATTCTCGGCTACTTTAGTTTCCAATAAATTCATTTCAGAAGATGAACCCGTACCCATGGCGGCCTGGTCGAACTTTTCATAAACTGCTCCGCCCATGGCAAACAGCGGCTTGCGCGTTGACAAATAGTTGCGTTGCTGCAAAGCCAATAGTACACTGGCCGAGTGTATGTAACGAAAATTATATTTCTCCACCATATACTTTCCGTCAAACGTGCGCAGGGCTTCGAATGGGATAAAGTTGAAAATATCATCGGGAGCAATAATAAGATTTTTGATGCCTACCAGCCTGTTCGTTACAGGGACGATCAAGTATTTTTGAAATCGATAAAGGAAGTCCTGCATTTTGCCAACGACAGCAGGGTCTTTATTAATACCAGTGTTCGTCATCCAATTGCTCACATTCCTATAGGCCTTATCCAAATCCGATTTTGGGGCCATTGCAATTTTATCGTAGTTGTCGCGAGCCACATTGGTTTGGGTTCGAAGCGTAGAGATAACAAACTTGTTCAGGCTGGCCTCATCGCGCCTGACGGCCGCCACTAAAGGCTCGTTCTTCCAAACTTTTTCTTTGATGTCGCCAATGAAGCGTGGGTCTTCATGAAATAAAACCTGCGCATATTTTTTTGATACGGTGAGCATAATGATTTCGTGCCCGGCCGTGAGGGAATACATAATGCATGCTTCATCAGGCATTAATAAATTTTGTAGGTCGGCCAGCGAAACGGAATTATAATTATTTTGTCCGAGCCGTTCCAGTAAAACGCGCGAGCGGCTGGCTTCCATTGCGTGAAACGTTTTTTCGGCATTACCTAAGTGAGCATAGCACTTGATTAGATTTTGATACGCGCTAACTTGTCGCTTATAAAAAGAAAGTCGGTCGCGGTAGTTAGTGTACTTGGGGCCGTAGCCCTCCAACTTCACCACCTCTTCAAACAGAGCTGCCGCTCTTTCCCAATTTTCAGAATACATCAGCAACGTGCCGAGACTGTTGAGATCCATGGCAGCAGCTTCCCATTGACTTGCGTTCAACGCTTTTTCCGCCTGAATTCGGTAAAGATTGTAGGCCAACTGTTTACTTTCAGGTGAGCCCAATCCATAATAGCAAAACGCAAGGTTGCTGGCAATGCTTTCTTTGATATCAAGGTTTAAGTCGCGCGCCAGTTGGAGACCACGCTCTCCATATGATACTCCTGTGGCCGCATTTTTTGCATCGTCATGGGTGATCACGATTACGTTGGCCGCCTGTGCCATCCCAAGTCCGTAGTTGCTGAGTTTTGCCATCTCATAAGCTTGTATCGACAATTCACGCGCTTTCCTTTGATTTTCTTCCAGGATCCCTTTCACACTATTGGCCATAGCATTCGCAGCCAACACCTGGACTTGCACATCATAAGTTGGGATACTTACGCCTGAGGATTTCTCCTTGTTGATATGCTGTTGCGCATCGGGCCAATACGAAAGGGTGTTTTCGAAGTCGAGTTTGTTGTTGTTCATTTCCATCAGGTGGGTGAGCAATCTCGCAGCCTGATAATCATTTCCACCAAATCCATTTTTCTTGTAACTGGAAAATCCGTTCTGCGCTAATTCAAGAGCCTCGCTTAAAAATCCTGATGTGCGAAGCACAGACGAGCCGAAGTAATGCACCGCCAAAACCAAATCCTGTCTGCCCGCCTTTGCATATTCCATCGAAAGCAAGTCCACTTCTTTTCTGACATCGTCAACATTTAATGAAAGGGCAGAAAGTCTCTCCCAATTTTTGTCCAGGGTGTTGCTTTGTTGCTTTTGTGATGGAAAATTTTGTTCGTACCAGGTATATAGATTTTGAAATACATCAGGTATGCCCAAATTTTTTCCAACGGTTTCAAATTCGGATTTTACCTGAGCAATGTTCAACTGCTCCGGGCCGTATTGAATTGCCAGAGTTAGTGCTTCTTTTGCCCTGTCCAAATTACCATCGGCCGCATGCAGATAGGCCATCTGATAATGCAATGGATAAAAAGTTGGGTCAACCTGGAGCCCCACGGTGACAGGCACTTTCGCCTCGCGTGCGTTATTGAGGTTTAACAGGTTAAAACCATGGAGCACGTTGGCTCCAAGGTGGTCTGGAAAGACTTGAATGATTTGAAACGTGATTTTTCTTGAATCTGCATAAAGCCCCTTGTTCGTGAGGGCTTGAGCCTTTTCAATCAACTCGGCATAATAAATTTCTTGAGAGCCTGATTGGGCAAATCCAGGTAATGTAAACAAGAAAAGGAAGAAGGCTGCGCAAGTTTTTTTCACTCGAAATATTTTATTTCATTCCTTCGAAAAGGACCTTACCTCTATTAAAAAATCAATGTAACATTTGGTATCCTAACGAAATATCTAGGCGGCTGGCACCACCACCATTAGCACCCCGATCTATTCCTTGATTGGTGCGAACACTCAAAAACATTCTTGATTTATGGTGGAGTGTGCCCGAAACATTGACGAACCAGGGGTTAGGGTAACCATCCTCATGTTGATAATTGGCTCCTGTGCCTTTATTTAACTTAGCAACAGGAATATCGCACGTCAATATTCCATCGACCCAAAAGTCTTTGTTAATTAGATAGCTGAGTTTGAAAGAAGGGCCCACTGTAAGATAATATCCGAATGGCTCATTCGAGAATACATTGGGGGCAATTTGGGTGGCAATCTCGGATCCAAAAATATAATCGCCTAAGCTGCCTCCAGGTGCAAAAATCAATTTGTCTGTAGCTACCACATTGTAATAACCTTGAACCCAACCTAAAAATCCTGAACTAAAACCTTGGTCAAAATATTCACTTTTTTTTAGATTGGCCACCTTCCAAATAAAATCACCCAAAAGCACATTTTCGTAATTGACACTGATTTCGCCCTTACCAGCTTTGGCATGTCGAATAGAAACATTACCAGTGAAGCCACCCAATTTTTCATTGGCCTTGCCACTCACGTACGTATAGCGGGCCATCCAGTTAAACCAATTGTCTTCATAAAGTGATCGGCCATTTTTGTCTTTCATATGCAAAAATGATTGGCCTTGTGCAGAAATTATAAGAAATAAAAAGGAAATAGACAGAATTGTTTTCATAGCTGATTGTTAAAAGTTGAAAGCCCGGCCATTCGCCAGGCCTTCGAGTTAGATGTTGATTTACTTATCCAAATTCAATCGAACGAACCACAGGCTGCTCCCTTTTTTGTTTTCACCCAAATAGTTGACCTGATTGGTGTTATTAAATTTCAGGTAATTCAACACGCCAGAAGAGTGAGCATAGTTTTCCTTGTTACCGTACTCGGTGTATTTCGCAAAGGTGCCATCAACCAAATTGATGTTAGCCATTTTTGGCATTGCCAATACTTTTTCCAACACCACATCAAGTTCACGCACAGGCTTGGTATCAATATTATCAAAGAACGACCAGTACAACGTTTTGCCATCTTTGGAAAATTCAAATTGATGTTCGTTTATCACCGTAGACTTATTCTTTTTATTCATTACAAATTGAGACATCAGCTTGCCCGCCTGGTCAAAATGAAAAAGCACCATATCTTCATAGCCTCTGCCCGTTACCTGGCCTTTTGCATTGCGTAGCATGCTGTAGTTCTGTCCGCCTATTACCACATCTTTGGTTGCAGGGTTTACACCTGACCCAGAGAACTTAATTCGCCTGCCTGAATAAGAATCTCCACTCTTGCCATCAGGTTGGGAACGCAATTTGGATTTCATTTCATCCATGCTGGTGGCCGTTACAAACTGCATTTTACCTTGATGAAATTTGGCCAGTTGGAAATTGGGCCAGCGGGTTTTCTCATCTTGATATTCCATTTTGCTTTGAAAAAAATCATCTTTCGCATCGCCAGCAGGGCCAAACACAAAGACTTCACCACTTGGACCGAACAATACCTCGTCTATTCGCCAAATGCTGTTTGGGACGTTGAAGGTTAACTTGTCCAAAAGCTTACCGTCATAGCTTACTCTTACGTACGTATATTCTGTCGCATCCGGGCCAAAAACTTTCGGGCCGGTATAGCGCTTGGCTTTGAAGGGTGCAAAAATGGCAATGTAGTCTGACTTTATTTCGTCATCCAATTCAGGCTGCTTAAAAGTCGTTACAACCGAAACGGGATATTCAAAATTCACAGTAACATCCGCCAGTTTTTTCAAGTTTACATCATATTTTAAAAAGTGATAATTCATCATATGAGGAAATGGATTCTCTTTCATTTGAGCTATCCCAGTGGATTTCTCACCTACCAAAATCATGGCGGTACCTGCTGTATAATCTTCCATATGATCCCAATAGAAAAATTTCTTATCATCATCAGAAGTAGCTTTCAATTTACCAGCTACTGAGTTGTTCAAGGTGTAGCCAAGCTGGAACCAATTCCACTCAAACTTGGTCACTCGTTTTTTTAACACAAGTGTC
>JANOQK010000073.1:0-8853 GCA_031414855.1 Bacteroidia bacterium | reverse complement strand
AATTAACATACACGCCATCTTTAGCGGTTACTCCATCAGGATCTGTTATGGCCTGATCCGCTTCATCCTCCATGACGATCCAACCTTCGTAGTTGGTATTAATTAGATATGAGGTGATTTCCTTGAATTGTATAACCCCCTCGCCTGTTTGAGCCCATCTTCCATCGGCATACATATCCTTATAATGAACAAGGTTCACTAATTCGCGATAACGTTTTATAATGGTAAGCGGATCCATACCTGCTTTTGCGATGTGGCCCACATCTGGAGTATATCCAATGTATTTTGCATTTAATCCATTAAGTAAAATCTCGTAGTCCTCCTCTGTCCTGAACACGGAGCCCATTGGAGAATTGGGATGATATGAACATGTAATGCCTCTGGCCGAAGCTCTTTCTGCAAGTGCGTTCACACAACTCAATAGATTTTTTTGACGTTCCTCCAAGTGGCTTCGATCTTTCCCCGGCATCTGAACAGGTAAATAAATGGTATCCGGGAAATGAGAGAGGTAATCTATCCACTGCTGCGCTCTTTTTATTTCCTCGTCTGTTTCCCTTGGATTTCTCCAGTCCTCTACATGCACCAATACGGCAAACTCCAAACTATGCTTTGCCAATGTCTCTTTCATTTTTATGGGGTCGGACAAATCACCAAAAAAACTGGTCTCCGGCTCAATACCTGCAAAGCCTGCCTTTGAGGCAATTCCCATGATATGATCCAATTTACCTTTATAAGACTCTCCAGGCATTTGCCAGGTATACGTTTCGCAGGCTACTTTAATTTTTCCCATGGACTAATTGTTTATAAAAAATTCCGTTGTGATTTTATTAAATCGTTCAAGGTCTTCCCAATGATGAACATGAGCACCTTGGGGAAATGAAACATACGTTGAATCCTTTATCCCCTTGTGCAGCACCTTAGAAAATTCTGGCGGAGTAAAGATGTCCATGTCGCCCACGGTAATTAATGTTGGTACTTTTATTTCTGGCAATCTGGAAACGGTATCATGTTGGATACAAGCATCCAACTGGCCTTCAAATCCATTTTGCGATTGTGGATGCTTATTATTAGCCGCTCCGTTCTGACCATCCTTCAGGTCTTCGAGTCCTTTATCATAATAGGGTGGAGCAAAAATCCAAAGTTGCAACAATTGCATAAAGTCACTGGGATGACTGGTCACTCGCAACCTCTTAAGGTTTTGGTACACGGTAATAGCGTAGTTGTTAAACTTAGGCCACGTACTAATCAACGCCAAACTTCTGACTTTGTCTTTATAATCGAGTGCTAGCTCTTGTGCGATAGCGCCACCCATGGAAATACCTGCAACTCTAGCATTCGGAATGCCTGCGTGTTCCATGACAGCTGCCGTATCAGCAGCCATCATCTTCGTAGTGTAAGGACCTTTGGGTTGATCCGACCGACCGACACCTCTATTGTCAATCAGAATACATTTGAAGTGCTTCTCATATTCTAATACATGTTTTTCCCAAACATTGCCATCCGCACCAAACCCCATGATGAGCACAAGTGGATCACCTTCCCCTCTTATCTGGTAATAAATTTTCGTTCCGTTGGAGTCAGCGCAGAAGTACATATTAATCATCCTTCAAATTCATTCCAATCAAATCAGTATTTAATTAAACTTAGGGATTACTTGAGGTCAAACAATCATGCACTGTCCTGATGTATGCAGTTCAATTCTTTAACTTACGATCAAAGAAATCCTTGGCTGTGTTGAATACTTTCGTCCAGCTTTCATAGCGAAGAAATCCATGTACCTCATCAGGTAACACTAATAGCTCCACTGGTACATTTTTCTCTCGCAGTTTTTCTACGAGATCGGTTGTTTGCTGAAAATTGACATTACGATCGTCATCGCCATGAACGAATAATACTGGTGCTGTCCATTTTGATAAATCTGAGTTTGGTGAGGATTTCAACGCTAGCTCAGCCTCGCTTTTCTTTAGACCCCAGCTATTGGTTGCATCCTGTCCATCAAATGACCAATCATGAACACCGTGAATATCAACTCCTGCTTTGAAAATCTCAGGATTACGAGCCAACCCCATAGCCGTCAAATAGCCACCATAGGACCCGCCCCATAATCCAATTTTTGTCGCCTCGACTTCAGGCAATGCCTGCAAGTATTTTGCTGCCGCCACAACATCCTGATATTCACTAGCTCCTCGTGGGCCTTGATTTTTTGCCCGTCTGAAATTTTTACCATACCCAATGCCATCTCTATAATTTACGGATACGACAGCATAACCCTGGCTTGCGAGATATTGGTTGAACGCATAGCAATTAATATAGTAATCACTGTAGTGAAAGCCCAACAACATTTGCCGCTTCGGTCCTCCGTGCATGTACACAACTCCTGGTCGCTTACCAGTGATTGATCGGTTAATAAATAGCTGACCATGTATCACCGTTCCATCTGCAGCCTTGAAAATCACCTGCTCCGGCTTCACGAATACTGTTGGTGAGAAAATCAGAAGCTTTTGTGGGTATACCTGTGCAACCGAACTTTTTGTTTCATCTATCCTTACCAATGCCTTAGAGGAATTACTTGCTGATTTAAAAGCATACAAATCTTTGCCTGCAAAAGAGGGATACATCTCAATCCCTTCTCCAGTTGTTACAGCAACAGGGTTGGCACTATTGACATTGGATTTCCAAATATGTCTTCGATTAATGTCATTAAGATTTCCATCGAAATAAATGAATTGACCCGTTGGATCAGAAACAAAATTTTCAACTTCAGCCTCTCCAGGAGTGATATCTTTCACATCGCTGCCGTCCTGATTCATAGAGAAGATATGATTCCAGCCAGTATGCTCAGAATAAAATAAAATCCGGTTTGCGGTAGTCCAAGCCAGTGGTGTTAATGGATACGTTTGAGAAAATCCCCCATCGTCAGCTGGTGATTTCCATGCAATCGTCCCCCTGCCTGTTTCTGCATCAGCAACAACAACCGAAAATTTATGTCCACCAGTTACATCAGAAAGCTCATTTAGTTTTGACCCTGGTGTTCGTATAAAGGCAATGTTTTTTCCATCGGGTGACCAAGCTGGCAGAATATCATTGGTAATATCAGGTGCTATCCAACGGATGGTTTTTTTAACCAGATGATATACTCCAATAAAGCTATGATCATCTCTGTCGCTTGTAAATAATACTTCCTGTGCATTAGGGGAAAATTTGGGATTGCTATTACTCCCACGTGCTACAAATAAAAGCTTAGGTGTTGCGTTGATGTCCATTGGGGATTCATATATCTGTCCACCTTTTGAGAACAAGAATCGTATTCCATCCTTAAAAATAAGAGGGCTGCTTCCGTGTGTAATTTTTGAAGGAGGGCTTTTAGATAGAATCTCTTTATAATAAATAGCCATCTCTGTTCCATCTGCTAAACTAGAAGGATTGGGGCTTTGTCCATTTCTATTAGCAGCACCTCCCCTTACATAAAGTAATTTTGTGCCATTGGGCGTGAATGTCAATTGCGAAATCTCCTGCCCGTCATCTTGCTGATAATCAGTAAGTAAACGTGGCACCTCAAATCCCATTTTAATCATAATGTTTCTTTTCCCATGATCATTGATCACCCATGCAATGTTTTTTCCATCGGCAGATGAAGCGAATCCCGACTCGATTGGGTGGCTGAGGAATTGTTCAAGATCCGTTTGGGAGTAGGCACTTGCTACAAATAATAGAAGTACTATGGTGATCAACTGTTTCATATAATTATCAAGTTAGCAAAAGTGATAAAATAAAGAACCCGAACATTTTCAATGTCCGGGTCAATTTAATATTCCTAAAGCAAAGTTTATGCTTTCTTTTTCTTAACGGCAGGACGACCCTTTGTCACAACTTTTTTGAGAGCCTTCTTAACAGCCTTCACTTGGGTTCCGGCAGGCAAAGCCTCTGAAGCTGGCACTTTCCTTACTGCCTTCCTAGCAGGCTTACTTTTGGCAACTGGCTCTTCCTTCTTTTTCGCTCCGCCAAAGCGACCAAATCTTCCTCTCTTTTCAGGCGCATTCTCCGCAAGAGTTACACACTCTTCCAAGGTTAATTCTGCCGGTTCTTTTCCTTTCGGGATTTTTACGTTCTTCTTTCCTGCCTTTATATAGGGTCCGAAACGACCATTCAGAATTTGAATATCAGCGTTCTCAGCAAAAGCTTTGATCAATCGGTTTGCATCTAATACCCGCTTGGCTTCAATCAACTCTACTGCACGTTCCGGAGAAACCGCATACGGATCTTCTTCTTTTGGTATCGAAATGAATTTTTTATCATGCAACACATATGGTCCGAATCTACCAATATTTATCACTACAGGTTTTTCTTCAAACAACCCCATATCGCGCGGCATCTTCATTAGCTCAAGCGCATCAGCAAGCGTAATATTTTCAATGAACTGGCCTTGACGCATGCTGGCGAATTTTGGTTTCTCGCCTCCATTATCATCCGGATTTTCGCCTAACTGAATGTATGCCCCATACTTTCCAAGCTTGGCATATAACTTCTTGCCAGTCTTTGGGTCTAGGCCAAGTTCCTTGTTCTTATTTTGAACGGACGATCTCTCAACCAACTCAGTTGCTGTTACTGTCTTATGAAAAGGAGTGTAAAACTGTTGGATCATTTTACCCCATTTCAACTTGCCATTGGCTATCTCATCAAACTCTCTTTCGATTTCTGCTGTAAACGAATAGTTCGTGATATCCGGAAAATGATCTACCAGAAAATCATTCACGATCATGGCGATGTTGGTAGGAAATAGTTTTGCTTTTTCCGCACCCGTTATTTCACGCTCTTCATTCGTTGTAATGCTATTTTCCTTAAGTGAAAGAACTTTATATCTACGTTCTACTCCTTCCCTATTTTCTTTCAATACATAACCTCTTTTCTGCACGGTGGAAATAGTTGGTGCATACGTTGAAGGACGGCCAATGCCAAGCTCCTCAAGTTTTTTTACCAGACCAGCTTCGGCATAACGTGCCGGATGTCGGGTAAAAGATTGCGTTGCCGTCAATTCGTTTAATACGAGATCTTGACCTATCGAAAGAGGTGGAAGCACCTTACTATTTTCTTCATCGCCCTCATCTTCATCGCGCGATTCAAGATATACTTTAAGAAAACCTTCAAACTTCACTACTTCGCCTGAAGCTGTAAGTGTTTTTTCATTTGTTGAAATCTTAATGGTTGCGTTAGTGCGTTCAAGTTCCGCATCCGCCATTTGCGAGGCAATGGCACGCTTCCAGATCAATTCATATAAGCGCTGGCCATTTCTATCAGCACCTGCTTCCATTACCGAAAAATCAGTTGGACGAATAGCTTCGTGAGCTTCCTGCGCATTGGATGATTTTGTTTTGTACTTCCGTATATGCACAAACTCTTTTCCGTATGCTGAAGAAATTTGATTAACAGCTCCATTCACAGCTTCATCCGAAAGATTCACAGAATCGGTACGCATATAAGATATCTTACCAGCTTCATACAGCTTCTGAGCAACCATCATGGTCTGAGAAACAGAGAAGCTCAACTTCCTGCCAGCTTCCTGCTGTAAGGTTGAAGTGGTAAACGGTGCTGCCGGAGATTTCTTTGCTGGCTTCTTTTGTAAATCACCTATCGTAAACTTTGCACCTTTACAGGATTCTAAAAATTTTAGTGCCTCTTCCTCTGCCCCAAACTTTTCAGGAAGTTCGGCAACCAATTGCTTACCCTTTTCAAGATCAAATACAGCAGAAATTTTATAGGCTGATTTGGCTTCGAATTTCTCTATCTCGCGCTCACGTTCAACAATAAGACGAACTGCGACAGATTGAACTCGCCCTGCCGAAAGTCCGGTGGATATTTTTTTCCAAAGAATGGGTGAAAGTTCAAATCCTACCAATCGATCTAGCACTCTTCTCGCCTGCTGTGCATCAACCAAATCAATATCAATACCCCGTGGATTTTGTATTGCACTTTGAATGGCATTCTTGGTGATCTCGGTGAATACTATTCTTCTTGTTTTCTTATCATTCAGATTTAATACTTCCTTCAAATGCCACGATATGGCCTCTCCTTCACGGTCTTCATCACTTGCCAGGTAAACTATCTCGGCTTCATCGGCTAACTCTTTTAGCTTTTTAATAATGTCTTTCTTGTCAGGCGATACTTCGTAGGTAGGTTTAAACCCATTCTCCACATCAATTGCACCATTTCCTTTCGCTAAATCCCGGATGTGGCCCATGCTGGAAGATACCTTGTAATCCTTCCCCAGATAACCTTCAATGGTCTTTGCTTTCGCAGGAGACTCCACTATAACTAAGTTCTTTGACATGCTATAAATTTACTTTCGAAGGCTTCAAATATCAGTAATTTTTTAAAAAGTCAAACTCAAGTGATAATATTGAAGGTGAATTGACACTCAACTCTGCCAAATAAATTCAACTTTAATGTCACTCCATTTGTACTTACTCCGCCACGCTCAAAGTGCTGATAAACAGACTGGTCAGACTGATAAAGAGCGTATGCTTACTACTCTTGGATTGGCTGAAGCAAGTGAAGTGGGAAAATATTTAAAAGAAAAATCTCTTGTTCCTGAATTAATCATCACAAGTTCTGCACTTCGAGCCAAAACTACTTCTGAAGTTGTAGCTGAGATTCTTGGGTATACATCAGAGAGTATAGTTATAAAAGATGAGTTGTATGAAGCAAACGTATCCACATTTTTTCAAATCTTAGCTGAGCTGGATCATCCCGTTAACAGCGTTTTAATTGTAGGTCATAATCCCGTTATTTCATTTTTCGCGGACCACCTTTGCAACCAGCAAAATAGTTTTTTCCCGTCCGAAATTCTGGCATTAAAATCGGAGGCGGCCAGTTGGAAAGAAGTGCAAAAGGAAAACACTGAAGTGACAGGAAGATTTCACCCCAGCATATGAACGACAAAGAAGAATTGATCAAAACTTTTGACCCCAATGGATTGGGAATAAAGGGTAATCTATTTGGACTTCCTTTTTCTACTGATACCGCTGAGCTAATTATTATACCAGTGCCTTGGGAAGTCACCGTTTCGTATCACGATGGAACAGCTCTTGGCCCCAAAGCAATTCTAGAAGCTTCCTCCCAGGTTGACTTATACTTCAAGGGCATACATGATGCCTGGAAACTAGGCATCTTCATGCTTCCATTCCCAGAAGAGTTGTATCAAGAAAATAAAAATCTGAGAAGCCTTGCGATTAAGCATATTACCTCATTAGGTACAACATCGGCTGCAGATGATTATAATAGAGTAATCCCATCAAAAATAAATGAAGCCTGTGAGAACTTGAATATTTATGTATGCAGTACAACTGCCAAATATTTGAATGAGGGCAAGATGGTTGGCTTACTTGGAGGTGATCATAGCACACCTCTAGGATTCCTTCGGGCATTGAGCGAGCGTTATGATCGTTTCGGAATACTTCAGATTGATGCCCATGCTGATTTGCGAAAGGCATATGAAGGGTTCACCTACTCCCATGCATCCATTATGTTCAACGCCCTTAAGCTTCCAGCAGTTCAAAAACTAGTGCAAGTGGGTATTCGCGATTATTGCGAAGAAGAAGTCAGTGTAATCAATCGTGCTAAGGGTCGAGTAGTTACATTCTTTGACGAAGACATTAAGACAAAAATGTTTGCTGGTAAAACGTGGGAAGAAGTTTGTATGGACATCATTAAAGTGCTCCCTGACAACATTTACATAAGCTTTGATATTGATGGTCTT
This sequence comes from Bacteroidia bacterium, assembly GCA_031414855.1. Taxonomy (GTDB): domain Bacteria; phylum Bacteroidota; class Bacteroidia; order Cytophagales; family Cyclobacteriaceae; genus ELB16-189. The sequence goes on along the minus strand of JANOQK010000073.1, from coordinate 1,100 downwards.
GATCCAAAGCTTTGCCCAAACACCGGCACTCCGGTTCCCGGAGGATTTGAGTTCCAACAGATCTCCTATCTGATCAAGCAAATTGCTCTGTCGGGCAAAAGAATAATTGGTTTTGATTTAAACGAAGTTACTCCCGGCCAGACAGATTGGGACGCTAATGTAGGAGCACGTGTTCTTTATCAACTGTGTAATTGGATGGCGGTAAGTCAGGGGAAATTAGCTACAAACACTCAGCTTTGAGCTGCGAACTAAGTCAAGCTCCACAATCTTGAATCTAACGGCTTGAAGCTCGGAGCTAAAGAATGGCTTTGAATGTGAATTGAATTTCCTTTTATTGCGGACTTTAATTTTATACAATGAGTAAACTGATCAGTGATATTGCTACCGGTGTATGGACACCCATCCTTTTTTTATTAATACTTGGTGGGCTTTTCTTTTTCTTCTACTCTCGGTTTATTCATTACCGATATTTTCTTCATGGCTTCGCTATCCTCAAAGGAAAGTTTCACAATCCGAATGATCCTGGTCAAATCAGCCCATACGAAGCATTGTCCACTGCGCTTGCTTCCACAGTTGGTATGGGCAACATTGCAGGTGTTGCTGCAGCAATTAGTCTGGGTGGGCCAGGTGCCTTATTCTGGATGTGGGTAACTGCGTTTGTGGGAATGTCCACCAATTTTTTTACAAGCACTCTTTCTGTCATGTTCAGAGGCAAAGACTCACAAGGTGAAATACAAGGCGGCCCCATGTATGTGATACGCGAAGCATTGGGCAAAGCCTGGCAACCATTAGCGGTTTTATTTTGCCTTTGCGCCATGATTGGTTGTCTCCCCATCTTTCAGGCAAATCAACTCACGCAAGTAATCATCGAAATTAGTATTACCGATCCCGAAGTTAAAGCATTATCGTTTCAGCTCCTCGGCTTTGAGATTAATGTCATGAAATTTACAATCGGAGTGATCCTGACCATCATTTCTGGTTTCGTAATTATCGGAGGCATTCAACGAATCGGAGTTTGGGCTGGCAAGATGGTTCCACTTATGATCATCATTTATTTCTTTTCAGTGCTCGCGATACTTGTTATTCACTTCGATCAGGTT
>JANOQK010000072.1:0-18760 GCA_031414855.1 Bacteroidia bacterium | reverse complement strand
GGAGGAAGTTACTTAAGTGAAAGCAAAGAATTACGTTGTGCGAATCGTATTGCCTCTGATGCCAGCTGGAACAAGCGTGATCCGCAGATTCCAAAAAGTAAATGGTGGCTGACGGATGGTATGTTTGTAGGCTTTAGGGTTGTAAGACCATTAAAACAGCCTTCTGCTGAGGAAATTGAAAATTTTTTTAGTGTATATTTAAAGTGACCAAAAATTTTAAAGAACAATTAAAATGGAATCTAAAAATCAAACCCGTAGAGAATTTGTCAAGCAAACTTCTCTCGTTGCCGGCTCGCTTATGGCCATGCCACTAGTTTCTAATGCTAACTTTTTTAATGCGTCCGCTGACGACACTATTAAGGTGGCGGTGGTTGGCTGCGGTGGACGAGGGACTGGTGCTGCCATGCAAGCCTTGCTTACCAAACAAAATGTTAAACTCGTGGCCATGGCCGATGCCTTCCAAGACAGACTTGATAGTTGTTTCAAAGCATTGAGTGATCCCAATAACGAAGATGGAAATGTTTCCGGCAAAGTTTCTGTTGCAGAAGGAGCAAAATTTGTTGGCTTTGATGGCTATAAAAAAGCGATTGCTCTAGCTGATGTTGTTATTCTCACGACACCGCCTGGTTTCCGACCGATACATTTTGAAGAAGCCGTAAAGCAAGGCAAACATATCTTCATGGAAAAGCCGGTAGCAACTGATCCTGCCGGAATCAAACGCGTGTTGGATGCTGCTGTTATTGCCAAGCAAAAGAAATTGAATGTAGTGGTAGGCTTGCAGCGCCATTACCAAAACTCATATCGGGAAATGTATAAGCGCTTGCAAGATGGAATGATCGGAGAGATCGTTTCGGCACAAGCGTGGTGGAACAATGAAGGTGTGTGGGTAAATATGCGTAAGCCTGGTCAGACGGAAATGGAATACCAAATGCGCAATTGGTACTACTTCAACTGGCTGTGTGGAGATCATATCAACGAGCAACATATTCACAATATTGATGTGATCAATTGGTTCAAAGGAAGTTATCCGGTAAAAGCCCAAGGCATGGGTGGAAGAGAGGTAAGAAAAGGGAAGGAGTTTGGTGAAATCTTTGACCACCATTATGTAGAGTTTCAATATGCCGATGGCAGTATTCTAAACAGCCAATGCAGGCATATTAAAGGCACAATGAGTAAAGTGGATGAACAAATCATGGGCACCAAAGGAAATATTTTCTGTGGAGATATGAATATTAAAGACCGCAAAGGAAATGTGATGTATCAGTTTGATAAGGAAAAAGAAAATAATCCATATCAAACCGAACACGATGAACTATTCGCAGCCATCGCAAAAGGCGAATACAAATTCGCAGATGCAGAAAACGGAGCTAAAAGTACGATGACTGCCATTCTTGGGCGAATGGCCACATACTCAGGCAATGTTGTTGAATGGGATGCTGCGATCAATTCAGGTCTAAACATTATGCCAACTACCTTTGATTGGAATGCCAAGCCACCCGTGCTTCCAAATGCTGATGGATTTTATCCGGTAGCAGTTCCTGGTGTTACTAAATATTTCTCTTAGAAAATCTAAGCCACAGATTTGCAGATTAAATCTGTGCATCTGTGGCTTTCTTTTTCTTGCTTCTTCATCAAACTTTCAGAAATTGCTGCCTTATTTCATAGGCCTTGAAAATTATTTCCGCTGTTCTTCTTAAACTTTACGCTTTCTGGGTATTCCTGGTATTTACTGTTTCAATGATCATTCTCCTTCCGGGCATGACCATTCCATTTTTCTTTGGAAACAAATTAAGTTGGCTCGGCTATAAGTTTCTGTTTGCCTGGTCATGGGTTTTCAGTCAGCTTACTTTCATTAGATATAAATTCTATGGAAAGGAAAATTTCAGGAATGGCCAATCCTATATTTATGTAAGCAATCACACATCATTTTTGGACATCCCCGGGTTGTGCATGCTCATCGGGAAAGAGTTCCGGCCGATGGCCAAGAAAGAACTTCTGAAAATTCCAGTGTTTGGTTGGATTGCACGTGGCGCTTGCGTCATTGTCGATCGTTCTAGCAGCGAAAGCAAAAAAAAGAGTTTGGAAAAATTAAAAGAGACATTAGAACATGGCATCTCTATTCTATTGTTCGCTGAAGGAACACAGAACCGAAGCAAAGAGACACTTCAACCTTTTAAAGATGGAGCCTTTCGAATTGCGATTGATACTCAAAAGCCCATTCTTCCAATTGTTGTTGTCGGTGCCGGCCCATTAATGCCTCCAGGTACAATCGAGATGCGGCCAGGTTTGATAGAAATTTTTGTTGGCCATGAAATTCCGGTGGTAGACCTTTCAACAGATAGCACACAATCGCTCAAACAAAAAACATTTGAAGTGATGAAGACGATGATCGAACATCAGAAACAATTACACATCTTATGATCAAGTCCTTCCTTTTTGTTTTTATAGGTGGTGGACTCGGTAGTGCCTTAAGATTTGGATTAGGCAAGTGGATAAACGCTTTCCATTCACATCATTTCCCGTTTGGAACATTAATCGTTAACATACTTGCTTGCTTTATACTTGGATTGGTAGTCGGCCTTGCCGATCACAAACAACTCTTATCTCCTGCCGCTCGCCTCTTCTGGACGGTTGGATTTTGTGGTGGGTTCAGCACATTTTCAACTTTTAGTAATGAAACTTTAGATCTACTTCAAGGCGGCTTCACCTTAAGTGTATTTCTCTACATCGCACTTAGCTTGCTGCTATGTCTGGCCGCAACCTTCGGAGGGCTTTATGTTGGTGAGCATGTTTAAGACCGCATTGCATTCCGTCTAACCAACAACGCCCAACGAATAACCATTCTCTAGCGATTATCCAGCGGCATAAACACTACCTTCTTCGTCTCAAAAAATTCCTCTTTGAAATAATCCGGAAGGGAATATAGACTGTACGGCTTTTTCAATTCGTCCAATTCCTCATCAAGATCACCGCCTTTTAAATAAAGAATTCCATTGTCTAATGTATGAAGGGATTCAGCCTTGGTTTTCGTTCTCACCCAGCCATAGAATTCTTTCATACGCGTAACGGCACGGCTAACTATAAAGTCATATTTAGTTTTAAGTTCTTCCGCGCGCTTTTGTTCAGCGATTATATTTTTTAAGCCAAGAGCTGCCGCAACTTCTTTCACCACAGTGATCTTTTTGCCAATAGAATCAACCAAATGAAAATTGGTCTCTGGAAAAAGTATTGCAAGCGGAATTCCCGGAAAACCTCCACCGGTGCCCACATCCAACACAGAAGCTCCAGGTTTGAAGGACATCACTTTGGCAATGCCTAAGGAGTGAAGAACATGATTGGTATAAATATTTTCAATGTCCTTGCGGGAAACAACATTTATCTTGTCATTCCACTCTTTGTATAATGGACCAAGTTGTTCAAACTGTTTCCTCTGTTGCTCCGAAAGGTTCGGGAAATAATGGAATATAATAGCTGCGTCTTGCAAAAGTTTAAAAATTAGGGTTAATTCATTCTCATTGTCTCGAGTCGTCAGACCGCTGTTAGCATTAGTAAAAAGCGATCAGATGACTTTGTCTCGTTGACTAAACAAAATTAGATGAAAGCCCTTACAAAACTATCTCTCACTCTACTTTTCCTTTCTGTTCTCCTGATTGGCTGTGGCCAGAAAGAAAAGGAAACAACTACTGCTAAAACATTCGAAGAAGAAATGGATTCTCTTTTTACCACCGTTCCGGATTTCAGTGGTGTGGTTATGGTGGCCGACAAAGGCAAACCTGTTTACCACAAATCATTTGGCTATCTCAATTTTGAAACGAAGGCACCAATGGACACAACAAGTCTATTTGAACTGGCATCTGTATCCAAGCAGTTTACTGCCATGGTGATCATGATGTTGAAAGAAGAAGGCAAACTGAATTATGATGACCTCGTTGAGAAATATTTACCCGGACTTCCCTATAAAAACATTACCATTCGCCAATTACTCACGCATACTTCAGGCCTGCCCGACTATCAAAAAATTATGGATGAGAATTGGGATAAATCTAAAGTGGCAGGAAACGCAGATATATTGGAGTATCTCAAAAAATATCACTCCAATAAACAATTTGAACCAGGTGAGAAATACGAATACAGCAACACAGGCTATGTCATTCTGGGAAGCATTGCCGAAAAAGCCTCAGGAAAAGATTTTGTAGAGTTTTGCAGAGAAAGAATTTTTACACCGGTTGGGATGGGTAATACTGATATCCGATCATTGCAAGAGAAAGTAGCCATTGAAAACTTTGCACTCGGTCATATTTACGTTTCCGAAAAGCAACGCTATGTGCGTGCTGATTCTTTTCCAGCCAGTAACTACACCATTTGGTTGGGCAATCGCAAAGGACCGGGACGCATTAGTTCAAACGCTCCTGATTTATTAAAGTGGGATCGCGCTCTTTATACTGAGAGTTTGATAAAGAAAACAACATTAGAAGAAGCCTTCATTCCTATGAAACTCAACAGCGATTCATTATCCAATTATGGCTTTGGTTGGGAGATACACACCTCCAAGCTTGGAAAAGTAGTCCGTCACAGTGGCGACAATCCTGGTTACAAAACACATATCATCCGTTATATTGATGCTGATAAAACGGTGATCCTGCTTTGTAACAATGCACATGAAAAGTATGAGCAAGTTTTGAAGGGGATTGAGGGGGTAATTGAATAACCTAGCCGTTTTGTATCCTATTGCTATGGTGTTTAGAAATATCTCATTTGTATTAAACGAGGTAATAGCTGAGACTTACAGGATGCAAGCTAAATTTTTGCTAACTCCATTATAAGATTGAATCATAGAACAAAATGAATAAGGGATACACAGAAGGGAAAAACTTTGCAGGGATCACATTCTCCTATTTGGAAGCGGCAAAAGGAGAGTATGAAAATTGTCGCTTTACCAATTGTTCATTCCCAAATTCAAACTTGTCTGAATTCAATTTCATCGAATGCGAATTTAAAAATTGTGACTTAAGCATGGCGAAGGTGAAAGGCACCGGCTTCAAAACGGTCGTCTTCAAAAACTGCAAACTACTAGGTATTCATTTTGGCGATTGCAATCCATTCTCTCTATCCTTTTATTTTGAAGATTGCTTATTGAATCTTTCTTCGTTCTATAAACTCAAACTAAAGGGAACAACATTCAAAAACAGTAACCTGGAGGAGGTTGATTTTACTGCAACTGATTTGACGGGCTCCACTTTTGAGAATTGCGATCTGGCTGGAGCGATATTTGAAAATTCTATTTTAGAGAAAGCAGATTTTCAAACGGCCTATAACTACTCCATTGATCCAAGTATAAACCGGATAAAAAAAGCTAAGTTTTCCATGGCTGGTATTATCGGGCTATTGGCTAAACATGATATCGAAATAAAGTAAGGAAAGTCAACAAAACTTAGATCACAAGTATGGGCATTGAAAACATCATCAACTCAGCAGGCGTGTCATTGATTCTTTTGGCCTTCTTTCTATTAACACTAAACAAGCTTAAACCCGAAGACAAGGCCTACAACTTGTTGAATCTGGCTGGCGCAGCTCTTGCTGGATATGGTTCTTACATGATCAACGCCATTCCATTTATAATCCTGGAGGGAGTATGGGCTCTCGTGGCTATTTACGCATTGGTCAAGAACAGGAAGTGAGCTAAATCTTACGCTAAACTTCTCCGAAAGATTTTGCCGGGATTTTAAGGGTTCAGTGAATGTCCGTCTTGCCCGAAATCAATCCTGAAACTCTGAACCCTCAAAATCACCAGCATAACCATTTGTTGGTATATCCGTGCTTTTCGTGAATTACCTAAATGTTAATAAAAAGTGGGCAATTTTGCCCTTAGCCGACCTTTTATTTAATAATCCTCCTCAAAAAGCAGCAGAATTTGTCTTTTTCAGTTTAAAACTTACACTTAAATTGAAATTTCAACAAATCTTATTAAGTTGCTATTTCTGAACGACTTATGAAGATAGCTTTACTCACTTTCCTTGCCGGTCTATGCCACGTATTTTGCTCAGCGCAAAATCTTTCGTCAAGTGTGACAAACCTGGCTGGCTATGATTTATCTACAGCTGGATTGATTACTACTGTTTCAATTGGTGAGCCCGCGATAATTACACTTACGACCGATAACAATATTATTACTCAAGGCTTTTTACAACCCGAAGTACTTCCCTGCAAAGACTTATCCTTTTCGTATTATCCAAACCCCACCAAAGGAGAGTTAACAGTAGAGGCATTTGGGTGTGAGGTGAAAATTAAATCTATACAAGTCCTTGATATTTGGGGCAGACTTATCACAACGATTCCGCAAGCCAAGGACAATAAATTGGAATTAGGATTTCTTAGCTCAGGAGTTTATGTATTAAAAGTGGCATTAAACAACGGGCAATTCAATGCAATAAACATTGTAAAAATTAATTAGCTATGCGATTTTTTCTAGTCAGTCTTTTATTCTGTACAGCTTTGCTCTTTCAAGCCCACGGGCAGTCACCTCAGGGCATTAATTATCAGGGTGTAGCACGCGATTCAGATGGCAAACCACTTGTTTCGCAAGATATTTCTATCCGGATCAGCATCTTAAAAGATGATGCCAGTGGCGAGATAGAATTTGCCGAAACCCATACTGTAAAAACCAATTCGTTTGGGTTATTTACGCTAGTAATTGGGCAGGGTAAAACATCAACAGGTTCTTTTGGATTTATTAGCTGGGCAATTGGCACCAAGTGGTTGCAGATAGAGCTCGATCCCGCTGGAGGAAAAGCATTCCAAGTGCTAGGAAGCCAACAATTGATGAGTGTGCCTTATGCCTTTTACTCCACCTTTTCTGGAAATGGACTTACCGCTGGAAACGGAATAAAAATTCAAAATAATCAGATTGTCAACACAGGTGATGGTGACAACAGCACGACCAATGAGTTGATCACAGGCATTACATTAGGTACGGATAAAAAACTAAAAATCTCGGAGGCCGGCATCACCAAAGAAGTTGATTTAAGTTCGCTCTCGGCAGGATCGCAGGGTCTTGGTGGTGTGCTGGCAGTTGGAAACGATGCTACGGGTTTAAAGATCACAAATCTTGGTGCACCTTCAGCGCCTGCTGATGCGGCTACCAAACAATATGTCGATGGTCATTCCGATGCAGACAATAGCGTGACCAATGAAATTCAGGATTTAACTAAAACTGGAAATACGCTAACTCTCTCTGGAGATGCCACTACAGTTGACCTTGCCCCTTACCTGGACAATACTGACAATCAGGATCTGTCTTTAACAGGAAATACCTTAAGTCTTGCGAATGATGTTTCGCCCGTAAATCTTGCTCCCTATTTAGACAATACCGATAGCCAGACCTTAACCACACAATCTGTTGATGCAAATACAAGAAGCATCTCTATTGCTGGAGGCAATACACTGAATTTGGATGTTAGAGATGCAGATGCAAGTATTACTAATGAACTTCAAAACTTAGGCAATACCGCAAGCGGCACTTTGCGCACCATCACGATATCTGGTGGAACTAGCACTACTATTGATGTGGCCGACAATGACAACGATGCCACCAATGAATTACAAAATCTTAATCAGGTGCTCACACAAGGAAAAAATGCAGGTGGGTTGCAAATTCAAAATCTTGGAGCTCCAACTGCCGGAACAGATGCTACGACAAAAGGGTATGTTGATAATGCAATTGCGACCACATATGCTTTTAAAACAGCTTTCGCATACTCGAATACATCAGGAAGCACTGTAAATGATCAGCAGTTGCCCTTTACCACAGAAGAATTTGATGACTTTAACATATTAAGTGGAAGTTCATTTACAGCTTCTGTAAATGGCACTTACGTTTTTACAATTGATGGCTCATATTTCGCAACCTCTGCAGGCCAACTAAGCTTGTTATATAATTCCATAAAATATTCAATAGCAATTGTTCAGCCATTTGGTTCAACTAGCTTGAGGTATAATGCAACATTCATGTTTAAATTGACCGCAGGACAAACAGTCAGGCTGGTTGGAGATAACATCCCAATTAACGGTCAATTCGCAGGAAGCTTCTTTGGCTATAAGCTATAGTAAAAAAGCAGTGCCACTCCTGGCACTGCTTTAACTCTTTAAGCCAATCTAGATTTCTAACCTAAATCGTAAATCCTAACGTTACATTTATCGATCTTCCATCTGAAGACCAAACCCCTGGCCCTGGATAAAATGAAGGGCGCTTCGTGAAATACTGTTTGTTCATCACGTTATTCACATTCACTCTTACTATAATCTGGTTTGAGATTTTAAAAGAAGAATTTATATCGAATAATCCGTAGGCAGGCACTAGCCCTACTGCACCAGTGATTGATGGGGCTTTTGTGTTCAATGCATCTGCATAGGTTTGACCTGTGTAGCTATGCAAGAAAGAAATGCTGGCATCATTCAACCTTAGGGTAAGCCCATTTCGAGTAATCACATCCGGCACGCTTTCAATTTTATTTCCACTAACCAAAATATTGGTATCACCGGAACGAATTTGGGCATCCACATAACGGCCATTGAAGAATGCTGTTGAAGTGAACACTGAAACATTGAAATTTTTGTAAACTTTTGCTCCGTACTCAACAAATAGTTCAGCTCCATCTGTCACTGAATTCCCAATGTTGGTTCGGTACAAATAAAATACTCCGTTCTCATCGTTTGTGGCCAGGCTACCCATTCTATTATTATATTGTAATCTGAATACACCTACATCCCATCGCAGGGATTTTGAATTTCCTCTAAATCCCGCTTCCAGGTTATAGCCATACGCATCCTTTAGATTTTTATCTACTATTTCGTAAACAGATGCAGGGATAATATCTTTAAAAATCACCGGACGGTATGCTTGTGACCATCCTGCATACAAAGAATACCCTCTCTTAAGTTGATACTCAGAATTGATTCCGAAAAGCGGGTACTCGTGCGTAATCGTATTCGGCACTTCATCGGCATCATAATAGCTAATGGCACCCGTCATATCAGATTGGCCTGATTCAAAACGAACACCAGGACTCACAGCAAGACTGGGAAGCACTTGAAATTTGTTCTCTACAAAGAAGGCTATGTTCTGCGTTTTAAAATGCATATCTCTTCCCCAACCCGGTACACTTAAAGATAAATCAAAATCAGTACCGGTAGTTCCTTTGCCCAGCTGTTGACGGTGAAGATCGTTATTGAAATATTGAATTCCCGCAGCGAGTGACCCTTCCATATTAAAAAGGGAATAAGTATGAAGCATTCTCAACTCAGACGTGTAACTATTGAAGTTATCAATGTCTACCTGACGCGGAGCGTATGTCAGCGTCATTGGATCGATTGCATCCACCACATTCGCAGGCTTATCAAACTGCACACTGTTGCGATAACCCAATACTGCAGAATTTGTCCAAGACACGTGTGTACGTGAATTCAGTCTCCAATCCATCTGTACAGAAGGAATCCAGATTTCCGGATTGAAATAATTTCGTTCGCGGGTAGATTGTTGTGGACTGGCAGTAAACATATCGTCTGTAAGCGGCCCTGGAATATGATAGATATAATTTGATCGGCTTAACTCTGCCGTAAACTTTAATCGATCTGTTGCTTTATAACTTAACATGACTGACTGAGCATCATATTTTGTATCTCCATTATCGCGATAGCCATCGGATACACGATTACTGTAATAAGCTCTGTATTGAAACTTGCCCAACTTGCCGCTAACAGTATTGTAAGTGCTCAACAATCCAAAAGAGCCGACTGAGTTAACACTTTCGAAAGAGATAGCGCGTGTTGTATCTGGTTTTTTGGCAACATAATTCAGCATACCACCAAACTGTGCTCCGTATTGAAGCGCACCAGTACCGCGCACCAACTCAATTCGTTCAACTGCTTCCATGGGCATACTATAATGACTGGCAGGATAACCAAACATATCTGAATTGGTGATGGCACCATTTCTTCGCATGTTAAACTCCCATCCACGATGAGGGTCTAATCCACGTGTAGAAATATTGGTTTGATTTCCACTACCATCCATGTCATACACAAACACGCCAGGAACTTTAGCAAAAATCTGACGCGGAGTTTTCTCAGCAATGTTAGCATTAAGGTTTTGTACGTTAATCACCTCATTTTTTTTGCCCGACCAAATATGCGTTCCTTCAATAGACGGAAGCCGTTCTAAGTCATACAATGATTTTCCCTTGATCACCACTTCCGCAAGTCGTTTTGTAGCAAGGGTATCAACATGATCCTGAGCCAAAGCTGATACCTGCAGTATAACAAATATTAAAGTCAGTAGTTTCTTCATAAATATTTATTCTCTGCTCCCGCAAAAAAAAACGGAGAGAGACTCCTCTCTCTCCGTAAACTCAACTCAATTCTACTTAAACTCAATGTATTATCGTTAGTTACCTGCGCCATCGTTAGCTGCAAAGGTAACTGTGTATCCACCTATCTTATTTCCATGTGCTATTCCTTTTTCACAATCAGAACGATAATGGATGGCTCCGTACAATCGCGACATGGAAGCTTCACTCGCGGCCTCATTGAAGTACTGAGCATCGGAAGGAAACAAATACGAAAGTATCGTAGCAGCCGAAGCCGAAAATGTTGAATGGCCAGATGTGTATGCTGGAAAATTTGGTATCCCTGTTCCGGTGCGGATCGACTGATCCAATTGTGAAGGTCTTGGGTTAAAGTAGAAGTATTTAGTTTCCCAACATCCTACACCAGCATCATGAATAGCCATGTTAAGCAAAGCAAAGGCTCTGGCTGCGCGCACCTCACTATAATTCTCTGCAGCTATATATTCTTCAGCTATATCATTCCAATGACCCGGAGGAGTATACGTTCCAGCGCCATCAGCCCATTTGTGTACAATGGCAAGTCGCTCTCGTGTGCTATTCTCTGAATAGTATTTAACCTCCTCTACTTCCTTTGTCATCTCAGAAGATGCGGTGGGGGTTGGCGGCAAAGGTCTTTCACTCGTAATCTGCGCTGGTGTCATGTTCCATGCTTTTACTTTTCCGAAATTTGGAAGCATAGGCGGACGAGATGGATTGTCCAGACTGATCCATGGAATCTCTCCACGTGCTGTTGCACCATCAGCAAGTGCTTGCCACTGGGCAGGTGTACCTACCGCATTCGCCATTCCATCTGTCCTAAACCTTCCAGTGCCTGGAGCAAGGATGATAGCCGCAACTGATTTACCCAAGGCAAGCCCTGTGGAAATATCACTTGCCGTTGCTTTGCCAGACCACAATGCCGCATTTCTTTGATCGGCAGCCCGCAAAGTAATTTCTTCCAGAGCAGCGGGGAACAGTACCTTTAACATTTCTGCCGTCACACCTGATAACACCGCATCTTCTGATGGATAGGCTGGAAGATCTGACTTGGGCATCAGCGACTCCACCGAACTATCTACTTTGTATGGTGACGGTCTATTGTATTGAAACTTATAAAACCACGCAGCCTTAAGTGCATCATATTGCGCAACCGATACATAGCTATAGGCACGTGCAGCATAGGGAGGGTTTGAAAAGGGAAAAGCAGGATCGCCAAATGGATTCTCTGCGTCTGGTGTTGCATAGGTGCCGTCTGCTTTTGGTGCTGGTGGCAGATTATACTTTGCTACTAGCCCCCGAAGGATCTGATTCCAGCGAAGCACGCCACCCGCACTCCAATATTCAATACTACTTCTTTGACTACTTGTGAGTTTACTTTGCGCATCTTTGATAACTGCTATTTCTGCAAGATAAGCAGCCGATGTTGTTGCAGCCGGAGCTGCTACAGGCACTTGCGTGGAATAGTTGGTTAGAATGATTGGCTTCCAAGTACTTGCAGTTTGATCCAGCGATGCCGGAGTTAATACGCCAAGTGCTTCTTTTGTCTCAACTTCTTTATCGCAACTCTGCACACCTAATGTGATACCGATCACGCTAAACACAAGAAAAAGACTAACGATTTTTGAATAAAATGTTTTCATGATGTTTATTAATTAGCTGTTTTACCAAAATGCAGTGTATAGAGCATGCCTCCCATATAATAAGTTGATTGACCTGTATTGCGCCCCGTTACCGTGTAACCAAGTCCGGCCCAAACGGCCAGGCTGTTAATCTTTGGAATAAAATATTTAAACGTAGCATCAATCTTTGAAAAATTCATTCGATTAGAAACGAATGGCATGTCTTGCCTTCTAATGTCACCTCCGCCCAACGTATTTTGCTGTGTGTAGCCTATAAATGCTTGAAGCCCATGTTTGATATAACCAACATTGAATGAATAATCAAGAACATTTGGCATCCATACTTCATTGCTCATAGTTAGCTGCCCATCCGTATAATAAGCTGGACGATCCAGAGTTACATTGCCACGCCAGGTATAGCCAATATTACCTGTTGCATACCAACCCTTACTGAGTTTGTAATGTGTAGTGAAGCGACCCGTAAGTTTTTGCGCGGCAAGACCTATCGATAACGGTAAATAATCGGGTGTATAGTCGCTTAGCGGAGTGGAGTAACTACCTACAAGAAATGTGCTTAGGTCTCCCGCTCCAATAGCTTGCTTCAAGAAATTATATTTGGCTCCAATTGTTAAATCCTGAATGCCCTTCATGTCTTGCAAAGTGCCCTGACTCGCATGCGTCCAAACATACGGTAACACAGCAATCACATTGAACTTATCTGTTATGCCATAAGTGCCCATCCATGCCACACTTTTAGTGCTAACAGTTCCAATGTTCCCGTTCTCACGGTTTAGGGTTCCCTCCCAATAATTTTTCCATGAGTCATTTGAATAAATAAATCCAGTACACAAATCCCTTTTGGGCATCATAAGGCCATCTGTAAAGGTTTGTGCTCTCAAAAAGCCAGCACTCAGGGTAATAATGGTGATCAGAAAAGTAAATTTTTTCATCATTGAATGATTTTTTAATTATTTATTCTATTCGCAGAAAAACGAGTTCAACTGCATTTAAAAAATAAAACGGAAAAACTTTTTCATGCTTATTCAAAAGCATGGTAAGTCATATTAGTTACTGATTATTAACCCCACGAAACGAAGGGTTTTAAGAAAATAAATTAAGCCCGGGGAGGTGGGCCGGTTAGCGAGCTATTTACGATTTCATACAGATCCTCAATCGAAGAAAATGAAATCGTTTCTTTCCATCCTGAAGTTTGTCTCTCAATGGAAATGGAATTACAGATAAAATCCTTTATTAAATTCTGAATGTTCTTAGAACTTCCCTTTGTGTTTCCTGGATTATCCGAGAATGTTTTTACATAATCTTCCAGCGCTTGATTGATTTGTTTCGAAGTATTGTCTTTCACACAAACAATATATAATGTATCACTTTGCAAGCGTTGCTTAACAAGGCGGTAAACTTCTCCCTGATGCTCAAATTCTCCATCAACCCTGCTGTATTCTTTTGAATCCGTATAATACGGAACGGTAAGAGGAATTCTAAAAGTGATCTCCTGATGATCGTAGTCGCCATTATCAAAAGTCTGTCTCATTTGGTGGGACGACTTCACTTGCCACCCCACAAAAACGCCATAGTATCCTAGCACATTGAGCAGGAATAAAAACAGCAGAAACAGGGTAACGATTCTTTTCACAACTACATAGGTAAAAAAAAAATCCAAAAGAAAAAAACTAACACGCGGTAGGTGCTGATCGGTAAAACCTGGTAATAGCTAATCAGGTATACGCTGGCAGTGAAACCGATTACCAGATTACCGATAACAGATTACCACTTTTAAATGTGTTCCTTCTTATTCTTAATCAAGTCATACATTAATTCGCGTGCACGGTGCAGTTGCGCCTTTACCGTACCCAGTGGCGCTTCAAGTTCTTTGGCAATTTCTTCATATGAAAGCTCATGAAAATAGCGAAGCCGCACCAGCTTCTGATACTTTGGAGGAAGCATGCCAACAAACACCTGCATCAATTCTTCTTTTTGCGATTTTATAGCCTCTTCCTGGGGATCATTGTTTTTATCCTCTATGTCAATCGAAACAGACTGGCCATCGTCATCGGTGTAGGTGTTTTCGATACTGAAGGTATTCAGCTTTTTTTTACGAATAAAGTCGATTGTGTTGTTAGTGGCAATGCGAAAGAGCCAGGTACTGAATGTAAAATCCTTTTTGAAACGATGCAGACTTCGAAATGCCTTGGAGAAAGATTCCATGGTGAGATCTTCCGCATCGTCAATGTTGCGCACCATCTTCAAAATCATGTGATAGACAGGTCGCTTGTAGCGCGTCAGAAGTTTGGCATATGCTTTATCATCACCCTCCACGGCCAAGTCAATCAACTTGAAATCTTCCAGGGCTTTTGTCGAAAACCTGCCTTCTTCTAACTCTTCCATCGTACTTTTTTGGATACTAACGCCTTAGGGCCGGTGACAAGATAATAAAAGGCATAAATAAAATCTAAAAAGGGCACCTTCCACACCCCAAAGGGTTCGCCCAGTTTTCGGGTGGCGTGACGAAATAGAACAAGTAAAAGTATCCATCGCATGGCGAACGCTAAAAGAATAAATTCACTAAATGGCGTGAAAAGAGAGGCTGGAAGGACTATTAGCCATGTCAGCAACCAGGTCATCGTGAAAACACCAAGTATAATTCTATCTGAAAATTTGTAATGCCTACCCACTGACAAATGCCGAAGCTTCTGAATATAATATTCTTTCCAGGTGGTCTTTGGTACAGACTTCATCAGTGTTTCAGCACCCAAACAGGTTCTGGTAGTTGCACCTTTGGCATGCTGGTTAACAAACAAATCATCATCACCACCCACCACGCCTAAATGCGTATTGAATCCCTTATTTTCCAAAAACAAAGATTTTCGATAGGCAAGGTTTCTGCCAACGCCCATATACGGCCGGCCTAACATGGCAAGACTCATAAATTGAATTCCCGTAAGGAATGACTCAAACCGGATGAACGAATTAAGTAATCCCTTAGACTTGATGTAAGGCGAAAAACCAAGAACCATCTTAGTTGAGTCGTCCATTTGTTCACTCATCTTTGCAATCCATGAATTGCCTGCTGGCCGGCAGTCCGCATCGGTTAACAAAACCCAATCGTACCTGGCGGCTTTTATTCCTAATGTGAGCGCAAATTTTTTCCCATTGATGTGGTCAGGCTTATGAACAACCCTCACCATCTTAAGACGCGGGTCAAGTTTGGTAGCCTCCAGCAGGTAATCAAATGTTCCATCGTTGCACCGGTCTTCCACCACAATTACTTCAAACTCGGGATGTTGCTGAGCCAGTAGAAGTGGCACAAGTTCACGTACGTTTTGTTCTTCATCATGCGCACACACAATGACTGAAACAGGCTGCGAATTGCCGAAAGCAGCTTTTTTTTCCTTCGCGAAAGCAAAAAGAAATAAACTGAGATAAATGATTTGAATACCGAGTAGAGCGAAACAAAAAATGGCAAGTACCAGCAAGACGAATTAATTAAAGAGTTAAAAAACGTGGCAAAGATAGAGGCTTCGCGTAATTGGAAAAGTGGTTACTCTTATTTATAAAGGCGATAGGCTTAAAACAACAAGTTAAAAACCAAAAGCTTGCAGTCGCAGTACTTAAAGAAGAATCCCCAACTGCTATCTTTGCGCCAATGAAATTCAACCTCACCTCAAAAGATCCTGATTCCAAGGCCAGAGCGGGTTTATTATCGACTGATCATGGCGATATCCCTACTCCCATTTTCATGCCAGTAGGCACAGCCGGCTCCGTTAAGGCGGTTCATCAACGCGAATTGGAAAATGACATTGAAGCCAAAATTATTTTAGGGAACACCTATCACCTCTATTTAAGACCTGGAATTGAACTCTTAGAAAAAGCAGGCGGCTTGCACAAGTTCAACGGTTGGAGCCATCCCATTCTTACCGACAGTGGTGGCTATCAGGTGTACTCGCTTGCCGACAACAGAAAGATCAAGCCGGAAGGTGTCACCTTCAAATCACATATTGATGGATCCACACATTTCTTCAGTCCGGAGGCGGTGATGGATATACAACGCTCCATCGGTGCAGACATCATTATGGCATTTGATGAATGTACACCCTACCCTTGCGAATATGCGTACGCAAAAAAATCGTTGAAGATGACGCACGATTGGCTGGCGCGCTGTGTGAATAGAATTGATAACACAGGTCCGAAGTATGGCTTTGATCAAGCACTCTTTCCAATTGTTCAAGGAAGCGTGTACAAAGACCTTCGAAAAGAATCGGCAGAATTTATTGCTTCGCAAAATCAACAAGGTAATGCGATAGGTGGATTATCTGTTGGGGAGCCTCACGAGATGATGTATGAAATGACGGACCTTGTTTGTGATATTTTGCCAGCTGACAAGCCTCGTTACCTGATGGGTGTGGGCACACCGGAAAATATTTTAGAGTGCATTGCACTTGGTATTGATATGTTTGATTGTGTAATGCCCACCCGAAATGCACGTAATGGTATGCTCTTCACAACACAAGGCATCATCAACATTCGTAATGAAAAATGGAAGGATGACCTGAATCCGATTGACTCCGAACTAGGTGGGTATGTGAGTACTTTTCATTCAAAGGCCTACCTTCGTCACTTGATTATTAACAAGGAAATTTTAGGCGCGCAAATTGCTTCTATCCACAACCTTACCTTCTATCTTTGGCTGGTAAAACAAGCGCGACAAAAAATTGAAGAGGGAACCTTTGCAGCATGGAAAAACAAAATGGTGAAAGTGGTATCACAACGATTATAAAACAGCATTGGGAATTGGACATTAGGAATTCACTAAACTCCAATGCCTAATACCCAATACCTAATGCCCAACAATGAAGATTCTCGACAAATACATTCTTAAAAAGATTCTAACGACTTTCTTTTTCGTGGTGTTAATTTTGGTGGCCATCATTGCGGTCATTGACGTTACCGAAAAGATGGATAAGTTTTCGGAGCATAACTTAAGTGCATTGGTTATCCTGGGCTACTATACCGATTTTATTCTCTGGATTGGAAGTTTAATTGCACCCATCATTGTCTTCATTGCTACTGTCTATGTTACCTCGCGGATGGCAAGTCAGACTGAAATTATTGCGATTTTAAGTAGCGGCATCAGTTTTCCCAGGTTTTTATTTCCCTATTTTTTAGGAGCCTTTCTCATTGCCATTCTAAGTTTTGTTCTAAATGGCTGGATAATTCCAAAATCCAATCTATCGCGACTTGCTTTTGAAAGTCAGTATTTTAATCGGTATTCCTATTTCGAAACACGGAACCTTCATCTTCAAGTTGAACCCAATGTATATCTGTTTATCCAAAGCTATAATAACCAAACCAATATTGGCTACCAGCCTACACTTGAAAAATTCAAAGACAATGAACTGATTGAAAAATTAACAGCCGAAACCATCCAATGGGATAGCACTAAAAAGAAGTGGACCTTTCAGTGGTGGAAGGTTCACCGGGTTCAGAAAATTTTCAATGTCAACCATGACCTTGACTCAGGATTGATTATCAGTAACGGTGAAAAACTGGACACCACGCTGACCATATTGCCGAAAGACTTTGAAACAAATAACCGGAAGTATGATGGGATGACCATTCCAGAACTTCAGGAGCACATCGATAAACTAAAGTTTAGAGGGGCAACAGGCGTGGAGACGTACGAAGTGGAAAAATACATTCGATTCGCTTCGCCCTTTACCATTTTTGTGTTGATGTTTATGGGGGTGATTGTATCGTCTAAAAAAAATAGAGGAGGAACGGGTTTTCAAATTGCACTCGGGTTTTTCCTTTCGTTCATTTTTATTTTATTTTTTATGATGTCGCGCACGTTTGCCGAGGCGGGCTCACTCTCTCCCCTCATTGCAGCCTGGATACCAAATGTTGTTTTTGGCGCTATCTCCCTGGGGATGTATAAATTCGTTCCGCGCTAATGGCCACGACAAAGGATTATCTCCAATTACACTTTATCGTTTTCCTGTGGGGCTTTACAGCAGTGTTGGGTAAACTAATAACAATTCCTAGCGTGGAAATGGTTTTCTACCGCACTTTATTGGCGTCTACAGGAATGGCTGTGCTGATCCTGTTTATGCGAGGTACTTTTAAAATTGAAACGGCTGACCTGATCAAATTATTAGCAACCGGACTGATCGTAGCATTGCATTGGCTTACGTTTTTTGCATCCGGAAGAATATCAAATCCATCGACAAGTTTAGTGGGCTTTGCTACCTGTTCTTTCTGGGCCGCGTTGATTGAACCTTTGGTCAAAGGAAAAAAAATACACCCCCTTGAGATTGGGCTTGGTCTGATTGTATTAGTAGGGCTTTACATCATTTTTTCATTTGGATTTGAATATCCGATGGGGCTTTTCCTGGGCATCATTTCGGGATTAACAGCCGCGCTCTTCAGCGTAATCAATTCAAAAATGATTACGCGTGTCACAGCTCATACCATCACTTTCTATGAAATGGTTGGGGCAACTATTGGTGTGCTGTTATTTTTTCCCGTGTATCAACAGACCTGGGCGGAAAATTCAACCTTGCAATTGATTCCAGCTGCTATGGACTGGGTGTATATTGCTATCATGGCGTTGGTCTGTTCCGTTTATGCTTACTCTGCTGCGATTAATCTAATGAAAAAAGTATCGGTCTTTTTTATTCAATTGGCTCTAAATGTCGAGCCCTTGTATGGAATTATTCTAGCTCTGATTGTTTTTGGTGAACAAGAAGT
>JANOQK010000071.1:0-18559 GCA_031414855.1 Bacteroidia bacterium | reverse complement strand
GCCCTATACGCCATCTCTGGCCGCGCGCCGCCGCTCCATCCCGGCTATCGCGTGCTCCCTCTATTACTGCGCGTGGTCTTGTTATCAGGCCAAAGACGCGGCAGACAACTCGCCCCCGGGCTACGTCAAACACACCGATATCATTTACAAGGTTGTAGAGTTCTGTTTTGTTACTATTCATACTTCTTCTAACAATTTTCCAATCATCAGCACGCAGCGCCTGATCAAAACCTCTTTCAAAGAATTCCCAATATAGATAGGAGTGTTTCTGCTTTGCTTTTTGCTCATGGAGGACATTGTAAAAAGAGATGCCATCAATATCTCCAGGAATTTTTTGATCTGTTAGCTCTGAAAGCGTTGGAAGAATATCCCAATTTGCGAATGGCTCTTCACAAGTTGATCCACCTTTTATTTTTCCGGGTGCCCAGACGATCATAGGTACCCTAATGCCTCCTTCATATAAGTCGCGTTTGAATCCTTTTAGTGATCCGTTGCTATCGAAGTACTCTACCTCCCTACCTCCTTCCTGATGTGGTCCGTTGTCAGATGAAAAAAATACATAGGTGTTATTGTCAAGATTTAAATCTTTCAATAGTTGAAGTAGCTTTCCTACATCTTGATCGAGTTGCCACATCATGGCAGCGAATGCAGCATTGGGCATCTCTTGCGGCCTGTAAGACGCATATGAAACATTGACAAAAGGTGTTTCTGCGAAAATGCTGCGACCATCTTTAATAAATGGTTTCAGAGATTCTTCTGTAGGGGCTC
Organism: Bacteroidia bacterium; assembly: GCA_031414855.1. Taxonomy (GTDB): domain Bacteria; phylum Bacteroidota; class Bacteroidia; order Cytophagales; family Cyclobacteriaceae; genus ELB16-189. Next base: position 17,791 of record JANOQK010000071.1, on the reverse strand, counting down.
GCATTTCTGCATGCGGAATCGTAACCGGTAGATATAGAAAAAATGGTTCAGCTTTATGTTCACTGATAAAATTCTGTGCTGCGTTAAATATGAATGGGTAAGTGTTAGTCATGGTATCCATAGGAAGCTTACTAAGTGTTCCCTTTTTTACTTCCCACAGGTGATCCACATTGAATCTATGTGCGGCACGATGATGTAGATAACCTAAAAATTGATCCCAACCTTGTTTTTCCGGAGAGCCACTATTTCCCTCGAGTCCAAGACCCCATTTTCCAAACATACCTGTTGCATATCCCTTTTGCTTCATCATCTTAGCAAGGGTCATGTCATTTTCACGAAGCGGAAGTTCTTTGTTACCTCTGATATAAGCATTACCCATGTGCTTGCCTGTCATCAATGCGCAACGTGAAGGTGCGCACACGGTACTGCCCGAGTAAAACTGAGTGAACCTGACACCTTCCTGCGACATCTTATCAATATTGGGAGTAAGCAGTGTCTTTTGACCATAACTACCCAGATCTCCGTATCCCAGGTCATCGGCCATAATGTATATGACATTCGGACGCTCTTTATTATTCCGTTGAGCATTTACGCAGGAAACAGAAATTGAAAGGATAAGAAAGGAATAGGATAACCTGTACATGAAATGCTGTTTTTATTTTGTCAGTCGTTAATCAAGAAAATACTCTCAAATTATTTCCGGTCAACTCAGTGTTGTATTTGGCTAATGCTCTTGTGGCTGGCCCGGTTTTTACAGCACCGTTTTTATCAAACACACTTCCATGATTGGGGCACAGAAAATCTTGTGGCGTAGATCGGTAGTTGACATTTGTGCCAGCATGGGTGCATGCCCGATCAACGGCAGTAAATTCACTAGTTGAAATTTTTGCAATAATGATTCCATCCTTCGATAAACTTCCCCCCACATTCAGTAAACCGGAGTTGGCCGGCATTGATAAATCAAGTGTAAAATCTACACCAGCAGTTGGCGTAGGGTCATCGTTACTTTCACAGGAAACAAAACTGCAACCGGCACATGCCATAAGGGTGCCAGTGCCCATGTACTTTATAAATTCAGAACGTTCCATTTGTTTTTATTTAGTTTTTTGAAAAAATGATTTAGAAATTTGATCAGAGAGTTTTACTCCTAATAGTAACGCTACCCAGCCTAAAAGTGTTATGTGCTCATAAAAACTTCCTCCAGCATTGGGAAATGTACCCTGCACACGGGATAGATAGGTCATAAAGAAAATTAACCATACGTAGTAAAGATAGATCAACGTGAAGATGTAAAATTGTTTAGCATTTAGTTTATTTTGAATGTGCAGCTGTTCCAACCAGGGCATAGCAAAAATGAAAGAGTAAGCAATGAAACCACCGGCTACTCTGTGCGGAACCAAGTCAATGCCGGAAAGATATACATAGGCGAGTAGCTCAACCAGATGTATTCCATGGGCGATGGCAAAGATTAGAAAATACTTCTCTGATAAGATTGATATAATGTTGATATAGGGATGTCTTTGAAATAGAAAAATCAAGCTAAAAATAGCCAGAGATGCCCTTCCTGAAAACCGTGTAACAGCTTGTAATGCCTCCAAGGTTATACCATAATTAATAACCGCTAGAAGAGCGATTCCTACTTCAATAATAAGAGTGCTTAGAAATGCATTCTTGTAATTCATTCACGTACTATTTCATGTGATGTTAATGAATGATAGTATAATTCAAAAAAACATACCAGACTATCCAAATCCAGCCCCAAAGCATAATTGCGTAAATGATGTAAGAAGGAATTTCACGAATACGGTACCTAAGATAATGGAAAGCAGCACCTGCGAAGAGAAATCCAAAAGCCGAAAGCACACCAACTGAAAGTATGGTTGGCCATGTAGTATCACCCCGAAGTGAATCGATATCCTTTTCCAGAAAAGGAGCAACCAGAAAGTAAAGTCCGTAACCATAGGCACCCATGCTTAGAAGCCCCAAGGCAAGCGTTAGGAAAAAGGCAACTATTGAAAATTTTGCGTTACCTGATAATCTTTTCCACATGTTGAATATAGTTTTTAATAATGCCTGCTGCTTCTTGCCTATTGCTTACTTACATCTCTTGGTTTCAAGATAAGCTTATTCTTCAATTTGCTTTCCACCTCTTTTCTGTTCATGAACATCTTTCTGGTCTCCCCACGTGCAAACATTTCTGCCTGGTCATCATAGTGTGGGCTCATCACATTTCCCGATTGGCCTGAAGGAGAAATAGTTTCTCCACTTTCTACATTGGAAAAGTCCGTAACCTTTCGCACAGAAGGCGCGGAAGTAACTGGAAAATAACCGGTGGTATCAAGACTAAAACTCAGATTATTGAGCACCTCACTTCCACCGTCAGCCGGATAGGGACCAACATTGAAAAATTTATCTAGTGGTTTAACAGCCGCCAATGGATGATTGTGCGTGAGTGTATGAATTTTCCCCCAGGTCCATTGCTCGGGTTTTGATCCACTTGTTTTAGTAAGTACCTCTAATGTTCGAATGGCCGATTTTTCGAATATAGCAGTCCTTGTTTCTTTAACTTCTTTTGTACGCACATCGTCCCACCAGGGGGAGTTGTCATTTTTCAAGAATGCAGTATAGGAATTTTTTGGAATGGAAGTTGCCAAAATTGTTTTTGTCGCAGTCGCTCCAATCTCATCGCGCATGGTGGCATACATGATTTGCGATAGCATGTTATAATAAACAGAGGGTGCTGTGTCAGTGGTTTTGTGATCACCATCCCAGGTTTCTAGTTGCTGAATGATTGGTTCATATTCTGTGGTCTTTAATGTCTTTAATACTGAGGCCATTTCTTTTGCAATTTCAGGATGTGTAACAGACATGACATCAAGATTTATTTGTTTCATGTCGCCAGCCGACCACTGACGATCTTGCTGTAGAAACTCAACCACTCTTCCAGCCCGAGCCTTTGGATAGTAGTAGCCCGGATAGAGAACACCGTCAACTGAGTCTGGTTGGTTGTTCGTGGAGTAAACATAACCCCAGGGTGGATTAATAGCATGCGGATTTTTTGAAAAGTCATAAAAGCCAAGGTATTCATCGTTACCACTAGCGCCATCGAGAAATAATTTAGAGACAACGTGCTTGGGTCTAATCGGGAGTTTGGCGGCTGCCCACCAGGCAATGTTTTTATCAACGTCACCGTACATGATGTTAAGCCCTGGCGCTGAGAAAAGTGAAACTGCTTTTTGAGCTTCTACAAATGTGTTAGCGTGGTTTAATCGATAAATAGCCTCTATGTCTTCATTGGTTTCGTGTGTGAGAATCCATGACAAAGCAACAGGTGACGGCACATCGCTTGTATATTCAATAATCCCATTGACGATGGGTCCGTGCCGGGATGATTTAACTTCGAGTGTTACATCTTCTTTATCTTTTACATGAATGATTTCATTTCTGGATTTCATTTCTTCCCATTGATCTTTGAATTTTACTTGACTAGCGTTTTCTGGATTTGAGGTCTCTATGAAGAAGTCGATATCATCATTTTCAAACATGGTGAAGCCCCATCCACAAAATTGGTTGTTACCTAGTATGCCAAATGGAATACCGGCCAGGTGATGGCCATAAAAACTATAACCAGGATACTCGATATGTGCTTCATACCAAACTGCGGGTTGTCCAATAGCCATATGTGTATCATTGGCGAGAAGGGGAAAATCAGATGTGGACTTGTCGGCCGAGAGGACCCATCCATTGCTTCCTTGCAAGAGTGGAACAGGCAATGTTTCGATGGACTCGCTGATTGAGGAAATGAGCTGATCAAGTTGCAGGTTCATCACATCATAATTTTTTATGATCACAGCGTCTGAAGGAGTTTGAATGGCAAGGTCTTTCAGGTATTCACTACCCCATTCTATTTTTATTTTTTGAAGAACAGGATCTGCTCGCAGAGCCTCAGCAAATGTAAATGACATGTACCCAACCGTAAGGTAAATGTCTTGTGGTGTAAATTCTTCTTTGGGGATTCCGATGATGGTAAACTCAAGAGGTGTTTTTCCGGTTTTGATGAATTGATTAATTCCTTTTTGATAAGCGAATATATCTTTTTGATAAGCGGCTGTATCTGTGCTCAGAAATTTCTGGACGTGTTCTTTGGCGAATTGGTTAATACCAAGGGTGCGAAAGAGTTTATCTATTTTTAAAAAGTCAGAGCCAAAAACTTCAGATAGTCTTCCACTTGCTGCTCGTCTGATCATTTCCATTTGAAAGAGCCTGTCCTGAGCGTGAACATAGCCAAGGGCGAAATACGCGTCCTCTTCATTTTGCGCATAGATGTGAGGCACACCATAATCATCATACAAAATTTCAACCTCTGATTTGAGTCCTTCCAGTTTAAGTTCGCCAGAGTAGGTTGGCTTAGTGGTTTGAAGAAAGACTAAGATGCCAATGATCACCAATAACAGAAGTGCTACCAAGCCAATTAGAATATGTTTTGCTATTTTCATAGATTCAAGCTAAGTAGGAAAGTTAAAATAAATGGGTCAGAATTTTTACCTTGTTCCGAAATATTAACCATGAAAGTCACTCTTAGTTTTTTATTTGTTTTGGTTTCTGCTGTCACAGCTTTTTCTCAAAATAAGTATGGACTGACTCCGGCAACGTTAGACGGATATAAGGCCTCTCTTTTGTCAGATCCCGCGAAAGAATTGGTAGACCTGGAGAAATTCATACCTAATATTGTGTTAGACATCCGATACGCAACCACTAATAATTTCACTAATGAGAAGATATACACCATGGCAAAGGCGTATGCAAGAAAGCCAGTTGCCGAGGCATTGAAAAAAGTTCAGGCTGAATTGAACAAGCAAGGACTCGGTGTAAAAATGTATGATGCTTACCGTCCTTATAAAGCCACGGTTAAATTTTATGAAACCTATCACGACACCACTTACGTGGCTTCACCGTACAGAGGTTCCCGCCACAATCGCGGATGTGCATTGGATATGACCATTGTTAACCTTAAAACAAAAGAGGAGCTAAAGATGCCTACCGGCTTTGATTCTTTTAGTAAGGATGCCTGGCCAACTACTCCCATTAGTGATCCAATGGCCAGCAAAAACCGATCACTGATTATTAATGTGATGCAGAAGTATGGGTTTAAAGTAAACGCCTCTGAATGGTGGCACTTTGATTTCCTTGGCTGGCAGAAATATGAAGTGATGGATATTGATTTTGAGGAACTGGAAATAAGCAGGCAATAAGCAAGTGGCAGTAAGCAGCTTTTTGCTCAAAAATAATTAACTTTGATTATGGACTACAGGGAATTCATCGAAATTAATCCAAAGATTCGTTTTGGTAAGCCATGCATCAAGGGAACCAGAATTTCTGTTTATGATGTGCTGAATTGGTTAGCCACTGGGATGTCCATCGAGGAAATCATAGTTGATTTTCCACAACTTAGCAAGGAACAAATTTTGGCGTGCCTTGGCTATTCAGCCGATAAAGAGAGAAGGGCTACTGTTGTGGTATGAAGTTATTGCTCGAAGAAAACATCCTATTTCGAGTATTGAAATTAATTACTTCAATTTTTCCAGAAAGTATTCATGTTAGTAATTCAGGTGACTCCGTCAAAGAAGATCTCGAGATTTTTGACTTTGCAAAAGTAAACGGATTTACAATTGTAACATTCGATGAGGATTTCTACGAAATTCAATTAATGAAAGGGCATCCTCCGAAAATAGTCTGGTTGAGATTTGGAAATTCTAGTAATCTCAGGGTGACTAGCAAATTGATTGAAAGCAAGTCTGCCATCATTTCTTTTCTTTCTGATTCGGATGCTGGAATATTAGAAATATATTGAATGACTATACAAGAAGCCCAAACCCAGGTAGATCAATGGATAAAAAAGCATGGTGTTCGATATTTCAATGAACTCACTAACACCGCTATGCTTGCTGAGGAAGTAGGTGAGGTAGCGCGCATCATGGCAAGGCGCTATGGAGAGCAATCCGAAAAGGAATCGGATAAGGACAAAGACCTGGGAGATGAAATGGCTGATGTGCTGTGGGTATTGATTTGCCTGGCCAATCAAACCGGAGTTGATTTAACAAAGGCATTTGAGAAAAACCTAGAGAAGAAAACGAAACGAGATAAAGATCGTCATCATCAAAATCCAAAACTGAAGTAAATCACATTTGAAATAGAGTTTAAGCCAGAAGCACCCCTTGCTCTAAGCGAGGAACCACCTGGTATTGGTCTGTCGTCAAGCAATATTCAATGTCTTTGTGAATGTTTAGTCGGTTCAACCTCTTTACATGTGAGGATGCACTGAGAAATTTAACCATGTCATCCTTTGCAACGTTATAAAGATGCTGAGCTGCTAATGGAGCATCGCAATCCGGCTCGATGTGATTCTTTAATTTTTCAACTACAGCTCCTGCAAATAATGTGTCCTCCAGATTTACTTTTCCTTTCCAGCCCGCACACACAATCAATACATTGTTCTCGCCAAATAGCAAGTATTTAACCACAGAAGATAAATTTAAGAATGATCCGATGACAATTTTTTTCGCACCTTTTGCTTTTTCAATAGCTTGTGTTCCATTGGTCGTAGTGAAAGCTATTTTTTTTCCTCGGATAGATTCATCCATATATTCAAACGGTGAATTACCCTGATCAAAGCCAGGAACTTTCTCTCCATTGCGTTCCCCCGAAGTTATATAACCTTTTGATTTCATCGCTCTGCATCCTTCAAGATCGGCAAAGGGAGTTATACTTTGAACACCATGAGCAAAGGCTGTTACCATGCAGGAAGTAGCGCGAAGAATATCCACCACTACCACTGTGCGGTCGCTTACATCGTATAGATGCATAAGTTCTGGACTAACACAGACGTCAATTGTTTTCATGTGTAAATTTGAAGATTAAACAATTTGAAAATTTGAAGATTAGATTTTGAGTAAGGTGAAATTCATTTTTCAAATTACCGAATTTTTAAATCTTCAAATTACTAGCGGCATCTTACTGACAACCGCCTTCAATCCCTTTCCCCGTACTTCAATAAAAATTTCTGAATCGACATTGGCATTAGGAGTTGTGACGTACCCAAGTCCAATACCAACACCAAGCATTGGCGATTGTGTTCCTGAAGTAACTTTTCCAATTACATTACCAGCCGAATCTTTGATCGGATAGTCATGACGTGGAATCCCTTTGTCGATCATTTTGAATCCAACAAGTTTTTTCGTTACGCCAGCTTCTTTTTGTTTTTTAATAGTGGCCGAATTGGTGAAGTCTTTGGTGAATTTTGTGATCCAGCCAAGTCCACCTTCTAATGGAGAAGTAGTATCGTCAATATCATTTCCATATAAACAAAAACCCATCTCCAAGCGCAGCGTATCGCGTGCACCAAGGCCAATAGGTTTTATGTTTTCATCCTTGCCTGCTTCAAAGATAGCGTTCCATACTTTTTCAGCGTTTGCTTTTTCAACATAAATCTCAAAACCACCAGCACCAGTGTAGCCAGTGTTGCTCATCACCACATCTTCTACTCCAGCAAACTCGCCAATAGTAAAATGATAATATTTGATACTCGCTAAATCGGTCTTTGTTAGTTTTTGAAGTACGCCCACAGCTTTGGGGCCTTGCACAGCAAAGAGACAGATGTTATCTGAAATGTTTTTCATGTCAACACCCTTTGTGTTGAACTTTGAAATCCAATTCCAATCCTTTTCAATGTTAGAGGCGTTCACCACCAACAGATAGTCATTATCCTTTATTTTATAAACGATCAAGTCGTCCACAATCCCTCCGGTTTCATTTGGTAAACATGAATATTGTGCTTGGCCATCAATCAGTTTGGAGGCATCGTTACTCGTAACCCGTTGAATAAGGTCAAGGGCATTTTGTCCTTTAAGTGTAAACTCACCCATGTGCGACACATCGAAAACGCCAACGCCATTGCGTACTGTCATATGTTCTTCAATGTCAGATGAGTAGCGCACTGGCATGTTGTATCCCGCGAAGGGTACCATTTTGCCTCCTAATTTTTCGTGTATGTGATTGAGCGGTACGAATTTTATCTCCATAGCAGTTTTATCAAGTGAGCAAAGTTAACAGAAAGTCGTTTGCTTATAGCCGGCAACTATTAGTTATTTTGAGGAGTAAGATTCTTTCTGTTTTCAAAAACAAATGTATTGAAGGCTTGTTGTCCGATCAGTCCATTGAGGCGATCCAAAGCACTTTGAGCATACTCGTCAAACCCGAGCTGAACGGCTTCAATACTATAGGCTTTCAGTATTTTTACGGATTGTGGATTGACCTGTAATGCATTGACAAGAATAGTGTAAGCTTTCATTCTTTCCTTACTGTTGGTTTTGAAGAACCGTGCAGATGCCACAATAGCTTCATCGAAATAAGGATTGGCGGTAGCCAACCATTCATAGTTTTTGGTTGCAGCATCCATCTGTCCGGAATTTTGTTGGATTAGTGAATTGTAATAAATCAGTTCATTTTTTTGATCCAAATTGAATGCGACTTCCTTCATTTGTTGCTCCAAAGCATTAATATTCTTTCTTTCTGCCAGTAGATTAAGTTCAGTGTGCTTAAATTCTTCGAATAATTTTTCGTCACTCATTTTAAGTCCACTAATTTTCTGAAATACCTGAGTGGCTCCTTTCAAATTATCCTGCTTTAATAGTTTTTTAGTTCGGTCGATAATCGCCTTTACTTTTAAGTCGGAATTTTCAATAGAACCCAGTACACGATTAAATAAAGAAGAGTCTGTGAGATCAATTCGATACCTGCAGAATTGATATTTTTCAGAATCATTGAATTTGTTTGCAAAGCTTTCCGGTAAGGCTAATACTCTCAATATACTTTCGGCCATTTGAAGTTGTGTTGTGTCACTTTTTGATTTAAGGCTGTCCCATGCTACAATGGCCTCACCTAATCTTCCAGCTTCTGAAAGCGCCACTGCATTTGTTAATGCAGCATCTGGAAAATTTTGGCTAAGTGCGAACGATAAAAACTTTAATGCTGCCTCCGGAGCATTTTGTTCCAGTGCCCAAAGCGCGAGAACGTTATTGTATTTACCTTGTGTATCACTAGAGAAAATTACTTCCTCTAATAAACTAAACGCCCGCCCGATCTCACCATTGGCATAAAGTGAGAAAGAGCTGGCAATAAGTAAATCTTCTCGGTAGCTCGAATTGTTTTCAATGCGAGCAAGTTTTACAGTTTGATTGATTACCGAAGAATCTACTTCACCTAGATGGTTGATTAAATAATTGTTTAGTAGGGTGGCCGTAAATAAATTTAACAGGGAATCTTTTGGAAGAGGAAGACTCATCTGTATCTTTTCATTTTGCAGATTCGCAAGTCCTAGGATATTGGCTTCCACTCCCGCATGCGTTGATCCAATTAGATGAAATATTGAATCAGCATCAATGGGCAAATCATTTTTCGCAATTAGTCCAATCAGATTCGTTTCAGCCGAGTTTTTAGAGAACGCATAGTTGCGCGATTCTTCCAGCATGAGCAAAGCAGAATCAAGCATGTTCAACTTGGCATAAATAAGTCCTTGTGTATTTTTAATGGCACCACTTTTAGGGAAATCAGTTTCGCTTTCGCGAAGTGAGAGCAGAGCTTCCAACCAAGATCCCTCACGTTGAAATGTATTGGCCCAATTTAAGTACGACATTTCTGTGGGCCTGTTGGCTGAAGCACGTTTGTAGAATGTGCGCTCCTTGTTCACGTTATCTCGTTTGGCCTCAAGATTGGCAATAGCATAGTTGGCGTGATGGTTTTGGAATCCGTACAAACCGGCTTTTGAATAATAGGCTTCTGCTAGTTTGGGACTATTGGGTTTGTAAATATCCGCCATAGCATTGTAATAGCCTGCTTGCGCATTTCGCACCGGCACTTGCCAGGTGTTATAAAAGAAAAAAGCAAGTGTTGCAATTAATCCTGCAAAGCGGAATGTGAAATAGGGCATATTGTTAGGCTGATACAATACTTTATAGACCTGAAGATTTTCTCCCAGCATGCCCATAAAATTTGAAAGCACATATAGCAAGAATATGATGCCATATCCCAGATGACTGTAAATGATAACATCACGAAGGGCATCTACTGCAGGATCATTGGCTGAAGAAAGCAACCAAGCGATTGTGCCAAAGCAAATAGTCGCCAAGCTAATGAAGAGATAAACTCCAAAGGGATCAGCTTCAATGATGCCAGCATATTGAGGTTGTCTTTGACGGAATCCCCAAATACCCAATATGCCAGAAATAGTTATTAATAGAAAAAAGTTAATGGCAAGAAAATTCCATTCAATTAAATGGATCTTATTAAAGTAGGCCAAAAAAAGGTTAACCATGTAAATGACACTGATGATCAGGAAGTGTTTTAGACTTTTGGTCTGTCGCATACCGCGGCTAACAAGGCTTATGAAAGAGGCCAGAATTTCATGCGAGACCGTGATGATAAACACAACACTTAAGAGCATTGCTGCAATGTATCCCGAGGCTGCCATGTGGTAAGCAGGAAGTGGAGCTTGCGCGAACAGGATCAGGCCGATACCTGCAACAACCGTAATAATCACAAACGTTGTGATTCGTAAAATAAAACTTGAAGAAGTATTGAACGCGTGAAAATAAAAACTGACGGGCACATACAGGATCAGTACAATGACGGTTGGAAGTTTATTAGCGAATCCCAAAACCTGAAGAAGTTCCAGTCGAAACCCGACAATGAATAGGATGAATAGTCCCATGCCAACGCTATACCAAAACCGGCTCAGCGATGTTATTACCGAGAGCAGCATGATGGCGCTCAAGATCAGGATACCAAGAAAAAGATAAGCCATAACGGGCTGCGGTGTTAATTCATTTCCCAGAAGCCTTTCGAAAATAAGATAGTTGTCCCCTTTGATTGTTAATTCAAAAAGACCGGTTTGAAAACTATGAATAGGAACCTCAAGTAATTCCAGTTCCTGAATGAATTGCCAGGTCAGCGTAGGGGCTGGAGCTTGGAAGTAGGTGATCCATAAAAAAAGAAGAGAGAACGCAAGCAAAGTGACAGTTGCCCAAAAGATGCGTTGATAAACTTTAGGCCAGGATTTCCAGAATTGTATGGAGTACATAGTGCGCGATAAAACCGGCTGCAAGTTTACTTTATTAATAGGCGATTAGCAATGGAAGTGTATTCTGGATTCTGGATGCTAGATTCAGGATTTTTCGTGAGCATGTTGAGATTTAATCTCTGTCGAAGCCAAATAATCCAGCATCAATAATCTTAGTATCCAACACCTATTCTAGCACTTTGGGCACGCGGAAATAGTCTGCATCTTTTTTAGGCGCATTTTTTAATGCCTCCTCATGACTCATGTGAGGTTTTACTTCGTCTTCGCGCAAGGCATTAATCTCATGACTCATGGTCGTTAATGGTTCAATCCCATCTGTATTTACTTCATTAAGTTTTTCTACGAAGGTGACAATGTTGGTCATGTCCCTCATCATTTTTTCTGCGTCCTTCTCATCAAATTCCAGGCGGGCAAGGTGTGCGATTCTATCCAGTTGGGCGCGATCTATTTTCATACTTTCAAAACTACATTTTTTTCGTGCAAAGACCACGAAGTAAAGAATTCAGAAGGAATCTCTGCGAGCTTAGCGCGTGATACTATACTTTTGCAATTCTGCTTGGATCACATCAAAGACCTGTTGCTTTAGCTCATCAGCATTTTGCATGGTCATCCCTTTGGTTTCGATGGGCTCGTGAAAGACAACTACAATTTTTCTGGGGTAAAGATATTTCGGTGGATCAGGCATAATGATATAATTGTAAGGAATCGTCACAGGAACAACAGCCACCTGCTTTTCAATGGCGGCCCGAAAAGCACCGTCTTTGAATTTCACCATCTGCGGAGGATGGTGTGTGATAATTCCACCTTCCGGATAAATGACCAGACTTTTCCCATCTTCCAATGCTTCAAGCGAACGTTGAAGCGTGATGAACTTACTTTTTAATTTGGAGCGGTCAACCGTAATGTGAAGTTTGCTATACATATATCCGAACAGAGGAATTTTTTCCATTTCACTTTTTCCTACAAAAATGGTGTTGATAGGGTTGAGTCCCATCGTTGGAATATCCAAATAGGAAAAGTGATTGGGGCAGAAGATGTATTGCTTTGTCGGATCAAGTTTAGATTGGCATTCAACGCGAAAGGGGAGAAAAGTAAATAGGAACAACGATTTTGCCCACCAGCGGTTGAAGATGCCTACTAACTGAAATTGTTTACGAAAAATAATAGGAACAAGAAGAAGAGGCAAAAATACAACGAAGAGTAATCCGAAAATAGTAAGACCATAGTAGGTGTGTAGAACCCTTAAGAATTTCATGAGGTCAGAAGTAGAGAGATTTGGTTTAGTGTTTGATTATTTATTTCTACCCGCTTTAGGAATCATAATAATTTCTTTCTGCCTTCCATCGATATACCTGAAACCAGTCTTGTCAAAGTAACCATCTTCTTCCAGTTGAATGCGAATGTCTTTCTTCCATTCTGGAATATTGACGGTGCAATTTAGTTCAATAGAGTAGGCCGTATTGTAATGCAAGGGATAGTCTCCTGTAAATGGAACTCCTCCTTGGAAGTCCCACATACCGATTGTGGTTCCTGCGGCATGCCCATGAAAGCCAATGGGGTGTGTATAAATAGAAGGTGTGATTCCTTCAGCGATGGCTTGTTCACGCGCAGCCCTCAAAACTTCATTGCCCGTCCGTCCCTCCTTAAAATTACCTGTGAGTAAATCTTGTAGCCTATTTCCTTTTGTGAAAGCGTCTTTCAAATATTTGGGTACTTCCGTTTCACCGGCTTTTAAAATATAGGCATGCTGCTGTGTATCGGTATTCAATCGCAGATAGGTAATTCCGAAATCAACATGGAGTAAATCACCCGGCTGAATGACTAATGGTGTTGGGCGCTTGGCTGTGATAGTTTCTGCCTCATTGCGTTGAACAGAAACCGATGGATGAAACCAGGTATCTAATTTTAATTCTTTAATCTTTTCACGGTACCACCATACTACATCTTCGGTAGTGGTAACGCCAGGTTGAATTACACCATCAGAGAATCCTTCAGCAATAATATCATGTGCGATGCGGCAAATTTGTTGATACAAGACCATTTCTTTTTCAGTGCGTGTTTCCAACCAGCTTACGGCAAGCTTTTCTGCCGAAGTAACATTAGTCTGTAAATTCTTTGGAAGTACTTTCATCAAGTTGTCATAATCGTTGGAAGTGAGTCCATCGGCATGACCCCAGGAAGGTGCTTTGTTCACACCTATTTTATTGGGTTTGCGTTCGGCTATTATCTTTCCCAATTGTGCCCATTGATCTGGATTAGCATCAGGATCCCAGGCACGCTTAAAAACTTTGCCCACATCATAGCGGGCTACGGCAAGGAACTCCATCTCCTTGTCAGCACCCTTGTCAAAAGCAACAAGCATGGTAGTTCTTCTTGCAGCCATCCACGTAGCAGGCAGTAAAGTTTCGATCACTGGATCTTCATTGTACTCTCGGGAAACGACCACCCACATGTCAAATCCTTCTCTGCGCATCAATGCAGGTAACGTATTTCGCAAACGGTCTTCGAGAAGATCATCTATGACCTTGGCTTGGTCTCGTTGCGTGAGAATAATTGGGTATTGTCCGTAGGAAAAATTAAAGAGAAAAAGAATTATGAGCGAGAAGAAGTATTTCATTTAGAATTTAGAATTTAGAATTTAGAATTTAGAATTTAGAATTTAGAATTTAGAATTTATTTTTTCAACTAGGCAAGTTTAAAAATACAGCGTTCAGTCTTTAATAGTTCACTGGCTCTCTCCACCTCAATATGTGACTTGGCATCATCCATTTTTTCGCGAACGGCATTTTTAATTTCTTTCATGTTCATGGATTCAATGAAACGCTTAATGTCTTCTCTGCTTTCCAGTATCAGTTTGGGAACCATCATTGGCTTGTCGTCATCGCCCTTGGCCACCATCGTAAAGAAGGAAGAGTTGGTATGTTTGATTGTTCCTCGTTTTACATTTTGTGATTCTACCCGAATGCCAACTACAAGAGATGTCTTGCCAACATAGTTGACTGATGCATGCATGGAAACCAATTCACCAACTTCTACCGGTTGCAGAAACTCCACTTTATCCACAGAAACAGTAACACAGTATGTGCCCGCATGTTTGCTGGCGGTTGCATAGGCCACCTTGTCCATCAGAGAAAGTAGAATTCCTCCATGAATTTTACCGCCAAAATTGGCATAGGCAGGGATCATGAGTTCCGTGATCGTGGTTTGGGAATGCTTTACAGGCCTGGCAAGATTTTCCATAGCAGCTAAGTTTCCAAAAAGATACTCATTATTTGAGATTTATGATTTACGATTTTAGAATCGATATTTTTCATTTGTTTCAATAATCACCATTCTTAAATCTAAAATCATATTTTTAAATTTTCTCATCCTTTAAAATTCCTCGACAAAGTCCTGAAACGAATAAACATAGCAATAGCCGTAAGTGTAAGTCCAATCAACAGACCGGTCCAAATACCCACCGCACCGTATCCTGATTTGAAGCCAAGCCAATAGCCCAGTGGCAAACCGATCACCCAATAGGCGATGAAGATAAAGAGGGAAGGAAGTTTTACATCTTGTAACCCGCGCAAAGCACCAATGCACACCACCTGGGTACCATCGGCCAATTGAAAAAACCCCGCAATCACAATCAAGGGTGCTGCGATGGCAATAACCTCTGCATCTAGTATGTAAAGAGAAGGTAGGAAATTCCTGCCTACAATAAACAGCAATCCCCATAATGCCATAACGGTAAGCGCCATTCCTAATATGGTGAATCCAACGGTGCGCATGGTTTTGAAATCTTTCTTGCCAATCTCGTTGCTTACGCGGATAGTGGCCGCAGCAGCAAGTCCCGTTGTAGTCATATAGCTAATGGTAGCAAGGTTGATGGCGATCTGATGTGCGGCCAATGTCTTTGTGCCAAGCCATCCCATCATCACGGCTGAGAAATCAAAGGCAGCCACTTCAAATATAAATTGTATTCCTGCAGGCAATCCAATGTTCAACATTTTCTTAATTAGTGACTTTGAGTAATTGCCAATTGAAAATCCTGATCGATAATTTTTAAAGTCTTTCGCAAAGTAAACGTAGTAGGCAATACCAGCTGCCATAGCTATGCGTGAAATAAGTGTGCCCCATCCAGCACCCACCAACCCCATTGCTGGAAAACCAGCGTGACCATAAATGAATATATAATTCAATCCTATGTTCAAAAAATTACTGCCAATCACAACGATCATGGCGATACGAGTGAACGAAAGACCCTCTGAGAATTGACGAAAGGTTTGAAAGATCAGTGTAGGTATAATGGAGAACGTGATGATACTCAAATAAGGAATAGCCAGGTCAACTACTTCTTTGGGTTGACCGATATGAAATAAAAGATTTTGAGCGAAGATGACCACTGCTACCAGGATCAAGCTATTGACAAAATTGATCGCCAGCCCATGTTTCAATGTGTCGCTTACATGCTGATTGTTATGTTCACCTTGTGCAGAAGCAACCAATGGAGTGATAGCATAGGAAACCCCAATTCCAAAAAGTAAAATGACATTAAAAGCTACATTCGCCAACGATGCTGCTGCTAAGGGTTCAGCGCCAATGTGACCTACCATGATGCTGTCCGTAACGCCCATCATTACATGCCCCAGTTGACTGAGCATTACAGGATAGGCGAGCATGAAGCTTTCGCGAACGTGAGGACGGTATTTGGAGAGGGAAGTCAATCAGAGAAAAAGTTGAAATATTATTGATTGAATAGATTCTTGATTCTGGATACAAGTTACAAGAATCAAGTATCCAGCAGCTATATTTTTTTTATTCTAGCGACTTTCAATATTCCCATTACACTAAGACTATCTGTAATTTTTCCGGCCATCACCATGTCAAGCGCTTCGCGAAAAGGAAGTTTCCAGACTTTCATATCGGCTTCCGTTTCTTCCAACTCGGCTTCACCGTGTTCAAGTTCTTCTGCCAGAAAAATAAATCCTTCTTCATCACTTACCGAATTCGACAAGTGGGTTCGTAGTAGTTCAGTCCATTTTTTAGCGACCACTCCTGTTTCTTCTTTGAGTTCGCGCTTGGCAGATTCGAGTGCACTTCCTTCAATAGGTCCGCCACCTTCCGGAATTTCCCAGCTCCATTCATCTAGGGGATAGCGATGTTGACCGACCAACCAGGTGTTCCCATTCTCATCTAGCGGAATGATGCCAATGGCTTTATTCTTAAAATGTACTTTTCCATAGATGCCCGGCTTTCCAGCAGGATTGAGTACCTGATATTCGGTGACACTGATCCATGGATTGTTGTATTTCAATTCTGATGAAAGGGTGGTCCAGGGCTTGTCTGTTTTGTAGTCGGGATTCGATTGTTCTTTTTTTGAAGACATGGTCGATCATTTATTATTCAAGATTAGAGGTTCGGGATTGCAAAACCAATTCAATTTTGAATCTTTAATTTTGAATCTCTAATATTGAAGAGTGCTACTTTCATCTTTCACACCAGATTTGATTGAAGCCGGCTGCGATGAGGTTGGCCGGGGTTGTCTTGCGGGCCCAGTAGTGGCAGCGGCCGTTATTTTGCCAAAAGATTACAAACACGAATTGCTGAACGATTCCAAGCAATTAGTAAAAGAGGAGCGCGAACTTTTGGAGCAAGATATCAAGCGCGATGCCTTGGCTTGGGCAATTGCAGAAATAGACAACAACGAGATTGACAAGATCAATATTTTGAACGCCTCTTTCAAAGCCATGCACCTTGCCTTGGATAAATTGGAAGTGAGACCACAGTTTTTATTAATTGACGGAAATCGTTTCAAACCTTATCCTGGTGTGTTGCATGAATGTGTGATAAAGGGAGATGGTAAATATCTTTCGATTGCGGCTGCATCTGTTCTGGCTAAAACATATCGTGATGAATTGATGTCAAAGTTATCGATACAGTTTCCCGGGTATGGATGGAATACTAATGTTGGATACCCTACGGAAGAACACCGCGATGGAATACGGGCAT
Source organism: Bacteroidia bacterium (assembly GCA_031414855.1). Taxonomy (GTDB): domain Bacteria; phylum Bacteroidota; class Bacteroidia; order Cytophagales; family Cyclobacteriaceae; genus ELB16-189. The sequence goes on along the minus strand of JANOQK010000071.1, from coordinate 663 downwards.
TGGGCATTACATCTTTACATCGGAGATCATTTCAATTGCTACCTTCACAACTAGAACTCTTTGAAAGATGAAAATAAAACTTTTTTCTAGAAAAGAGCCGGCATTTGATGAACAAGTGATCCGGACTTGTAAAAACTGTAGTCACGAATTTCAAGGTAGATATTGCAATCGATGCAGTGAAAAGGTCGTAGAACAGTATGAACGAACTGTTCTGTATTTTTTTAAGAATGTATTTAATGCTTTTACCTTCATCGACAGTAAATTTATAAACAGCTTCAAGTCAATGCTCCTTAGGCCGGGACAAATAACACGTGATATGGCCGAAGGAAAGAGACAACCTTATATGAAACCTGTCGCCTTCTTTTTTGTCGGTAACGTGATTTATTTTTTGTTTCCACTCTTTCAAACATTTAATACGAGTTTGTATGCGCAGATGAATTTTATGCCATACAGCGAATATGTTCAGCGCGTTGTGGGTGAATATCTGGTTGCAAATGGAATGGAATTCAAGGCACTAGCTGAGAAATATAATTCAGAATCAACTGCTTGGGCCAAGATGCTTTTAATTGTAATTCCTCCTTTGTTTTTACCAATTGTAGCCCTGGTAAATTATTCCCGTAAATTCTTTTTATCAGATCATTTCCTGTTCGCTATGGAATTTTC